>JAYVSE010000121.1:0-39417 GCA_043775635.1 Planctomycetaceae bacterium | reverse complement strand
AACCGCTTCGGAAGACAATACAGCACGACTGTGGGATGCACAGACGGGGGCACAGCTTGGCGAACCGATGCGCCACGAAGACCGTGTCCGTTCCGTGGCCTTTAGCCCCGACGGCTCACGCGTGGCAACCGCTTCGGAGAACAATACAGCGCAGCTGTGGGATGCGCAGACGGATGCACCCGTAGGCGAGCCGATGCAACATAATGGCACTAATGGCACTGTCTGGTCTGTTGCCTTTAGCCCCGACAGCTCACGCGTGGCAACCGCTTCGTGGAAGACGGCATCGCTGTGGGATGCGCAGACCGGTGCACCGCTTGGCACGCCGATGCGACATGAAGGCTAGGTCTATTCCGTAGCCTTTAGCCCCGACGGCTCACGCTTGGCAACCGCTTCGGATGACAAAACAGCACGGCTTTGGGATGCACAGACGGGTGCACCGCAAGGCACGCCGATGCGACATGAATACCGTGTCCACTCCGTGGTTTTTAGCCCCGACGGCTCATGTTTGGCAACCGCTTCGGATGACAAGACAGCACGCCTGTGGGATGCGCAGACGGGTGCATCGCTTGGCGAGCCGATGCGACATAATGGTATTGTCCACGCCGTGGCCTTTAGCCCCGACGGAATCCGCTTAGCAACAGCTTCTGTTCAAGGCGTGAACTTTTTTGATGTCGAACAGGTCCTACCAAATGACTTGTCTAGCTTTATCAATCATTTCACAGACGCGTCCCATTCGTCGCCTCCGTGGGATGCAGAGTTTGGACGCAAACTGATTGCACTCCAGTCCAAGCGAAGTTTACGTTATCGCCAGACCACTGCGATTAAAGCGGTCGCGGACAAATATTGGTTCGCCGCAAAGTTCCATCTCCCCTGGTTGATTGAGCATGAACCCGACAATCCTCGTTGGCAAGCATTACTTGAAGAAACCAGTGCTGCTCAAATGAATGCAGCACCGGTCGTCGATGTTGTTATGCCAGACCAGCCTTAGGAATCGAACGATTCAGCAGACGAAACAATAACAGGGACAGTTAGTGACGTGAGGATCAGTGCTGGTAGAGACGGTGCCGCTGTCTTCATTGAAATCGACAAACAGAACACCGTGATCGTGATAGTCCCACCAGCCGTTTACGCAGCATTTACATCAGCCGGCACCGTTCTCACTGCTGGGAAAAACGGTTCATCTCACAGGCAAAACGGAACCTTACACAGGCCGCAACTAAGCCTGGAGAAAGATGCAGCAACTGACAATCGACAATGCCGACGCATTGCGAATTGAATAGAAATGAATTTGGGGTTGTCATCCTATTCTGTGAGCCGATGGCGCCAGCCACGGACCTCGTTGCTGTCGGCGATATAACATGAGTCCCGACGCTAGCGCGTGCGGCTCAGCCTAATCCCAATCGCGCGGGGCGAATTATTTTAACTCAGCAGCGCGTGCAAGCGCTTCATCGCTGCCAGCCACCATCAATGTGTCACTATCTTTTAGCTTGGCGTCAGGGTCAGGCGATGGGGTAATGCGATCCGTTAATACATCATGCAGTGCGACGACCGTGATGTCATAGTTTTGACGAAGTTTTAATTCACGAAGCGTCTTGCCACCCCATTGGTCAGGTACCGCCATTTCTTGCACGCTAAAGCCGGTTCCAAGACGTACATAGTTCAGCAACGCCGTGCCGCAAATCCTTGTTCCAAGGCTGATGGCAGATTCGCGTTCCGGAAAAACAGTTTCGGTGACACCAATTCGTTCCATGACACGGGCATGATCGCGCGAGATGACTTTGACATAGACATCGGGCACCTGTAGGTCATGCAGCGCCATGGTCGCCAAAATACTGGCCGTGATATCGTCTCCGGTGGAGATGACACCAGCGTTGGCATCCTTCACCCCCAATCGCTCTAGCGTCGTTAAGTCGGTGCCGTTTCCGACGACCGCTTTGGCAACCATTGGTGCAATTCGATCGATGGCGTCGCCATCCATATCGATGGCGACCACTTCATGCCCTTTGGCACTCAAGGCTTCGGCAACGCTGGAACCAAAATTCCCCAACCCGATGACGACAAATCGTTTCATTGATGTGTTCCTTCTTTGAATGGACTTTCTTAACCCACGATGACGTCTTCGTACGCATACCGAAAGTGTGCACGCTTGGCTCGACCGATGACGAGTGCGGCGGCAAGGGTTAACGGGCCAACTCGCCCGAGAAACATAAGTAAGATCGTTACCAACCGACCTGGCAACGTTAGATTCGGGGTCAAATTCATCGACAAGCCTACCGTATTGAAGGCGCTCACGGCCTCAAACATTCGGGAGAGAAAATTCCCACGTGATTCTGGCACGTGCTCCGTGATTGCCAGCGCAAAGACGCCCAGTACCATGACTGTCGTCGCCACCACCGCCAAACCAATCGCGCGTTGGATCGTGTCAGGCGGAATCGATCGCAAGGCGAACACGGTGGTTTCATTGCCACGAAATCGCGACCATGCGAGTAATATGATAAGGGCGAACGTCGTCGTTTTCATTCCACCGGCCGTCGAACCGGGCGAACCTCCGATCGACATCAAAATAATAGTAAGAAAATTAGTGCCATCGGACGCGGCAGAATAGTCGATCGAGTTGTACCCAGCGGTCCTTGGGGTAACGCTAAGAAACAGGGAGTTGATGATTTTGTCGGCGACAGATAAGCCATCCAGTGTCGCATTCCACTCGAAAAAAGCGAACATCGGCCATGGCACAACGAGCAGTACAATGCTCGAAACTAAAACCAAGCGAGTGTGCACAGACAACCGTCGCGACCCAGGCTTTTTTCGCTTTGAAAAGTACATAATCGATTCCTCCATCGCGACAAATCCAAGTCCTCCGGAAATGATTACGGCGGAAATGATCAACAGCGTCGCTGAAGATTCCCGAAAGCCGATTAAGGAGTCGCTGTAAGTGGAAAAACCGGCGTTGCAGAATCCGCTGATGGAATGAAACACGGCCGGCCACACTGCTTCCGCCCAGCCCAAGCGTGGTCCCCACGTGATCCATAACCCTAAACTCCCAATCGCTTCGATCACAAAAGTGAAGATGACGACGTCGAGGGTCAATCGCTTTAGGTCGACGTTCGGACCACCCTTTTTAGCTTCGTGAGTTAACGACTCCGCGCGAAGCGATACGTGAAACCCAAGTACTTGAATCAGCAGACTGGTAAACGCAAGGATGCCAAGTCCGCCCAATTGAATCAAGAACAAAATAAAGAGTTGGCCACGAAAAGTGAATTGCGTGGCGGTGTCGACAACGGTCAATCCGGTCACGCAAACCGCACTCGTCGATGTGAACAGGCAATCGCTCCACGAAAGCGGCGTGCTCGCACTAATCCCTGGTAGGAACTTGAGCCCCAAGGTACCAAGCAATATCAGCAGTGCGAATGAACCAACGAATAACTGAGATGGCGAAACCTTGTGCCAAATACCGACGTTGTATTCCAACGAGGCATCCCATCGCGCTGCAGATGCGCGGCGAGAGAGTTGCAATCGACGGCTGGTTGCCGGCTTCTTCATGAAACGAAAGTGTCCTTAGGAACAGTCCGAAATATCTTCCCGATTTTCAATCGTAGCGGAAGAGCGCAAGCTCTCCGGTTCCGGGATACCGGACGGCTCGCGCCATTCCGCTAAAAGCTTACTTTTGTTTTAGGACTGTTACTTAACAATGATGGGCGAAATCTTAACCTTGAAGTGCTGAGTAGAGTGAGGGGAGGTGGCCTGATGAAAATGTTTGCGACTGGGACGTTTGGCTAAATTTGATTGGCCTTCAAGTCATACAAATTCCGGCTCACTTCTCCTCCGCAAGGTCGGGCGGAGTGGCGTGGACTTAGTGAGCCGACGGCGCTAGCGGGCCGTTGGTTTAGTGGGTTTCATCATTTTAGTGAGCTGTTGGCGCTAGCCACGGGCCGTCAACGGTAGGCGTCCTGCCATAGCGCCCGACGCTAGCGCGTACGGCTCACTAAATCAACAGGCCGCTAGCTGCGGGTATTGCGTCCGTTAGAGCCTTGTAAAGCCCGAGGCTAGCGCCTACGGCTCACTCAAAGCAGCATTGCGGCGGCCATTATCGCCATCAAGCCGTTTTCCACGACCGTAACGACTGACATGGGAAGATTAAAAACCGTCCCGAGACAGGCACAGCGGATCGTTGCCCCACGCCTCAGCACCGCAACGACGCCGACGCATCCGACCAACATGATAACCAACGTTGCCAAGTGCACTGCCGGAGGGGTGCGTCTGGCCAAATATGCGACCCCCAGCCCGATTTCAATGAATGGATACAACCAGGCATACAAAGGAAGCCTGCGCGCGACGACGTCGTACATTGCAAACGCACTGGCAAAACCGGAGAGATCAAGAAGCTTGAAGAAGGAAAATGCCAGAAAAAATCCGCCCATGAAGTGGCTCATCGCGCGCTCACCATCAAAGCTACCGAATTGCCATTCCATGACGCCAACGGCAGTCAACAGGTAGCCAACGATCAATAGCAACGGCTTGTAGCGGGCCAGCGAGAACGATCCTTTCGCCTCTGTCTCGGTCGGCAATTTTGCAGAGAGATGGTTTTCGATGCCCGTCACTGGTAGCGACAAATCGATTCTGGCAAGTACGCGAAACCCGGCCTGGGCAACGGTCGACCGAACCCATGTTTCGCTGATTTCGTCGCCTTCGACTGTCAATAATTTTTGCGGATGGTTTATATCGACGGACCAACGAGTAACACGAGCGTCTCCATCCAATGCAGGAGCGACCGCAGCCACGCAGTTTCCACAATTCAGGTTGGTTGAAAATTTCATTTTAAAATTTAAAATACCGTTACCGATCGCAAACGATGATCATGTTGTCGATCAATCGTGTCGTGCCGATGCGTGCGGCGACAAGTGCCACGGCCGAATCCGTAATTGATTCCAGCGGTTGTAGGGTTTCGTGATCCGTAATGACCGCATAGTCAACACTATCAACGCCGTCGCTTTTGCCAACTCGAAGTTCATGCAACATTGTCGACTCGATCGTTGCTACGTTTCGTTCACCCAAGTCGAATAGTCTTCGCGTTGTGTTCAGAGCACGTGAGATGCAAAGCGCCCTCGCACGTTCATCATTGGACAGATAACGATTGCGTGAGCTCATTGCCAACCCATCAGGCTCACGCACCGTTGCTGCGACAACGAGAGTAATGGGGACATTCAGATCTTTGATCATTGCGGCGACCACCAGTGATTGCTGATAGTCTTTTTGGCCAAAGACGGCGATCGATGCGGGAATGATTTGAAATAGTTTCAAGACAACCGTACACACGCCGCGAAAGTGCTCTGGCCGAATGATTCCGTCCAAGGGAGACGCAACTTTCGGCGGGTCAATAAAGGTGCTGAAGCCGTGTGGGTAAATCGTTTCAACCGACGGGTTGAAAACCATGGCAACACCTTCGTCGCGAAGGGCAGCGAGGTCATCTTCAATTGGCTTCGGATATCGTGCCAGGTCCTCCGTTGGCGCGAACTGAGTGGGGTTCACGAAGATGGAAACAACAACGTCATCTGCTAGTTCGCGCGCTCGACGGACAAGGCTCAAGTGACCGTCATGAAGTGCGCCCATCGTAGGCACCAATGCGATTCGCCTTGTGGCACCAACCCGAACCGTCCACTCGCGTGCTGCGCGAGCCTCTAAAGTGACAATCATTAGGAATGCAGCGGACTCGACCGCTATTGAGAAGAGGTAGATTCTGCCAAAACTTGCTCGCTAACAAAAATTGGCAGCGGCGGGGAAAACGTGACGGCAACCGCAATCGCATCGCTGGGTCGGGAATCGATTTCAATCAATTCACCGTTTTTACGAAGCCGTAAAGACGCGTAGTAGGTATGTGCCGCCAATTCATGGATGACGACGCTGTCGACCTCAGCGCCGAGTGCTTCGGCGACTTTTACGATCAAGTCATGCGTCAGTGGGCGGGGTGGTTGGTTGGTGTCTTTGACTCGGCGATCGATCGTCGTTGCCTCAAAAATACCGATCAAGATCGGAAATTGACGCTCACCGTCAACTTCTTTCAGATAAATGACTTGGCTGTCGCTAATCTCGGAAATAATGATCCGAGCTAACTGCATCTCGACGGGCATAGGTAAGCTCACGCACTCGAATGAATTCCTTGCAACAAGCTAACGAGTATACCGCAAATCAAGCGAAGCATACAGTCATTTCTTGCGACCCACATTTCTCCTGACGCCGCCGCGGTTATTATTGAGTATCTGCCACGAATCCGTTCTTTTGGTGTAAACATGACGTCAACCACAATCGTTAGCGAACGCCCGTTTCCCCTCGCGCCCTATAAAACTGCCCCTGCGCCGGATTTACGGGATCGAATTGAAGCCGTCCGCCGTGAGATGGGCAACCGCTTGATGATTCTGGGGCATCATTACCAGCAAGATGAAGTGATCAAGCATGCCGACTTGCGCGGCGATAGCTACCAGCTCAGCCGCATGGCGGCGGACAGTGAAACCTGCGAAGCGATCATTTTCTGCGGCGTTCACTTCATGGCCGAGACCGCAGATATCCTGGCCAATCGACCCGACAAGCTGGCAGAACGCGGCGGTCGCCGAGTCAATGTTGTGCTTCCTGATATGGCTGCGGGCTGCTCAATGGCTGACATGGCGGCAATTAACCAAGTCGAAGCCGCCTGGTCCGACATGGCGGAAGTGATCGACACCGAGCGAGTGATTCCGGTGACTTACATCAACAGCGCAGCCAGCCTCAAAGCGTTTTGTGGGCGTCATGGCGGGATCGTTTGTACCAGCAGCAATGCTCGCGCGGTTCTCGAGTGGGCATTCCAGCGCGGCGATCGAGTCTTCTTTTTTCCCGACCAACATCTGGGGCGAAATACCGCACTGAAGATGAACATCGATTCAGAGGAAATGCCAGTCTGGGACCCATATCAACTTGAGCTAGGCGGCAACACGGAAGCTGCGATCAAGCAAAGCCGCGTGATCTTGTGGAAAGGTCACTGCAGCGTGCATCAGATGTTCCGACCGGAACATGTGGCGCAGTTTCGTGCCAAGTATCCTGGGATCAAAATCCTTGTACACCCGGAGTGCCCTCGTGAAGTGAACGATATCGCCGACGTATCAGGCAGCACTGGCAAGATCATTCAAACGGTGCGTGACAGCCCTGCTGGATCGAAGTGGGCGATCGGAACGGAACTGCATCTTGTTAATCGACTTAAAGCAGAACATCCGGAGCAGGAGATATACTTCCTTAGTCCGGTGATCTGCATGTGCGCGACGATGTACCGGATCGATTTAGCACATCTCTGTTGGAGCCTGGAAAATCTCCAGGCAGGCCACCCTGTCAACGTGATCGAAGTCGACCCCGAAGTCACTCGCTGGAGCTTGGTGGCGCTCGAGCGAATGTTAGCGGTGAAATAGTCGCGACGCTGGCTTGGATTACAGCAAATGCTTGGCCTTGACTCGCAAGTATTCATTCACCAATGGTGCCGCGAGGTTTTCTGGGAAGGCGTCGACGACAAGGACACCTCGATGGTGTAAGTCGGCGATTACCTGTTGCCTCCATAACAAGATGTCGGCGGCGGCAGCGGCTCGAAAGAGATTGATGGGTGCGCCCTCAGGATGGTCGGCGGCATCAAACATTTGCCGGTCACGTAGCAGCACGCCTAGCGGTAAATGTCGGGACGTCAAGTTGGATAGGTAGCTAACAATTTGCGCGGCGTTGACTTCATCAATTACATTCGTTGGCATCACGACCAAAGACCGCTGTTTGCAATGATTGGAGAGATACAAGAAGGCTTCGTCATACCGCGATTCCACCAATCTTGGGAATTGATCAAAGCTGGCGCGGATCAACCGGTTCATTTGGCTGGCTCCTCCCCGCGGTGGAATGAAACGATGAACCTTATCGCTGAAGCAAAGCAGCCCGACTTCATCGCCTTGGGATAGAGCAACATAGGCCAGCATCAGGGCGGCATTGAGTGCATGATCGAGCAAGGAAAAGCCTCCGCGTTCGTTCGTCATCATCCTTCCGCAGTCAAGCAAAAAGATAATCCGTTGGCTTTGGTCCGATTGGAATTGCCGCACGGTTAACTTACTGCGTCGAGCTGTACTTCGCCAATCGATGTGGCGGTAATTGTCGTCGGGAGTGTAATCTCGCAGTCGCTCAAAGTCGCTGTCCTGTCCGATTCGGCGCGTTCGTCGTACTCCTATCAAGCTGAGGCGATTGGTTCTTGCAAGCAGTGCATAGTCAGCAAGCTGCTTCATATCCGGGTACACGTTCAACCGATTGTGAACTTTTAAGGTCTTTTGCAGAACCCAAAATCGAGCAGGGCTGGTTAGCTGCAGGTAAACGTTCTCAAGGTCGAATGGCCCACGGCGCATCGGAAGCAATTTATGACGCATGGTGACATTGCCGCGCGGCGGCAGCAACAACTTGTGCTGAACTGGCTTTGCGGTGAAGTGTTCTGGTAAATCATCTCGAACCGCACCTCTTAATTCCATGCGGGTAGGATTATCGATCGTCACTTCACAAGGCAGCTCGACACCCAGCGAAGCCGTCAGCGCAACTTTCCTGGTTGCTGAGATGCCTGATTTTGTACCGATAATTAGCGCGGCTAAATCAACGGCAACAAAGACAATTGCCGTCGAAATAAACAACATCAGAAGAACAACGACGTCAGATGCCAGAACAGCAATCAAGGCGAACAGGAAAGAAATCGCGAACAGTGCCATCCACCACCACGTCGGGAAAGCGTTCAACTTCCATGCGACGAAAACGATGGGAACCGCAATACATAGCAGTAGTAACCAAGGCAGTTGAGTCACAATGGACGATAGAATACCGCTCACGGAGATTCTTCGGTATTGAGTTCCATGTCAATACGAGCTTTCACTGTCTGATAACGACCAACGACCTCTTCGTGAAGCAGAGCCAGCGTGTTTTCGCCACCGGCAAAATAGAAAATATGATCAAGTTGGTCAGAAGTGATCAAATCTCGACTGCGGAACATTACTAACTCGGCAAGACTTCTCAGGGTCCCGGCTTTGTTCGATGCCAGGAGTGAATCGATCCGGGCTGTTGCGTGGCTTGCTTGCAGCGCAGGCAACGGTTCGACAGAAGATTTTTTGTCGATGATGTCAAAAAGATTCGTAAGTTGTGCCTGCACCGCTTCGCGAACACCACTGGTTCCTGAGGCGATTTCGAACTTGTCGATTGATTTGGAAATGCCAATGGTCTCACCGGTCTCAACGTGAAGAAGTTTGCAACGTGTTGTGTAGGACGGCGAACCAGTACGGTTCTCTTTGACAACGACATCAAAATGCAGCAGCATGTCAAGTTCACTTTTCTTAGCAATCGCGAGCATATCGGTGAACGAGCCTTCACCGACAAAATCGACACCTGGAATCCACATGGGAAGATCGCTAGGTGATGTGTCGTCAGAATTGCCTTGCAAGGACGCGAGTTTCGCCCCGGCTTCTTCCATTCCTTCGAAAGCGCGACCGAATTTGCCGCTACTTTGACGACTCGAAAACATCGCCGCAGTGATCTCAGCCACCAATCCAAGGTTTCGATCAAGCTTCTCCTTGACGTCTGCGGTTGCTGATCCGCCCAGCACGGTGACAACCTTCGTCGCACCGGGATTACTTTGCAATCCATTGTTGAATTCACTACTTACGGGCGACGCCACTGGCACCGAATTAGCTTGACTAGGGTCAGTGCCTGCTGGCCAGCGGCTGCGAACCATTGGGCTGGTAACCTTCATGCCGACTCGAATCGGCTCAGGATCATTCGCCAGGGCATCAGGCACGCGTGGATGTACCGATACGCCAAAGCGGACGCACCAAACGGGACGTTTCAGTAGTCGACTGTATTCTACATTTGCAAGTGACTTGGTGGCGTCAGTACCGTCAGCGACGAGGTGTGAATAGAACAATGCAAGAGCCCGTTTCTGGTCACCTTGATGCAACGCCAATGCTGCTTGTTCCCACAACGTGAGGCTTTGCGCGGTCTGCTCTCGGACGGTCGCGGACGGAGCAAAGAAACGAGCCAGCCCGACGGAAGCTTGCTGGGACGCAGCTAACAGCACCAATTGCGTACGCTTGGCACCGCTCGTTGCAGATGATTGAGCAGAGCCGTAGCCGATTGCTCCTAGATCGGAGCCAATTGAGCCCCCTGATCCATAATACGGTGAGCTACTCGGCGAACCGGAGGGTGGAGTCGTCCCAGGTGGAGCGCTAAATGAAGGGCTGTAGCCAGAGGGTGGAGTCATCCCAGGTGGAGCGCTAAATGAAGGGCTAGAACCAGAGGGCGTGGTTGAAGTCGAGGGTAGCTGCCCAGGGCCAGTTTTCGCCGAAGATTCCAATGACGATTCGAGGGCCAGGCCCACCGCATTGGCGTTACCACCTCCCTGCGCGACGGCATTCGAAACGTAAATTCCGACCAAACACGCAGCCAAGCAGGTGCACCACGCGAATTGGCTAAACGATCCAAAAGACATTAAAATCGCCATCGTAGGAGACGAGGAAGACCGAAACGATTTTTTAGGGACGCCCGCAATCGTGGTCGGTAGTTTTGAAATTCAGATTCGAACACACTGTCCCAGCATACCTAATTCTTGACTTTGCTGCGCTGCAAAATCGGGGACAATTTGGTTCCCTTGTGTTTAAATTTTAAGTGTCTAGAGCCTGCAGGTGTGGTTGTGCCACGGTTTGATTGGCGAATCGATTGCGGCAGATTTCCATTCTGCCGTCTGTTAAAATCGCTGTTGGGCGATGGGTTGATCGGATTGCACTGCCTTCAACCAAAGAAACACTAGTATTTTGCTTGTTGATCGGGAACTATTCGAGTCAGTAAAGCTACTAACGGAGTCAAGGACTCGGTACACTGATGGGGTTAAGCGGTGGTGAGCGTCCAACCACCGACTCAAAGTAAGCCATCGGAAACTCGGACCAGTCTTTTTTACCGGCGAGTTTCTCAAACATCGTTTTTTTGTCTGGCGATACCTAACGTGAGATTTGGCAATCACCCCCGAAATACACCTTCGACTAAACCACGATTGTTGGCCATTTTAGGGCACTCGAAGGCTCTTTCCGGGAAGCGCCGATTGCTCTTTGAACAGCTTTCCCAGCGGCAGGTTCTCGCCAATGTGGCAGGTGTTGTGTTTGAAGACACGAATCTGTCTTGGCGCCCCGACACCAGCGAACCGCGTTTGCAATCACGCATTGTTTTTGTCGACAGCAATAACAATTCGCAACTGGATGATTCTGAGCCAGTCCGCTCAACCGATGCCTTGGGCCAATTTGAGTTTGCTGATCTCAGCGGTGACGAAGCGATCATTCGGTTGTTTCAAGGATCAGCATCCCCGTTATTGCCGCAATTTCCAGTCGTGCCAAATTTTGATGCTGGCGTTATCGCGATCACTGGCGGCACGTCGATCGCGAGTCTCAAGAACGATATTGCAATCACTGTCGCGGGTTCAAACGTGCTGCGCAGCAATATTAGTACTGGTTCAACGGCCTCATTCGCCATTCCAGGTCCCGTTCGTGCGACCGAGTTGCTTCCCGATGGCCAGATTCTGGCCCTTGCGAGTGACAACCAGTCCCACCACTCATTCATAATCGATAGCAGCGGTGTTGTGGCACCGCTCAGCCTGCAAACTCCTAGTCCCGCAAGCGGTTGGGCGGACATCGCCATTGACGGTTCTGGCAACGGTTTGCTTGTTGAACAATCTAGTAATGCAACGTTTCTTCGGTCCGTGTCGATCGGTACATCCATCGTTGTTGCCAGCAGCACGGTAAGTGTCGGTGCTGGAACCCATGTCATAGGCGGCGGTGCGGTTACCACCGTTGTCAGCACACCGACCAATGATGGTCTGCTGTTGCGGCTTTGGAGCAACGCGACGGCAACTGAAATCGGTAGCGGTGGCGTTGAAATTCTGGCGGGTCAAGAAGTGATCAGCTACGACGATGCCAGCGGCTTGGTTCTGCTGCGAACGACCGCTGATACCGTGAAATTGCTCGATGCGTCAGCGGGCTTTGCTTCGCTGCAAACCATCACTGGCGTTACTGGGCCGGTCGCGATAGACGCTTCGCGAGAGATTTTGTATTCCATGTCCACTGCGGATGCGACGCTTCGAATCATCGATTTGAACACCGCAAATGTGCTTGGACAATTTGCGATTCAAACCCCCTCCAGCTCCAGCGCCACCAATCTCGCCGTTGATTCCGTGTCCGGCAAATTGCTGTTGCAGACATCCGCCGGTATTGCTCCTATTTCTTTGGAACGAACCGATGCCCACATCATCAAAACGGCGGTTGGCAGCGCGAACTTCCCGGTTTTGTTTGCCCTGCCGTCAAACGCCGCAGTAAATACGGCTCCCAAGTTTGATGAATTGCCACAGTTCATAATGCCTGAGGATACGGTACTGGTCGTGCCAGCGCCAAAGTTGTTCGATAAGGTTTCGGACGCAGAAAATGACAGCTTTATCGTTCTTCTTGACACGCAAGCGGCGCATGGTGTCGTGACGATCAAGCCAAATGGCGGACTGAATTATGTTCCTAACAAAGATTTCAACGGGATTGATACCTTCAAAGTCATCCTTGACGACGGGAAAAAAGCTTCTGACCCCATTGAGCTGTCTATTACTGTGACGCCAGTGGATGATCCCCTGGGCATTAACATTACACCGAATGAGATTCCAGAACTCCTCCCGCCCAACTTAATCGCCGCGCAGATTAAGGTCATCAACGGCGGCGGTCAGATTACGTGGGATATCGATGATCCGCGTTTTATTGTCGATGGTGAAATGCTGATCATTGCTCCTGGCGGTGTCTTTGATTACGAAACCGAACCGTCTGTCACGGTCAATTTCACCGCAACCGACGTTGCATCGGGCAGTAAAGCATCTAAAACGGTCGTTTTTACAATTGCTAATCGAGACGACCCGATCGTTGATATTAAGCCTAACACGGCGCGCATCGACGAAAACCGTCCTGGTGATTTGATTGCCGAACTTACGGTTACCGACCTAGGTCAGGGACAAGAATATACGTTCGCGGTCGATGATAACCGATTCGAAGTTGACTCCCGCGACCTGCGATTAAAGCCGGGCGTTGCACTTGACTACGAAGCGGAACAAAGCGTGACGGTGAATATCACGGCAACGTCTGCAGGTGGCGTGACAAAAACAGAGCCGATCGTGATCACCGTCAATGACATCGGTGAACAGGCTGCTTCGGTCGATCTTTCTCACCGGCAGGTCAAAGAACTGGTTCGAGGAGCGGTTGTTGGCGACGTCATCGTGGACGGCAATCTGCTGACGCCTGGCTATATCGCGACCGTCGATGACGCTCGTTTTGAAATCGTCGGACATGTACTCAAACTTCGCAATTCCGAATTCGTTCGATTGGCAGATCAACTAGACGTTCAAGTTCGGATCACGATCCAAGATGCCAGCGCTAATTTTCTGCCGATCACAGGTACATTTGTGGTGGAAGTGCTGGAGAACCCAAACCCGTTCCACAATCCCAATAACATTTACGATGTTGACGACGATGGCCAAGTGACTCCGCACGATGCATTGCTGATTATCAACAGTATTGCACGTAACGGATCAGGTCCGATATCACTCTTCCCTAGCCCGGACCGCTACTACGACGTTAACGGTGACGGACGAATCACTGCGCTCGACGCGTTGCTAGTCATTAACCGTATCCAACGCCTTAAACGACTCAGTGGCGAAGGCGAACCGGCACCGGCAAGCAATAATTTTGCACCGATAGCGGGCAATTCATTAGCACCGTCGTTAGTTCCACTCGCTGTCCCAACGCCGCAAATTGCATCATCATTACCAACGTCAGAAAAGGTCGCAGAAGAGACTATTAGTCTCGGTGAAGACTCTCCGCCCGCCTTCAGTACGACTTCAGATGCAAACGCCGTTGAGAACAACCTTCATGAACTACGCGATATCGTGATTGAAATGCTCGCTTCAGATACCGCATCTGATGCCGCTGAAGTGGATTCCGCGATCAACAGCGACTTGTTTTAGAACCGCTTGTGTTAGTCCGATTCGCGATCACACAAACGGCGCATGCTCCGCTGCATCCGCCGCCATGCGCATCAGCGGTACCGCATCCCGGTCCGCATCCTTGCGACACCAATTTCGCGAAATGACCGCTGCGAACGCGTGACTCATATCGGCTGGCTAGTTGCTGTACCAGCATTTCCGTCGCTGGCTCAATGGCTTCGAGAAAATAGAAAATCAACGTTCCTGCATCGAATAGCTGGTCGACGTCAAGCAGCACCGCGGTTGACCCTAATTCCGCAAGTTCTCGGCGACAGTCGTCCATTGCCGCTCTGCGATGCTTCTCAAGACGTGAAAGCAGCAATTCGTCTTCGGTGGTGGTTTTACGTAAAATCACACCGCCAATCTCGCTGGAAGCCTGCGGTTCATCCGGCACCGGCACCGTTGCCGTTACCATACCGATCTCCAGTCCCCGCCCGGTTCGACAAATCACACGATTTCCGCGCGATGCAAACCCGTTGGCGAACGCATTTGTACCCTCGGCTCGGCACCGGACGACGTCCCCCCAAGATCCAATTCGGACAAAGTAATTGACCACCGTGAGTACCTCGAAGCACCAAGAAACCTAAGGATCGCTCGATCAATGAGTGGGATAGGCTTCCAGCTTGTCGCATTGAAAATGACAGGCTGGAAGCCTATCCCACTTCAAAAACCGGACAGTTATTGATCGAACGAGAGCAGGAAACAACACGAAACGAATAGCCCGCTTGTCATGACCGGGTTTGGTCGCGACCATCTTTGGCTATGAATTCATCGGACCAACCTATCGTTGACGCACGAAAACAATAACATACCCGATAATTAACCAAAACCATCGTCGCCTAGTCGTTTCAACCCAACGCGCGCCCCGAAATCAGTTCAGGTAAAAGTAAATGTCATCCGCCATCTCAGAAATCAATATCGAATGTAACTCGACACATGAGTCTACCCCGAATCGAGATCGGTTTCACCGTCTTGTCGATAAAGTGATTGCCGGACATAGCGTCACACGAAACGAAGCCAAGGATATTCTTGAATCCCATGACGATGAGTTGCTAGACTTGATGTCGGCGGCATTCCGCCTTCGCCAACGGCACTTTGGCAAGACGGTTCAACTCTATTTCCTGATGAATGCGAAGAGCGGCCTCTGCCCCGAGGATTGTCACTACTGTAGCCAATCCAAGGTTTCCGAAGCACCGGTTCCGAAATACAACATTCTGCAACGTGACAAACTGCTCGCTGCGGCTGAGCTTGCTGCCAAACGACAAGCCAAAACCTATTGCCTCGTGATTTCGGCGCGCGGCCCCAATGAGCGCGAAATGAAAGCGGTGGAAGCGATCGTCCCAGAAATTAAAGCGAAGTATGGGCTTAACATTTGCGCTTGCCTGGGACTGTTGACGTCAGACCAAGCCGACCGATTGAAGGCCTGTGGCGTCGACCGTGTCAACCACAATCTGAACACGAGTGAGTCGCATTATGGAAACATCTGCACGACACATACCTACGCCGATCGCGTGCAAACGTTGCGGAATGTCCGGACTGCCGGACTAGAAATCTGCAGTGGCGGAATCATCGGCATGGGCGAATCGCACGACGATATTGTTTCGATGGCGATGGAACTTCGCGAGCTGAAAGCCGAATCGATTCCCATCAATTTTTTGAACTCGATCGAAGGCACGCCGTTTCAGGAGATCGACGAGTTAACACCACAAGACTGCTTGCGGGCGCTCGCAATGTTCCGGTTCATCAATCCGGCAAGCGAATTGCGAATCTCCGGTGGGCGTGAGATTAAGCTTCGTTCGCTACAGTCACTTGGACTTTATGCGGCCAATAGCATATTTGTCGGCGATTACCTAACGACATCAGGCCAGACTCCTGAGGCTGATTATCAAATGGTTCGCGACCTCGGTTTCGAAGTCACGGGCCACGTCGAAGTCGCACCGTAACATTTGGTTAGAGTGCTGCTGGCTGTCTTGAAACTGGTTTGGCAACGGCTGCAAAGCCTGCTTGTTCTTTTGCGTTCTTGCGGCATCTTGCATTGCTTGAGCCGTTTTTTTCTGCTGATCCCTGTCGTCTCCGAACAGCGGTGACCAGATAGACATCGACGCGTTTGCCGTTAAGCCTGTCGGTGCAGGCCGGGCTGCCCGATCTCTAATCGCTGGAAAGTTTTTCTCTAGGTTTCAAGCACCAACACTTTTGGGAGTTTGGTATCAGTCAATTGAACCAACGGTGCTTGCCGATATCGTCTATGGCTTTATTGATTCTAGCTAGTTCTCTTTGACGTGAAATATATCAATCGAGCCACCTACTCGGTCTATAGGTTCAAGCGTCTGGAAAAAATCAAATTCGCCTGGTTTGAAAATCCGCTGAATGGAAAAATCATCAAATGTCCATACTTCACGGCCCTGGTAAACACAATCGCTGATTGCGTACCACCCTGGCGGGAAACCTGTGAGCGGCATCACATGGACTTTCCCTGGTTCGCCTAAGCGCAATCGCAACTTCGCTGCCTGAACACCCAGATGCACTGGTTTAACGCTTGTGAATGCAAAAACGAACAATGGCTCCGCTTCGACGTGCGCCTGTTGCCAGTCGCGTAGCCTCAGCAGGTCTTGCCCCCAGTCGATACTACTGTCACTCAGATAGTCACGCGCGCCACGCGGGCCACCTACAACGACGTTAAAGTAACTGATGTAATGTGGGAACGATAGCGCAACGCAAACAACTTGCGTTGCCATAAAACACCCGCAAGTCCAACCTACCCAGCTCCACCGCAACTGCTTTCCCACTTTAATCGTGCCAGAAAAGCAAATGAAAATTAGTGGGTACATTCCCAATAAATAACGATAATGATGATTAAATCCTGTTTGAGAACTGACAAGTACGAAAAGCGTGAGTGCGGGAACAAGCAGAACGCTTAGTTCGGCGACCAATCGTTTTTTCTCGATGATGGACGATGAGATGGACGATGAACTTCCTTCCACTTGGTAGCGTCTCGTACGTGACAGTGACACAACAATTAACACGCAGAACAGCCCTGCTATGACGAGCGTTGGTGCTGGCTCCTTTACAATCGCGGCGAGCCCGTAATAGTAATACCAACCGTAACTACGCCATTGTCCGAGCAGGTACGAATCGGAATTACCACCGGGGTCAAAGTCACGCTTCTGAATATCGATTCCCTGAACATAAGTTTTCGGAAAGGGAACAGGTATTCGTCCCACCAAGGTTTCAGCAAAGCGATTTGCAAGCTGTGTACGGGTGACTCCAGCGGTCGAATTTGGCAAGTCGGGCTTTAAGGGCTTAAAGGACTCACTTACGAGTGGTATCTCTCCAAGCGGCGTAAAGGTTCCATCGAAACTGAATACCGCGTTGACGAGAATGAGTGAAGCAGCAATCGCCATTGACGATTGCAATGCGTCACGACGCCAACTGCGATTGCCATTCCAGGCCAAGCCATACCAGATCGCGTAACAGGCACAAAAAGCGACGGGAAGGATTGGTAGCCAGGTAAACTTTGACAATAGCGCCAACCCGCTGCACAGTCCCCAAAGGTAAGCATTCCAGTAGGTTCCATCTAATAACCAAGCACGAAAGCGAAATAGGGCAAACGCACCACATACCGCAGCACCAACATCTGGCGTAATGAGCGCACCATGCCCAAGCACCATCGGCGAAAAACACCAAAGCATCAATGCTAAGCATGCGGAGTTTTCGCAAAAAACAGCTTTTGACCAAGTCCAAACAAGCACCGCCCCCAATAACACCAGTGGGGTAAGGCACAATCGCCCCCACGACAATGAACGCATTGCCTTGTCACTCGAAGTCGCAAATAATTGGGTTCCAGACGGAAACTCGCAACGCATTTTAGGCCTATGTACTTCTTCAATCTCGACTGGCCGCAGTCCAAAGAGATGCCCTGGGATCGCGGAAATTGACCGAATCAGCGGTGGATTAACCGCATAAAGATCAAGTCTGCCGTCCCAGAGGATTTCCAATCCTGCTTGTAAATGCGCTGGCTCATCAAGCGTTGGGCTGTTGTTCCATGCGTTCCAAGACAAGGCGAGCGCCTGAAAGCAAAGAGACAATAAAATAACTGCATGACGCAGGCAGGTCGGCTTCAATGGAGACTCCTCGAACCCGATCAAAGCTGATTTTGATCAACCGTCGCGAAACTTAAATAGGCATTGAATAACGCAGTGCACAACAGTCCGATTGAAAACGCGATGGTTGTAAAGCCGATGGTCTCCGAATGAAGAACGCCAAAGCAACCACAATCAACGGTCCGTCCGCTAAACAATACGCTCGCTTGCCCGAGTGAAAAAAGCAAAAATAGAACGCAGCTTAGAACACTACTTCCTTTCGAAAGTATGTCCGTAAAGAAACAGCATCCAATGCAAATCTGAACCCAAGGAAAAAGCTGCGACACAAGTAGCGATCCCAATGGACCTAAAATATGGTAACGTCGGACGTCGGCATAAAACATCAATTCGTTTTGAAGGTGCGACCAGCCGCTGACAATAAGCAGGGCTCCAAGCAGCATTCGAATCACAACCGAAAAAATTCTAGCTGCCTTTGTCATTCAATCCTCCAGCGACTGACTGCCATTCAGCATAACCACCTCTAAAGATCTGTAAGTCGTCAAAACCTTCGGCTGAAAGCATTGTCGCCGCGTATTCGGAAAAATGACAACCTTCACTTTGGCAAAACAAAACTATCCGTTTTGTTTTGTTGATGGAGTCAGTAAATCTTTTAAATTCCCCCATACCCGCGTCTATCGGCAGATTCACGGAAGTTGGTATCGACCCTGCAATGAAATCTCTGGCAAGCCGACAATCAATGAGCACGACTTCGTCGTTTCCGACCATATTGACTAGTTGTATAACGTCGACATTGTCAAAAACTTTTAGACCAGACGCGGAATCAATGCTTGCGCGTGCGTTTCTTCCATCACGTCCCGTTTCATTAACGGAATAGTTCGCGAACGCAAATCCGACCGATAGCAGTCCGATCAAAAGTGATTCTGCGGCAAAACGTGGCAAGAGTTTTGCAACTGACGCAAGCAAGTATCGATGCGAACCGGCAATCGCGAAAACTATACATACAAGGTATAACGAAAATCTACCGATTTCGGCGGACAAATAGCCTGTTAGGGGCGCAGACGCTTTACTTATAGCTATGGCATTTCCATCCCATCTTGCAAGTATTTGCTCAAGCGAGCATTGAACGATCCCTCCTGGACCGTCGTAAACAATCGCTTTGTCATTCTCAATGCCAAGGAACAGCAACCAGTGGACGTATGTGCCCTCGGTTCCACGCGGACTTACATGCAGAATAAGTGGCTCATTCGCGTGCCTTAGCGTGTATCTTCCAAGACCAAATAACGGAGTTGCCCTCAATCCGATGTCGTTCGCCGCCAGTTGTAGGTCAACGGATGAACTGCCCTGTGATGAGCTAATGTATCTTGCAGAAATCAGCCCGGCCATATCGACATCAACGTCCAGCGCGACTGCGGCACCATAGAGTGAATACACCCCGCAATATGGACCGGAAGCATAAGAACATTCGTTTGGTGATAACAAGGATACTAAGGAGTTAGCGACAATAAAAACTTGTAACAACTTAGAAATCGAAAACTTCATGGTCGAACTTTCCTGTACCGATACAATCCCCATCCAAGTGTGAAGACCACGACGAATCCGACGATTGCCAACGACCAAAAACTACGCGATGATTTTCGAAATTTTGCAGACGCGAGCTCTTCTGCAACACCACCATCAAATGCGCGAACGATTTTGCCATTCTGCCAAATCGCTTTGATTTGCTGATTGTCCATCAATATGATACCCTCGCCTTCACTCGGTGGGTCGATGAATTCAAACGGCCATGGGACATTGTTGGATAAGTCAGTTATTTCGCTAACCTCATTATATACACCCTCGCGTGTATCGTCACTGTACCGGTCGTAACTGTTACTAGTCATGGTGAAATGATTTGCGACGATGGGAGTAATTGTGTAAACACTTCTACCTCCCAAGTATTGACTCGCCGGCGGTGGCATCTCCATTTCACCGGTATCAGGATTGAATTCTGGTTTCGGGGCCGGTGGCTTGGGGCCGGCAGGACGTATCGTGGTCACCTTAGTGTAGAATCCTGACTGGGGATCGACCTCAAACTCAATCTTTTTATTGTCGATAATCAACGGCCCATTATGGCCACTTGCCGCACGTAAATCGATCAGGTTCCCGCCCCCTCCTTCGCCGTATCCCAAAAAGCTGTAGCCCGCCGCACGTTGCCATTCAGGCATGCCCCCGATTTTGTTTTCCCTAAACGTGAAAAATTTCTGGTTTGGTTTGTGACCAGCTTCGGCAATCTTAATGGCATGTTCTATTGAGTCAACAGAATCGGCCATGATCGTGGTGGTGCTATTTTGTTCTAATACGCCACCCTCGATATCAATTTCCTCAATTCGCATCAATTCGAATTCTTTTGGATTGTCTGGATTTGATCGCCCGAGATTGAAGTAGATCCTGTGAAAGTGAACCCCCGACAGCTCAGTTAGCCCCCAGTGGTATTCCTTTTTTCCATTTTTAAATGCCAACGAATAATTGACGCTCGACTCCCCCCGAATATTGAATCGAATGGTACTCGAATTTCTCACTTCGGCGGCGTTGCCCGCTGCTGTCCAGAAAGCCGCTAGGGAGAACGCAGTTAATACGAGAGGAACACTCAAAACACGCCGCTGATATTTCCGTATGTTGGTCAATTGAAGTCCTCTGAGTTGGTCTAGTTGAAAAACACTATGGTTCAACGCGTCGCAAGTGGTTTGACTGCTCAAGGAACATGCAACGCGGCGAACTTACACGGTGGAAAAACATAACGTCAAATGTTAGGGCATATAGTTGTATGCGGTACAACCTGCGCTAGTGTCGACTTTCCATTGCGTCACATTTACGCACTGGTTAACAATGCATACTACTGTGCTTGTCCCATGTTCATCTCGCCACTGTTGATTTAAATTTGTATCAATCACAGTCACGTTCGGACAATTCGTGCCATATGGGGCCTTTGGAGCTTTCATGCAGTTATAGGTTGTCGTGTCAGACGCATTGCAATCGACCCCGCCAACGACAGCACCATCCATTGCAAGCCATGTATCTGCGACGACGCCGGATTGAGCGACAAGCGATACGGATACTAGCAGCGCCAAAGACCATTTAATTGAAACATTCATTTTTTTCGTATTCCTAGGTACATCAGATCACTATAAACAAATACACCGCTATGGCGTACTTTCAACGCTTTCGTACAAACCTAAACTGCAAAACTACTTGGCTGGATACAAACCGCACGATTTTGGATTCAATTCAATTATCTATTTTTCCATCTTTACGATTGCCGATTCCGCGATGCAGGTATGGATGGATACTGTAGGTTACTACTCTAACCGACCCGTCACACATACTCATGTTGCATCCCGCATGATGTGCACTTCCGAAGCGCCGCTCGTCTGGCTGAGCTAGCTTTCCATCGGGTCCTGGAGCCGAAACCGTCCAACGGGTTATATCAAGATCAACACCCGAGAACATTGATTGATCGTGGCCCCACTCGGTCTGACTGTCGCTGATCCGTTTTTCTCCAACCAGGTACGTGTGCGATGTTCCATCGGTAATCTCTTCAAGAAATACGCTTCCCCGTTCCCAAGAAACCCCGGTTACTTTTGACGTGTCGATCCACGGATAATTGGATATATCTACCGTCGCATCTGAGTCTGGACCTGGACCCGTATTACTGATCCAATCACCTTCGTTCACGGCGTAGTCGGTTCGCGTGACCATGGAAAATGTCTCCGCGTTTCGATAAGTGAAAATCGTTGATTGCTTACCTATCGATCCGATTGGCCGAGTAGGGCACTTCATTAACGCAAAGGGAGCTTGCGTCAGTCGTCCAAGGGCCGCTTTGTGATCGATTGCATTTTGCACTTTCGTGGTTTGGTAAAGTGCGTCTTGCTCCAGATAAGGCAGCAGTTGAAATATCCATCCGCCTGGCTGGTGTTTGTCGACACCCCTCGTTGCAGTTCCGATCCAGGAAAACCCCCAGCCATTGGTGGGCAGACGTCTATGTGTTGAGTGAAATTGATGAGCACCCAGCGAAATTTGCCGGAGATTGTTTTGACACTCACTTTGTCTTGCGGACTCTCGTGCCGCTTGTACCGCAGGCAACGATATGGACAGAACGATTGACGCAATGGACACAACTACAACAAGTTCGATGAGGGTCAATGCCCGGCGCTTTGTTGCGCAATAAGAGCAAGCTTTACATGCTGCAGGTCGCATACGAACCATACCTTCAGATAAGAGTCGGTCGATCGGGCAACATTCAACAAATCTAACCCGCAATACTGAGATCCTATGCGATGACGGGGGGGGGGGGGGCAATGGGATAGCGATCAATTTCTTGATTTTTCCAGAAATATTCCGGTCGACCGACGCAAGGTCAGTGGTGAGCGGGGCACCTCCGACCTTGTGTCGGCGGGCCCCATGACTGACAAGCTAGTTATCGTTTCCCCAATACTCCTTCACCGACCCACTGACCTAGTGTCAAATGAGCCACTTTGGTGCTTCATGGCTTGTGCTGCCCGAACGTTAGGCGGAAGAAAATGCCGAGAGCTATACCGTGAAGAAGACCCCAACGTGCCGATTAAACCACTGCACAAAATGTCGAAACGGCAAATTATGAAAGAATATACGGCGAATGGCTTAAAGCTAGTTCGTGAGTCTAACGAGTTGCCATGGCAGCATCTGATGTTTCGCGCGCGACGATAGCCTGCTTCCGGCAATCGAGCCGTTTGTCGCCGCACCATCAGCTAAACTAAGGACCGATCGATCAATAAGTGGGATAGGCGTCCAGCCGGCTGGAAGGCTGAAAGCCAATCCCACTAAGCTAAGCACCTAACATTCGGTGATCAAAATAAACGACCCCATGTTCTTTCATGTGGCGAACGAATCGCACATGACCGTCTTGGGAGATCACGATGGCAATCACATCCGGATATCGATGGCACAAACGAAACACGCTTCGATGTCGAGTGCCAAACCGTTCCGCTAAGTCGGGCACAACCCGAGTGCCTTCCAGATCAAGCGAACGCCAAACTCTTTCGACCGGTGGAAGTTGACTAGTGATTTCAGCACCAAAGCCATGCACCTCCAGCCTGCGAGTCAGGACCAGGGCTCCATCGACGGCGGATAGCCCGGCGAATAGGTGTCCAACTTCGAATACAGCTTCATCGAGATCGGTGATCGCCGGATGTGAGCTTTGCGAATAGGTGCGCCAACCGACGAGGCCATCAGCGAGCCCTGCGTGGATTTCTGCAAGTGTATTCATGATGTCGACCATGACGGAGCGAAATCGACCTCGCCCCGCTGATCGAACAAATGGATACTTGATTGCCATCGATCCGTCGTTCTCCGGTTCTGGCGGTAAGAATAGCATCGTTCCACCGTGTCTCTGACTACGAATGATGCTGACCGTGCGACGTAGTACGTGCTGGGCAAGCATTCGCATAAAGTCAGGATCGATCATTGCCCAAGGTTTATCAGGAGCGTCGACCAACGCGGCTTCGCGCGCTGCAACATGCAACTGCATCACCTCTTCGCGAACATCGGCGAAGTGTGCCGGTAGCCAGCGAGCTCGAAAGACATCGACGTTGCCGCATTCAACGACACCTTCGTTCAGCGATGCGACCACTTGGGCACCGATATAAACAGCTAGATCGCCAGGGCCGTTGACATGCACAATCAGCATCGCTGGTAAGTCAAGGTTGGCATCTCGACCACCTTGAATTTCGCGAACCCATCGCGGACCGGTATGGATCACACCCCAAATCATCAATCCGTCTTCAGTCAGTGTTGCACCGATCATCGCGCGGTTGAATTCAACTGCGGGGGATAATCGCCGAATCTCACCAATCGTAAACTCACGAGGGTTGGAAAACGGCAAGACTTGAAGTCCCGTTGGCGGTCCACCATCGGGTGGAAACGATTCGATCGGGCCGAGGATTAAACGAAACGAAATCGGTCTTTCTTCTTCTGTCAACAAGCTGGCTTGGAAGCACGTAGACAAAACGGTTAGTAGTTTGTCATGTGGCGGTACGGGACCGCCCAGAGCTGGCCAATCGGCGATGACGGCGGCCGCTAATTGTTCGGGATAGGCGTAGGGCAAGGCTGTGAAACCGGCTTGTGGTGCGTTGGATTTTGTTACCAATGTACCAAACGTTAGCGACCACGCGACACCGGCCCGCTGGCGATACGTGGCGATTGAACGGTCCGGTCCGCCGGCAATTGGCTGCTCTGCGGCTTGAAACGCAGTGCAATGACCCGTTGTTCGCGGTCATCAAGTCGTTCACTTGCCAGTTGCCAATAATCAACATCGCGGTGAATCAGGTTTGCGAGTCGGACCGAGTCATCTTCAGCCAACGGTGTTAACGTTGATTGAATTGTGCGGAGTCGTTGACGCTGTTCAGCGTCCAGTGAAGGCCAATCAAGTTTAGTCAATCTTGGCAACAGCGCGATTCCAACGGATTGCAGTTGGCGTTCAGCAATGGTCCGTTGGGAGCGGCTGGGCGACCTAAGATCATCGATCCAATGGGAGATCGATTCATCGTCAATAGTCGTCGCATCGATTTGACGAAGTGAATGAGCTTTTGCATCGTCTGCCAATTGGTTGAATTGATAGGGCCAAAGAAGCTCGTCGATAATCGGTTCCAAGTGCTCGACAAAGGTCGCTCGGTCGGCTTCTCTAAGATGCAGCCAAGTCGCTGCTCGAATCGTCAATTCGGGAGCGTCCGAAACGCATCGCAGAACGATGGGTGAACCTGGGGTTTGTTGAACAACGACCTTTACATTTCCGTTCGCAGACATCCGGTTGGATTCAATTCGCCAGGGACCTCGGCCATCGGCGTCGATGGACAGCCGGGCGGTTGCTGTAATCATGGTGTAGTGCATCGATGGAATGCCTCGATTGCAATCGATGTGTATCGATTCGGTAACAGGGTCGCCAGACTGTGATTGGGACGCCACATCAGGCTCAGAAAGAGGCTCATGGATGAGCGATTGGGATCCTTTTCGATATCGAACAGGATCGAGTTGCAAGCGCCCCAAGACGAGATAAAAGTGGGCAGCTTGGTTTTGGCGAAGCAAGGAAGGTTTTGGCAGGCAACTGGATTCCGGCTTTGGAATCGAGAGGGTCTTTAGCGGACCGTCAGGTTCTTCCGACAGCATTTCGCTGGGAAAGATCGCGAGCCATCCGAGAAAGAGCAGCAACGGCGGCCACTTCATCTGCTTGCCTCCAGCGAGTCAAATCTCTTGGGTTCAACAGTCCCAGTGGGTTTGTATCGGATAGAAGGATAGGAAGCGATAACAGATTCCAGACAAAGTCCCTTGTGTTAAACTGGGTGGGCTGGCTGGATTGGGTGTCGTGACAACAGGAAATCGAGATCAAGTTGGTTTATTGGAGATTCTCGGGAGTGTATTCAGCATGTGATGAGTTTGTTTCTGCGTCCGCGATGCGAAGCACCGGAAGTCGTCCTCGATTTCCGATCCGCATTTCGATCGACGGCGGTGTTGTTGCTGGTTCCTCGTCGATGTCTCGCCAATGGGGATTGTATTGGTCGCCTTGAAACGCGTTCAAGCGAATCATCTCGTCTTCGATCTCTTTTCGCAGCACCGATTTTTCAAGACACCAACGTGGCTCGATCAGAAAGTCGGGAGGTGCATCACCGCTGACTCGCTCGACAACAACATGACTGGGGATTAAGCGTAAGAAGGCGACGATGGTTTCGACATAGTCGCGCCGTTCTATCAATTTGATTTCGCCACTCAAGACTTGATCGCCGAGCGGCGTGCCATGAACGGCGTACAGATTGTGAATCTTGATCGCGTCAACGCCCAGAACGCCGATCGATCGAGCCGTGTGGAGCATCATGTCGCGAGTTTCCCCTGGGATGCCCAAAATGATATGAGCGCATGTTTCAAACCCACGCCCTCGGCTGCGATTCATCGCGTCCACCATATGTGCGTGTTTGTGCGCACGGTTCATCCAGTGCAAGCTCGCGTCATGCCGCGTCTGCATCCCATATTCCAGCGAGACGTAACTCTCGGTCGCCAATTGTCCAATCAAGTCCAGCGCCGAATTTGGCACACAATCGGGCCGCGTTCCAATCGCCAGCCCAACAATCTCTGGCGAATGATTTAATGCCAGCCGGTAAATCTCTTCGAGTTGATCGACCGGTGCATAAGTGTTGGTCGCGGGTTGAAAGTAGGCGACGAACCCGGAGACCGTCTTGTATCGATGACGAACGGAAGCGATGCCGCGAGTCAATTGTTCGGCCACGGCGGCAAGCCGCACCCGTCGGCTGGGGCTAAAGGACCGATTGTCGCAAAAATTGCAACCGCCACGAGCGACGGTACCGTCAACATTCGGGCAGGTGAAACCGGCGTCGATACTAACCCGCTGGACCCGCCCGCCAAATCGCTGCTTCAACTCCGCACCAAAAGACCGAAAACGGGGTCGCGATGCCTCGGAAATCGCTTTTCGATCCGTTTCTTGATGCATACTATTCGGTTTCTCGTATTGATCTTACGAACTGTTCACTAAAATATAACAATCGACAATGGATCGCGGGATTTTTGGTTATTGATTTTTGATCACCGACAGAATGCTGACCAGTTTACGCAGGTGCAACCAATGAGTTGGGAAAAAGACGGCGAAGTGGCCGGAAAATACGGGACTCTGGTCCCAGTCGGTGGTGGCGACCCCATTCCGCTGCTAAAAGATCGATTGATCATTGGCCGTCGCGAAGGTTGCGATATTGCGTTAAAGTTCGCCAATGTGTCCGGCCAGCATTGCCGAATGACGGTCGAGCACGGCTACTGGTTCGTTCGTGACCTGGGAAGTCGCAATGGAACCAAGGTGGATGGCTATCCGGTGGTCCGTAAGCGTTTGGATCCGAGATGCAGAGTTTCTTTCGCCAAACATGAATACATGATCATCTACGAACCACAGGAATTGGGGGCGTTTGGACCACCACCGGCTGACGACGATCACATGGAGGAACTGATGAAGAGTTCGTTGTTGGATCGAGCAGGTATGAATCGGCGTAGCACCGCGAGCCCGTCAAAAAACAAGAAAATCACTGACCTTTAGGAATTGGATTCTTATGAGCCGACTTGGCCACCATGTTTTTTTTCTGCTTCACGATAGCAGTGACACAAGCGTAACCAAGCTGATTTCTGCGAGCAAAAAGTATTTGGTCGACCATGACGGGATGGTCGAATTTGCTGTCGGACGCCGCGACCGAGAACTCGATCGCCCTGTGAACGACAGTCAATATGATGTTTCTTTGCACGTGGTTTTTCGCGACCGAGCATCGCACGATGCCTATCAGACCGCCCCGATGCATCTCAAATTTATCGAGCTCGAAAAACCGAATTGGAAATTGGTGCGAGTCTTCGACAGCACCATGGAGCCATAGTCTTGGTGTGATGCGGGGATTTATTCTCGTACTAATTCCTTGCTGGGACCCTAGCGACCTTTCTTCGCGTCCCATTGCCCTCTAAAACATGGCGTTTTAGGGGGTGATGTGTTAACGCTGAACCCAGCGTTAGCCGGCCTCATGATGCGGACATGTCAACGGACTAGGAGACGGGATGAGCACTCTGATTTACGTGCTGTTAAGCTTGGCGGTCGTCGCGATCGCGTTGGCGCTGTTTGCCGTTTACAAGAGACGCCGCTTCATTCGGTTTCTACTGATCCCGATTTTGACGGCGTTTTATCGCGCCCGCGTGGTCGGCTTGGAAAACTTTCCCAAAGATGGCGGCGTGGTTGTTGTCAGCAATCACGTTTCATGGATCGATGGCATATTGCTGCTCTGGATGTTGCCGCGCAATATTCGATTCCTGGTTGACGGCGGCAACTTTAAATCGCGTGTCCTCGATTGGTTTGCGGGTGCGTTTGACACGATTATGATGTCAAGCAGCCCAAAATCAATTGGGCGCGCGTTAATCACGGCTCGAGAAACGCTTAATAACGGCGGAGCCGTCGGCATCTTTCCTGAAGGCACTCTCACCCGAACCAGTCATCTGCAAGCCTTCAAACCAGGGCTTACCAAAATTGTGAA
Source organism: Planctomycetaceae bacterium (assembly GCA_043775635.1). Classification (GTDB taxonomy): domain Bacteria; phylum Planctomycetota; class Planctomycetia; order Pirellulales; family Pirellulaceae; genus UBA6163. Next base: position 11,170 of record JAYVSE010000121.1, on the reverse strand, counting down.
GGGAACCGATGCCAAGCTGGTGCCGGTCTATCTTGACGGCATGTGGGGCAGCATCTTCAGCTTTTCCGAAGGTCTATTCTTTTGGAAACGGCCATCGCTGCCGCGTCGCAGGTTAACGCTTTATGTCGGCGAGCCGATGCCGGTCAACACTCCCATTGAATTGTTGCAATCGAGTGTCTTGAAACTTGGCGCTCAAGCACAGCTTGGGCGGCGAGACCAATTCCCGATCCTTCCCCTCGAAATCATTCGCGTTTGGAGACGTGATGGTGCGCGCAAGAAAGTCGCGGACTCGACGGGAGTTGAATTGAGTGGACGCGATGCACTGATTCGCGTGCTTGCACTTCGCCGGATGCTGCGGCGTGAAGTCTTGAAAGACGACGAAAAAGTTGTCGGTTTGTTGCTGCCACCAAGCGTTGCTGGTGTCGTTGCCAACGTCGCAATGGCGATGGATCGGCGCGTAACGGCAAACCTCAACTACACACTGTCGCCCGAAGCGCTAAACTACTGTATTGAACAAGCAAGCATTCGCACCGTCCTGAGCAGCGCCAAATTCTTAGAGAAGATTGGACTTAAGATGGATGCGAACGTGATCCCGCTAGAAGATCTAAAGGACAAAGTTTCAAAGTCGGACAAGGCGATCGCGTTCATTCAAGCGGTCCTGGTTCCCGCTTGGATTCTCAAGTACGTCTTGGGACTCAATCGAATCAAGCCTGACGACTTGCTCACGTTAATTTTCACCAGCGGCTCTACTGGCAACCCTAAAGGCGTGATGCTCAGTCATGCAAACATAAGCCACAATGTGGAAGCGATTCGGCACGCCGTTCAGTTGACGAACGATGATATCGTACTGGGCGTGTTGCCTTTTTTTCACTCATTCGGCTATTCGGTAACGCTCTGGGGTGTCATGACTCTGGGGCCAATGGGCGTCTACCATTTCAACCCACTGGATGCTCGCCAAATCGGCAAACTGGCAGAACGCTATGGCGCAACGGTTTTGTTGGGCACACCAACTTTTTTGCGTGGGTATGTTCGCCGCATCGAACCAGCGCAATTCGCAAAGCTTACGGTCGTGGTGGTGGGAGCGGAAAAGATGCCAGGAGATCTATTCGAGGCTTTCGAAAAACGATTTGGTGTCAGGCCGGTCGAAGGCTATGGCACAACCGAATTAAGTCCACTGGTTTCCGTTAACATTCCGCCATCTCGGTCACATGCGAAGTACCAGCTTGATCGGATCGAAGGCTCCGTTGGTCGACCACTTCCAGGAACCGCAACACGGATTGTTTCGACAGACGATGAATCGATCGAACTGCAGGCTGGCGAAGACGGGATGCTGTTGGTCACAGGACCAAACGTGATGCAGGGCTACCTTGGACGCGATGACTTAACGAAAAATGCGATTCATGATGGATGGTACGTCACGGGTGATATTGCCCATGTCGACAAAGAAGGCTTTCTTTACATCACCGGTCGACTAAGCCGTTTCTCAAAGATTGGTGGGGAAATGGTGCCGCACATACGCATCGAAGAAGAACTGATGAAACTCGTTGGCGACGACCCCGACGACGACAAAGTTCAAGTCTGCGTGACTGCGTTGCCCGATGATAAACGGGGCGAACGACTGCTGGTGCTGTATTTGCCAACGGCTACAACGGTTGATCAAATGCGGGCCGGCCTATCGACCGCTGGACTTCCGAATCTGTTCATCCCATCGCCCAATAGTTTTCTGTTGGTCGATCACATTCCAATGCTTGGCACTGGCAAGTTGGACTTGAAGGGGGCCAAGGAATTGGCGATTCGCGTCGTGGCAAATGAAGCCTCAGAACCTGCGACCGATCCATCGTGAATCAAGTGTCCGCCGAACCTGTGACAGGCAAAAATTCCTGGCAAGCTCCGGTTGCATTGACCGTAGTGGTCGGGACCATTCTCGGAACCTCGTGGCAAACCGAAGGCGTGCTGGCAGCGCAGCGGATCATGGTCGATTTGGTCATGCCAGTGGGGCTTGCTTGGATGAGTGCTTTGTTCGTTGCGGTACGGTCGTGGAAGCTCAGTCAACACCGGCTTTCGATGTTCGCAGGGATCTTGTTTCTCATGATCAGCGCGCTGTTTAGCCCGATTCTAAGTCGCCGACTATTTCGCTCGCTTGAAGCCTCCGCGCCTGCGATTTCGCCGTTTGATAAAGGCGAGGATATCTATCGCGCGGTCGTCGTTCTCGGCGGTGGAGCATCATTGGGAAGCGACGGCCAGCCGCAGCTCGGCGCTGATGGTCAACGCGTCGCGATGGCGGCGCAGATGTGGCATGCGAACCGAGTGAACGCGATCATTTGTACCGGTGAAGATAACTTCATTCCCGAACTTGACTCAGCCAAGCCAAATCCGATTACTGATCCAGATCTTTGGAACCCCGCGCGTCAGGGCGTCGACATTCTTGTCTCGCTTGGTGTTCCCAAAGATCGGCTCTATCGGATTAAAGGCATCAACACGGCTGCCGAAATGAAAGAACTGTCGTCATTCCTCAAGAATCCTCCCGAGGCATTTCCGCCTGCGGGCCCGATCGGGTTGATCACCAGTGCGTTCCATATTCCGCGCGCCTTACGATTGGCCAAGCGAGAAGGGTTGGATCTGACACCGATTCCCGTCAGCTTTCGAACCGGTCCCGAGCAATCGATTTCCACTAGCGATCTGATTCCAACGGTCAACGCAGGTGCTCAATTGTCGACGTATGCCCGCGAGCGATTAGCCAGACTTGTTGGTCGCTAAGCATCGAACAGTCTTTTATTGTCGCCTTTCGCTCCGCTAAAGAACGGAGGATCGCTCTTTCGCGGAGCGAAAGGCGACACTAATTTGCCGCACGATGCTAAAGGCGCTTTTGAATAGTTGCGGTTCGATGAGTTTGTCAAACCGCAGGGTGATAGCAACAGTTGCTATCGCAATCGGGACGTCGTTATTCGCTTACAACTTGCCCAAGACCTCACCATCGTTGCGTGAAGCGAGGTTTCTCCAAATCTTAAGGTCAACGAAATTCGAAACCGTGTGTACCGATCCATCCATCAGCACGCAGGTCACTAGCCCATCGTGATAACTGCGCGAAACGACTGACGCGAAGGTGGAATCCGTTGTCGAATCACCTTCTTCTTCGGACGTATAGTCGACGTCAAAGGTCCGACCACTTTCAAGGTGGGGGACTTTTGTATTCGGACCGAAAGTTGCGGTAAATCCGTCCTGATGAACACGTCCTTCGACCCATTCGGTATGACCGTTGTCTTCTTCGAAATTGCTTCCACCAAACACCGAAACTTGAGTGGGATCGGACGGTAGTAGTGTGGGCGGCGTACCACCGGTCTTTAAAATCGGTTGAAAAGCTTTGACTTCGCTAAATGCGAGTGTGTTACTCAATCCATCAATCACCTCGCTAAATCTCGCCCGAGATTGAGGTAGGAACACTCCATTACCGCCGCGACGCGTCACGGGGTCAAAAACCAACCAAGTTCCCATGTTTGCGCCGTAGTTCAACGGGTATTGAACCAAACCATCCGCAGCACTTTGACGGTCGTTGACTTCACTGGGGCATAGAAAAACGGGAACGCGCGTCTTGATGGCCTCCGGTTGAACCTTATAGGTCTTTGTAAAATCAATCAAGCTTTGAAGATTTGCTTGCTCGATATAGGGTAGCAACCGAGCCTGCGGCCCCCATTCGCCGTACTCACTTCCATCGAAGTTCATGCACATTGATGGTGGAATGGAGTTGAACGCCGATTCGTAGTTATGCAGAGCCAAGCCAATTTGTTTTAAATTGTTGCCGCAGCTCATTCTTCGAGCAGCCTCTCGTGCCGCTTGAATAGCTGGCAAGAGCAATCCGACCAGAATGCCAATGATGGCAATCACCACAAGCAACTCAATAAGAGTGAACGCCAGCCGTTTAGCGTTCAGCAGAACAAACTTGTGTGATGACTTAAGGTAGGGACTAGATGGGGAAGTCGATCGAGATGTACGAGACAACGCGGGGAAAAGCAGACGATTCATTGGGGGCTCCAGCCTAGGGAATGTGGTAAACGAAGCACTTTCGAACTCTGAATTCCGAAGTGGATCGAGCGTGGCTGGCTAGAGAGTCAAGAACTCGTGGCTTGCTGCGTCGTCGATAGTTGCTATTGAGAGTCAATCTCAACATCATTGTAGGGTCCACATTTCCGGTATGCAAGGCCTAGGAGCCATTCGCCCTGCGAAATCGGCAAATTAAAAATTAAATCCACTGGATTACCGCAGGGGGGCGGGGATTCGAACGTCATTCAATTTGAGGTCGCAAAACTAGCGGTTTCGGACGACTGCCGATGCGTCACTTTGTCGCTCTTAAACCAGCGATACACCACGGGCAAAACAAGCAGTGAAGAAAGAAAAATGCAAACGGAAGTAGTTGCTGCGTGACACCTCGCTCCGCCAAGAATCGAATTCGCTCTTGCAGATTATCGCCCTGAAAAACCATCACGCCCAAACGATCCGCTTGGCTTGCCAGCGGGATTCATTCGATCAAGCGTGCTGACCTTCGGAATGCCGGTCACATCCCAAGCGATAGATACGACTCTGGGGTCGCTTCGCGATCTATTTTAACGGCAATGAGAGTTTACTTTATGGGTATGGAAAGCGGAAAGGAATAGTATTTTGTAAGCCAGGTTGCGAATGAATGTTTCGATAGATTGCTTTGAAGGAAACTGCTGGTAACATTACTAACCTGTGCGCCAGCCACTGCGTTGTCTCGCGGTGCGTCGTACTCAATCGGATTGTCATCGACGTTGTTGAGATGGAGATTCTCATCTACCGTAGACAGTTCCTTGAGAGAAGTTGGCCAGCGTTTTTCTCGCATTTGAAACTTCTTGACAGAAACGGCTAACAATGTGGTACGGCGTATGTCCTCTAAGGCCCCGAGTTCATAGGCGAGTTTCGCATTCGCCGTAAGTTCACTTCTTTCGTTCACTCTCATTTGGTGCATGGGAAGACTCACGGAAAAAACCGCAGTCGATGGAATTTGTCGTCGTACGCTCAACCATGGGCGATTAAAGATTGGAATGCTTTTCGTCAGATCGCCTTCGTTTTGAATTCCGTCGTCGATGCGAGATGCTTCGAATAGCCGCTCCAGATAAAGCGAGTCGATTCCCATTGTCCGGTGAACCGTCTCGAAATTGTCATCGATTCCATATTCTTGTAGATTACATGTCTGAGCGACACGCAAGGCGAAAAATTCCGGGAAGTGCCTTTTACTCGCTTGAAGCCTCGCCGGGATATCGATTGGCTCGAGGATTAGTGTCGATAAATCGTCAAGTTCTTGGCTAGTCCAAAGATCGAATTGCAGCGTCCCCGCCAACGCCGAATATACCTGCTCGCAACGTCCCATAAATTGCTGCTGATATTGCGTGTTCATATCCGTACCATAGCTAACGGCCACTTTCCCCATCAGCATCAATGCTCGTTTTGCGTTGTCGCTATCCCGGTTGTAGAGCGAATAGCGAAAATATAGTTCGAGTATGCTTCCAGCCCGAGCATTGATTGAACTTCGGTACAAGGCTCCCAAAACACTGAACGGCTGGGCTTCGTCTCTCAGTAATTCTTCTAAGCTGTTGATGTAAGGTTCCGCGTCTTCGACAAAGCGATGTACTAGCGGTGCCTCAGGCCAATCCGATCCCGGAGCCATCATGCTTAATCGCTGATCAGCAGGCGGCTCATCTTCGCATTCGAGTTTTTGGACAACGAGCGTTTCGCCCATTTCGTAAATTGTGTTTCGAGTCGCGCTGTCGTGAAGTCCAGTACGACTTACCATTAGTTCCCGATTCGATTCTCGATACGAGTTTATTGGTGCCACAAACTGTTGTCGTATCTTTGGCCAAGCTCGGTATTCGCTAACAAAACCGTAAGCGATGCTGGAGATTACCAGCATCAAAGGGCAAAGAGCGAGTGTCCACAAGCCGAATGATTTTGACTTCATAATGAATTCTACTATTTTTGCTCAGAAGTTTGTAACTCTGCACCGACCTGTTCCCAACCCGCAAACCATTGGTCACCGGGCAATACGGGACTGATAAAGCACCATTCGAATTGCCTTGGATTATTGATCCGCGCGGGCTGCGTCGAATAGTTGCTGTTTGTAGTATTGGAATCCGTTGGCCATCTTCGACGTAGAAACTCCAGCTTGGTTTCATCGGACGCATTCGGTCCCGTTTCAAGAAATTGCAATAGAACCCAGGCCAAGTGATCAAGACGACCTGTTCGCGTCTTCAACTCCTTGGTTTGTGAACGAATTCCATCGGACCACTCTAGTTGAAACTCACCCATACGATCGTAGATTTTGCTGTGATCTTCCTGGTCGTACTCAAACCAGCAAGCGACAATCGCGCGACGACGCGATGCGTTTCTAGCAATGGGATCGGCTACCAGTGTGATATAACGCTCCCAAGCGTCTTTGCTAAGATTCGCTTTTGCGTTTGGTTGTTGAAGCTCAGCAATGAGTGATATTTCTGCGTAGTCGGCGGTCTCTTGGGCCCAAAGATTCACGCTTCGCCGAAGCGATGTCGCAAGCATCCAAATAAATTCCATTCTTCCTTGATAATCTTTCAGTGCAGACGGATCATCAGGGTTTTGCTCCAGCCGCGTCCGTGAAAGCAGCAACCTTGACACCGGTTCATCGAGTTCCCTTTTGTTGAGTCGAATGGCCTGAGTGTTGCTGGTTTTCATTCGAAGTAAGAACAATCTGTTGAGCTCGTCAATGTTGCGGCGCTGGTCTGCGACTGCAACGCGTCTCTCAATCGTCATTTCACCAAAGCCGTAAATATCGTTAGGAATCAAATTCTCAAGACTATTGACATTATCCCATGGTGATTGACCAATCTCGCGGCCTTCTTTTCGAAGTGCGAGCTTTACGTCGTTGGGCATGCTTGGTGCATTCCAGACATACCAAGCAAGGTCACCGATAGGCAGCACGACAGCCAATAAAACAATCGCGGCGTGACCACACCAAAACGGCCATTCAAAGCGACGGTCCATCCACCGTCGCATCATCAGTAAAGTTGCGATGAATGGGGCCAGCGAAAAGACGACCATGCAGAGCAGCAGTGATGAAAGTTCAACGTAGGCGTAGATTGTATAGAACATCGCCATGCCAGCCGCGATCGGGCTACCGAGTGCACTTAAAACTGGGTTGCGAACGAGCTGTGCGACCCACTGCGCATAGCCAAAGCTGACCGCCAAAAACCAGAACACAAACCACAGCGGCAGTTGCTGGTTTTCAGGGTGGGAGCTGTAGTAGCGAGCCAGAAAAAGCAAGTAGAACAAGCTGGCAAGGCAGACAAATGCAAACGGAAGTAGTTGCCGCGTGCACCAAGCCTTCAATGGCGTGACACCTCGCTCTGCCAAGAATCGAATTCGCTCCTGCAGATTGTCGCCCTGAAAAACCAACACGCCCATCCATGCCGCCGCCACGAAAATGGTCAACCCCGCAAATCCTTCCCAACCACCATTCCGGTTTTCGAGCGTTGTCGCCATGGTCACGCTGACCAAGCCGACGATCAAGGAGGCACCACACAGGCTATGATAAAAGACTTTGTTTTGATGATAGAATTGCCAAAGCATTGCGGAGCAAGGGCTAAGCACGGACCGGCTGGTTTGAATCGTTGTGTCGATTGCTGGTTGTGACGCCGTATAGGGGTTGCGATTTATCGGCGTTTGAAGCGGTGCAAGCGATTGACTGGCAACGCGATTCATCAACCAAAACGCAATTGCCAATGAACAGCAGATCACCATCAAACATTGCGCTAGGGTTGGATCGTAGAGTGAGCTATTGAACGCATGAAAAGGATCTTGGGCAAAAGCAAATGCATACCTCAGAATCGTGGGTGTGATCGCCAAGGGGATGAAGGCGATGAGCGCCGTCATCGACGAACCAAATCGCCAAGCCGTCAAGAATCCGCAAACAAGCAGATAGAAGGAATTGAGCGCCCAGTAGACGACCCAAATTGAATGGATTGGGTGAGTCATTTTGTCGTGATAAGGAAACGAGTGGATACCAAAAGCTTCGATCGTTATGAAGCTCATCGTGGTGACCAGCCATAATACTGCCCAGCAAATAGCCGCAGCGATAAATTTGGTTTTGATCAATCGATTGGTTGCCAGCGGCAATGAAGTTAGCCAACCCAACGTTCGCGTTTCTTTCTCTTGACTGACCGACATCGCCCCGGCACCAACGGCAAATAGCGCGGGAAGCGCGAGCAGGACGTAGCCAGACGACATCCACTGGTTGTACCAACTCGTCGGACGCATCTCGATCAATCCATAGCCGAGAAGTCCAAACAGCAAGACCGCGATCAGTAGGGGCGAGAGTTGGCGAAGCTCTTTGCGCAGAAGTATGAAATTCATAATGTTAGTTCTCTCGTGTGCAGGCAACGAACAACTCTTCTAGCGATGCTGAACGATCTCTAACTGCATTGACCCCGTTTCGCGCGGCTATCGTGTCTCTCATTTCACGCGTAAAGCCCCTGACAATCATTCTTCGTTGGCGGCCTTCAGTTTCTTCGCTGAGTACTTCGGCGGGACTTGATAACCTGGGCAACGCGATCAGCGGATCGTCAAGATTGACGGTCACTTCGCTGATTGAATCCTTCAGCTCAACCAACTCGCCACAAAGGCTGAATTTTCCGCCATGCAAAATGGCAACCGTATCGGCAACTCGTTCGACTTCGGATATCTGGTGACTGGAAAGAAACACCGTGCGACCTGCCGAGGCGCGATCAACCATGCTCTCTAAGAATTCGCGCCGTACGAGTGGGTCGAGACCGGACGTTGGCTCATCGAGTATCAACAACTCGGGATCGTGTGCCAACGCTAAAGACAATGCGACTTTGGCACGTTGGCCCTTGCTCAGGACCTTTATCTTGCGGTTTTCAGGAATCTCATAGCCGGAGATCAACTCCCGGTATTTTTCTATAAATCCGAGTGGATAAAACGAAGCGGCAAACCAGCCGATTTCTGCGACGGTCATCCAGTCATATAGCGCGGGCGCATCGGACACGTACCCAATCCGCCGTCGAATCTCCAGCGCATCCGTCATCGGGTCTAGTCCACAGACTCGGCAGGTGCCCGACGTCGGCTTTTGAAAACCAGTGAGGATGCGGATCATCGTTGTCTTGCCGGCTCCATTTTCACCAAGCAAGGCAAAGACGGTGCCACTTTTAATATTCAAATCCACGCCTTGAAGCGCGTCGCATCCAGGAAACCGCATTTCCAAACCGTTTGCGGTGATGACTTCGTTCTGGCTCATCAGGATCTAGCCTCGGGATTAGAAGGGGGAAGAGAAACTGCGTTTTGTTGTTGACTGATCGTGGGCACGTTGCCGTTCAGGAGCAAAAGTTTGGAATCCACGATGCTGCGGATTTCCTGGGACGTCAGGCCGCCGTGAAGCGCTTCGCTTAGCACCATGCCGATGCGATCTGCCATCAGCGACTGACGAAACGCATGGCACTGCGCTGTGGCACCATTGCAAACCGCCAATCCGCGACCGCGAAGCGATTCCAAGACACCGTCAGCTTGTAATTGCAAATACGCGCGAGCGACGGTGTTGGGGTTGATGGCAAGCTGATGGCTGAGTCCGCGAACGCTGGGCAAAAGCTGGCCAGGGCGCAGCGTCTGTTCAGCAATGGCGAATTTGACTTGCCGAACAATTTGTTCGTAAATCGCGACCCCGCCGGACGGGTCAATGGAAAAGAACATCGCAACCTCGACTGCTCAACCTATCGTGCCTGTGTACTAGTGCAATAGTACAAAGGCAGTTGACGCGAGTCAATGGTCTTGTTGAAAAAATAGTTCGCTGGCATTCAAGTCAGGTGGCTTGACCATGGCCCGACGGCGACAAGGTCCGCCGATAATTTAGCGGTATGGCGCGAGCCATCCGGTGACTCGGACCACAGTGAGACCGGACGGCTCGCGGGCTGTTGATATAGTGGGTTTCCATCGTTTTAGTGAGCCGATGGCGCTAGCCACGGGCCGTCAACGGTAGACGTTCTGCCGTAGGGCCCGACGCTAGCGCGTACGGCTCACTAAATCAACAGCCCGCTCGCACCGTTTCGCTACTCAAGTTCAAGTACGTAGCGATCACTTCCGCTTTTGCACTCGCGGGGATTGCGTTAGTGAGTGGTGTCCCATGCTCGAATCGAAGACTTACTTGCATTCGCGTCATTGGGCACGGCCGCACTTCAGGCTGAATCAAAACACGGTCATCTCAGGGAAACGACTTGGCCAGTATGGCGCTTTCTTTATGAAAGTTGAAATCATTATAAGTCGAGTACGCACGCGCAAATCTAAGTTTTTTGGCTTCCAATTTGGGCTCTGCTTTTTGAGCTGCCCGCTCTTTGCCGCGAACTAGCTTGTCCACCTTAGCAAAGGAACCTTCTTGCGCGGCTAATGTCATGCCCAGACGTTGTGCATTCATTCGAATCGTGTTCATTTGATTTTCAATGATCATCCCATTGCGGTTAACGACCTCGTATTCCGCATATAGGTTGGCGAGCTGGAAATCGATCGTTGAAATCGAGGATTCCAATCGTCGCGTCGCGTCCACGTATCGACGCTCGTCATTGCGGTCAACATTCCCGTCGCGATCGACTTTCGGTGGTCGCATTTGAGCAAGACTCGATGACAATCGTGCGCATTCAGCTTGCATGACATTGGCGTTTTGGGTGAGAACTTGGCATCTCGCCCAGGCAGACTCCCAGGCCTTTTTCGCATTCGCCCAACTGGCCTCGAGATGTTGTCGGGTTGCCTCGGCATCCTTCTCCGTTTTTTCGCGTTGCGCCTCCAGCTCGGCGCGGATCCGCTCGGTATCCTCCGCTATTTCTTGCTTGTGTGCCGCGAATGCCTCTTCGCCTTTTTCCATCAAGACCCGATACTCGTCTCCAATGGCTAATCTCGCTTGCGAATACGGTTCCTGCAACGATTGTGGAATCTCATCCGCCGTCGCGATCAAAGCCTGTAGAGCTGTAACCTTGATTGAATCTTTACCTGGACCTTCAAAGTATCCGACGCCAAGTCCTAGGAATCTTGGTAACCGTTCACGAAGTTAGTAAACTGCTATTGGAGCGATTTTCGCTTTCGGCCACAATTTGGCGACCATGCCAATCAAAAGAAAGCCACCGGATGT
>JAYVSE010000120.1:0-6530 GCA_043775635.1 Planctomycetaceae bacterium | reverse complement strand
AAGCGAACGATTCTACCTTCCCAAGCCCAGTCGCAAACCGTCTGCAAACAGAATCAATTGCTAGCATAAAGCGTCCGTAGAACGGCACTGCACCCTATTGGACGAAGGGATTTGCGCTGACACCCTCAACAGATGGTAGCTTTTTCACATTCGAATGCTGTTCGATCTGTTTCGATTGTTGGCTTGTTGCCGATGCGAGCCATTTGTCCAACTTACCTTGAGATTCCGTATCAGCGGATTTTTCCAAAGCAGAAGCTTGCTGTGATAGTTCCTTTAGTTTCGCTGCTGGCATTGCAAAATAAAGTAGCAGAAGCACGACTAAACCTAAACCGACATGTGAAATCGTTCCAACGACTGAAAAGACGATATATGTGCCCACTGCACGCACTGGGTTTTGCCGCATTACCAAAGCAATTCCCAAAATTGACCCGCAGGCACCGTATAGCATTGTTAGCCATTGCGGGGTATCGGGTTGCAATACGATGGTCAGTATCGCCGCACCGGTGCCTAGTAGGGTTGATACGATGACCGCGAGAATCGAGCGAAGGTAACCAGCCTCCGATCCATCGCAAAGTCGACTTGAAAGCCGCATGCACCAACCACTCAAAGCAATAGAAAACAGAATGCATAGGCCAACGATTGCAAGAAAAATCGAGCCAATTTGGATGGCTTCGACGGGGACAACTGGTTCCATGGTGGTTCCGCAATTTTCGGGGAGCAATGGTTGGGGACAAAACAAACCGCTGCAACCCTAGCTTGCAATTCCGTTTTGCCAGCGAAGTTGCAAGCAATTTCAGGTTTTTTTGCTTTTTCAGAGTAGAACAATTGTCCCAATTGTTTTCCGATTGTTTTCCAAGCAATTGGGACAATTGCTCTATTCTGTCCCTGCAACGCAATCGTCCCTGCAACGCAATCGGTGTAGTCGTAACTGACAAAAATAGCGTATCTCCAAACATGCCGCGTGGCATTTCGGCATCGTTTTCTGGACTTGTACATTTTCTTCCCATCACCATTACTCAAGCAGCGGTCGAAGATGACCCCACCCCTGAATCCATCCCTTGATCGCGATTGCAGTCTGGTCCGCAGGCGATTCGCCTGTTTTACCCTATTCCTTACCGCGTTTTTGTTCACGGCAACATGCCAACGATGCACGGCACAGAATGTAACCGTTCCACACCCGTATCCGCTGACATCTACGAGCCCAGGCTCGACTTATCCAGGCTCGACTTATCCGATATCGACTTATCCGACGTACGATCCCTACGGCCCATCGGAAGCCGCTGGGGAGGCATTGAAATCTCGTTCCCGATTTTTCAATGATGGATCACAAGACTTTGGCCGGCCACACAGTGAACACGTTTCAACGTATGGCATGAATGCGATTCAATCCGCTCGTCAAAGCGCGGCGGACTTCCGCATGATCGCTCAGTCTGCTCAGTCTGCATCGCCGATCGCAGCCAAGATTGCCCAAGAGAATGCAAACTTTGCAGAGCGATGGGCAAGCCTCGCGGAATCGCATGCCGCTCTCTATGATCGTCTGAATGACGCGACCACGACGCAGCGCGCGGCGACACGAGACTTTCAAGACGTCAACTCAAAACTCACACAGTATGGCTTGACTCCGACGGTTGGTTTGCTGTTGCGTCATAAGAAAGAACAACTCGATGCTTGGCAGATCAACGATACATTCACCGCGTTCGCGACCCAGGAGCTAGGACGGTCGCGTCAGATGCAGTTGGAACTTGACCTGGTTCGCTACGACGGAGCAGATACAGTTGGACAAACCGCCCAGATCCTGGCCGAAGCGGGTCTCGATTCTAGGAATGCGAAGCAAGCGACCCTTGCATCGCAGATCCAAGGGTTACTGGTTCAGCGAAGGCAGTGGCTGACGTCCTTGCGTCAGAGCTGTCAAGATTATCAACATAAGTTAAGTGAGCTTGATGCCGCGTCCGCCGCGTCTGCAAAGCTGACCAGCGACTACCGAACATTGATCGATCGCCACGTCACCTGGATTCGCAGCAGCGATCCGCTCAGCGTTCGCGATCTGCGCAACGTAAAGGCCGGATTGGCGGCAATGCTTGACTCCCGCCACAGTCAAGACTTTGGATACTCACTGCAACGCAAATGGAGCTCCAATGTCGTCGGTGTCAGTGGATTCTTGGCGTGCATTGTTTTGATTTTGTTCTCGCGATGGCAAGCCAAGTCATGGCTAATTGACATTGGCAGCCGAAAACGCATGCGTGAGTCGACCGATAATGCACGCAAAGTAGCCGCCGGCGTTTTGACGATTCTGGTGGCCATTGCGATTCCGAGCGTCCTACATTCGTTCGCAGGTTGGCTGGCGGCGGGTGTCGTCTCGGAAGCAACGCTGTACGCATCGAGTGGGTTGTATGCAGCAAGCTTAGTCGCGTTGTTCGTTGAAGTCCCACGGCAGCTACTGCGTAGCTTTGGTTATCTGGACAAACACGTCGACATTGAACTTCCTAGGCAACAGCGAGCGTACCAATTTTTAACGATCATCGGCTCCGGCTTAGTCTTGGCGGCATTCATTGTCACCGTGATGGGCTTAGTTGACCGTGGAATATGGCGAGACTCAGTAGCAAGATCCGGATTCATCGTCGCCATGCTACTGGTGGCTTGGACCTTGCACCTGTCGCTTCGTCCTACCGGCGGTTTTCTTGAGCCGATCATAAGCAAATTTGGCGGTCGTGTGATCTATCGCATTCGGTACGTGATCTACGTGTGTTGTGTCGGTTTTCCGTTAACCATGATCGGGCTGTCTGCTTTGGGATATGGGTTTACGGCGAATGTGTTGATTGTCCGGACCATCTTCACGATGGTCAGCTTGTTGGTCGCGGCGACTCTGTGGTCTGGGGTCAAAATTCTGTCTGCTGCCGCCTGGGACCTGCTGACGGGATCACATCAACCACGCCAGTTTGACCAATACGGTGAAATCAAACCCGAGCCAGGTGTAAGCGACACTGGCGGTCAGTATTTGGAACTGAAGCATCAACTTGCGTTTCTTTGCCAATGTGCCTTGGTGCTAGGTGCAATTGTTTGTATCGGTCAGTTATGGATCGATGTGTTTCCCAATGTTCGAATTGGCAATCCCGTTGTCTGGACGGTAGAAGACACAGTCGCACAATCTTCAACGGACAGCTTAATGTTTGATGCAAGTAGGCAAGCCGTTTCACGACCGGTTGTGACAAGGACGCCCGTAACGGCGCTGCACCTTCTACTCGCCGCAGCAACACTGTTTGTTGCATTCCAATTAGCCAAGCTACTACCTTCGCTGTTCGACGCGTTGGTGTTGCAACGGGTCTCCTTCGACGAAGCAATGGAACACTTTTCATTGGTGCTGGGACGATGTCTGTTATTCGGAATCGGCTGCTTTGTAGCTTGCAAATTCGTTGGCTTGCGCTGGCAAGCAATCCAGTGGCTGGCGGTAGGGCTAACGATCGGCTTGGGATTTGGATTGCAAGATATGGTGCGCAATCTATTTGGAGGGATTGTTGTTTTGTTCGAAAAGCCTGCGCGATTAGGCGACTTGATCACCGTTGGAAAAGTGACTGGACGTGTCTCCGCTCAAAAGTTTCGTACCACCGTTTTGTCGGATGATGCGGGTCGCGAACTGATCGTTCCGAACAAGAACTTTGTCAGCGAAGATGTTGTCAATTGGCGAGGAGCAGGCCGCCTGAAGGTGATACCGATCGAAGTCGCCGTCAAATGTGACCAACGACCAGCGGACATTTGTCGAATGCTACAAGAGCTAGTGAGTGACCAACCACATGTCCTCATAACCCCCGCTCCACAAGCCACATTAATCTGCGTCGGAAAACGCTCTCAGCGAATCGAAGTTCGCGCGTGGATTGAAGAAGACCAAGACGCAACGCGTTTCCGCGATTCACTGCTCAAGATTGTTAGCAAGTTTTTACAGGAAGAAGATCTCTTGACATCACCTCAGCCATCGCAGCCACGAATGCCCGACATGACAGAAAAGGATGCGTTTGAGCCCTATCAGTCCGACCCGACACGCAGTCGCAAGCGTTCTGCGTGATCGCCCCGAATTAGTAGGATAGGCTTCCAGCCTGTCCCGTTGAAAATGACAGGCTGGAAGCCTATCCCACGACTGTTCCTTAGCTGTGCAGAATCGCGTTGTGGTAGACGTCCTGCACGTCATCGCAATCGTTGAGCATGTTGATGAATTTTTCGAACATCGCGACGTCATCGCTGCCAATTTCAGTGCGAGCCTGCGGGATGAAAGTGATTTCATCGACTTCAAGGTTGAGTCCTGGAATCGCCTCCAGCAACGCACTCTTGGCCTTGTATAATTCGTTCGCTGGCGCGAACAACGTTACCTGGCCGTCTTCGCATTCAACGTCATTGACGTCGACACCGGCTGACAGCATGGCTTCGAGTACTTGATCGCCATTGTTTCCTTTGAACGACAATACCGCCAAATGTTCAAACGCGTGAGCGACGGAGCCTGGAGCGCCCATTTTTGAGCCGGTCTTGGTAAAGCAATTTCGGACATCAGTAATCGTTCGATTGTTGTTATCAGTCAAGCAATCAATGATGAATGAGCACCCACCGGGGCCGAAGCCTTCGTAGCGTGCGGGAAAAAAGTCCTCGCCTCCCGAACCGGTGGCTTTGTCGAGTGCCTTTTCAATCACGTGAGCAGGAACCTGATCGCGTTTGGCTTTTTCGATCAAGCTCCGTAACGACGGATTCATCGCCGGATCCGCTCCGCCATTCTTGGCCATAACATAAATCTGCTTGCCATACTTTGAATACAGCTTGGATTTCTGGCCTGCCGTCTTGGCCATCGACTCTTTGCGAACTTCGAAACTTCTACCCATCGCTATTGTCTCGTAACCGATTGATTAAATTGTTTTGAGTCTGTTGACTGATGTTCGATCCTAAGCCTACCAACGGTTTGCAGAAATTACACTGCCTGGCACGCCAATGGTGTAACCGGTCCCAGTGCAGCTTCTGCCGATTTCTCAGAATTCCTGATAGATTCACCTCGCACGACCGGTACTTGTTGAGAGAGGCGACCAATGACGGAATCCGACATAACTCGAGTCAGCCTGTTGGTCCGGATGCGGGATCCGCGGGATCAACAGGCGTGGAGCGAGTTTGTGGAGATATATTCACCGCTGATTTACGGCATCGGCAGGAAGAACGGATTGCAAGACGCCGACGCCGTCGATGTGACGCAGGAGGTGCTGCGGATTGTTGCACGTTCTATCAGCCACTGGGATTATGACGTTCGCCGTGGTTCGTTTCGGGGGTGGTTGTTTACGATCGTTCGCAATGAATTGAAAGATTGGTTCGCCAAACAACGTTCGGCCTGGGTCGGTACCGGGAATTCCTCGGCTCTTCGGCAACTCGAAGAAATCGCCACGTCAGACGACAAATTGTCAGCAGTTTGGGAGTTGGAACACCAACAGCGAGTGTTTAGCTGGGCGGCGGCACGTGTTCGCGGTGAGGTTCAGGCCTCGACGTGGCAGGCGTTTTGGAAGACAGCCGTTGAGAATCAAGCCGCTGCCGTGGTCGCTGCCGAGTTGGGGATGTCAGTGGCGAATGTGTATGTCGCCAAAAGTCGCGTGATGGCGCGGATGAAGGAAGTCATTCGGCACGTGGAAGATGTTGCCTGAGCCAAGGGTTGGCCACAGGCGGGAAGCCCAAAGATCAACATGTCACTGCACGATTGTCCTGACGTTTCCTTGCTACGGCAATTGTTTGATGGCACGCCGTTGAGCGATGCCGCAATGCCTTGGACCGGTGAGTTTTTGGAAGCCCATATCAACGAGTGCCCTGCCTGTCAGCAATCGCTTGAGCGATTGGCTGCGGGACAACAGTCGTGGGAAGGGATGGCCCAGCAACTCGCCCAACTCGATGGATCACCCAGCGCCGAAACGCCGGCGATCAAAAACTTGATCGAAGAAGAAAAAGGCCGGCCACCCGAAACTCTCGGTGGGGCATATTCCACCGACTCCTCCCTCGCGTCCATCCCGCTCGATTTTCTGCAACCATCCGACTTCCCCGAATCCCGCGGACGGATTGGCTCTTATGAGGTTCTGGAGACAGTTGGCCGTGGAGGCATGGGAATCGTCCTACGGGCCTACGATTCCTCCTTGCGGCGAATTGTTGCTATTAAAGTGATGGCCGGTCATCTCGCGTCGAGCCCCCTCGCCCGCCAACGTTTTGTGCGCGAAGCCCGAGCGGCGGCGGCCGTCAGTCATGACCATGTGGTCGCCATTTACGCGGTGGAAGATAAGCAAGACCCGCCCTTCTTAGTGATGCAATTTATTCGCGGACGCACCCTGCAAGAGCGATTGACGACCGCCGGACCGTTGGCCGTCAACGAGGTGCTGCGAATCGGCATGCAAACCGCTGCTGGGTTAGCGGCTGCCCATGCCCAGGGCTTAGTTCCAGTTTAGCACTTTTCACGGGTCATCCCGCGAGCGTTGCCAGGTAGATAAGCAGGTCCGATTTATTATCGCGCCCCGTGGTGCTGAGCGACA
>JAYVSE010000119.1:0-15496 GCA_043775635.1 Planctomycetaceae bacterium | reverse complement strand
CAATTCCGCGCACATCATTTGTCGTTGAACCATTTTTAAGCAGCTTCCTCGTACCGGTGGACCAAAGACTGATTGGCTAGCAGATGGTTGGCAACACTTTGATCCATCCCGACCTTGTTTTCGTTCGCTAACAGCGAAAGAAAACAAGGTCGGGACGGACGCGCTAGGCGCCTCGACGTCTAGCCTGTCAATCTTGCTACCATCGAGACGAGCTCGATGGAGAGCCTAAGTCCACGCCATTCCAGGCAAGCTGGAATCGGTCTTAAAAACAATGCCCCGCTTCGTTGCTGGGGCGGAACGTTTTGTGTAGTGGGATTCGCCAGAATTCCCAACGTTTTAGTGTGCTGAGGTATTCTGGCGAATCCCACTACGATCAAATCCCAGCATTGAAGCGGAGCAATGCTTAAAAAAGATGTGTTAAATAAAGAGGTCTCTGTACCCGCTGGTGTTGAAATTTGTTGTTATACTCCTTCGCGTAAGCCACTTTTAAACTGAAACAGCCCGTTATTACGACCGTTTTTAAAATACGCACCATTAATTCGGTTTTGCATTCTGCTGGCAACTTTGACCGTCAATTCGGTTGCTAAAGCTGATCAGTTTTGCTCACGATTCCAACAGGCAAGCGAAAATAGAATATGAATCGTATGCTACTTGCGCTCGGTGCCGCGATCGTCCTGTTGGTCGCATCATTGTTTGTTTTGGCAAATCGCAATTCGCGCGGCCAGTCTCGCCTTAGGATCGGTACGGATGCGAATGGCTCGCCAGCCAACGAACCCATTGTTTTGTTCTGTGCAGCCAGCAATCGAGCAGTGATGGAATCGATCCGCGTTGCTTACGAACAAGAGTTCGGTGCGTCAATTCAGGTTCAGTATGGCCCGTCTCAAACACTGTTGACTTCGATTGAAGTCAGCGGTGTCGGCGATTTGTTCTTACCCGCTGACGACAGCTATATCGGGCTTGGGCTCGCAAAATCTCTCCTTGCCGAAGTACTGCCGCTTGCGACCATGCGAGCGGTAGTGGCGGTCCCGCGAGGGAATCCAAAGTCGATTAAGACGTTTGCTGATTTGTTACGCACTGACGTTCGTACCGTTCAGGCGAATCCGGAGATGGCCGCGATTGGTAAGCGGGCAAAAGAAACGCTTGGGAGATCTGGAAATTGGGACAAATTGGCCTCGGCAACGACTGCTTATCGAACGAACGTGAATGAAGTCGCTAACGATATCGTGATCGGTGCGGCAGACGCTGGTTTGGTTTACGATGCAGTGCTCAGCAGCTACCCAGGTCTGGAAGCGGTCCAGCTTGACGAACTTTCAACAGCGATTTCCAATGTGTCTATCGCTGTCGTGGCAACTTCCAAAAAGCCGCAAGCTGCACTGCATTTTGCTCGCTATGTTGCGGCTCGCGACCGAGGATTGCTCCAGTATAAAAAGTTTGGTTTTGTGGTTAAAAATGGCGATATTTGGGAGGACACTCCTGAGTCTCAAGAAAACTTTGACGGAACGTAGGGGGAGACGTGATGGTTCGCTTGGCCGCGCTGGTGTCCAGGCTTTAGCCGCCTCTTCGATCCCAAAAAAGAGTCGCCTAAAGGCCTTACACCAGCGCTCCTTTTGGAATACGCCGTATGCTTCTTGTCACTCGCTTGATCGGTTAAGGCGACGCCCAAAATTTTAACAGCCCAGCGATATGCCATTAGACGACGATGTAATAAGACGACTTGAACGACCGCACCAACGGTCCGATGTTCCGTTCTTTCTCGTGATGGGAGGCTTATCGTCGTGTTTCATCCTGTTGATTGCATCATTGTTGGCTGCCGATTTGATGTTCACATCGTTGGCAGGTTTCAAAGCCGCATTATCGAAACCGGAGATTCGCGCTGCCTTCAATCTAACCATTGTCTCTTGCACGGTGGCTGCGATTTTTTCGCTTTTCGTGGCGATACCGCTTGGTTATCTGTTGTCACGATATCGATTTCCAGGACGACGGGTCGTTGATACGCTTGTGGATATCCCGATCGTTTTGCCACCGTTGGTTTTGGGACTCAGTCTGTTGATTTTGTTTCACTTGCCAATTTTCGGATGGGAATTGGAACGTTGGCTTCGTGACGATGTCGGCTTTGGCGTTACCTATGAATGGCCTGCCGTTGTCTTGGCCCAATTCTCAGTCGCTTGTGCGTTCGCTGTCAGAACGATGCGAGTCACGTTTGATCAGATTGACCCACGCGCCGAGGATGTCGCGAGAACACTTGGCTGCACCCGCGCGCAAGCTTTCCTGAAAGTCGCCATTCCACAGGCTTCTCGCGGCATGGTTGCAGCGGTTACGGTCGCGTGGGCAAGGTCGCTGGGAGAGTTTGGGCCAATTTTAGTGTTCGCCGGTGCCACGCGAATGCGTACCGAAGTGCTATCGACGACCGTCTTCTTGGAGCTGAGCGTTGGTGAATTGAATTCAGCCGTGGCGGTTTCATTGATCATGGTTGTGATTGCGGCAATCGTGCTCTTAATGCTACGAGCACTTGGGTCTGGGCCAGCGACATGATTGAACTTCGCAATGTGACCATTCGCGCCGGCAAGTTTGCTTTAGAAAATGTTTCCTTCGTTATTCCAACCGGCAAGTATGCGGTAATGATGGGAAGGACCGGCCGCGGCAAAACGACTTTGCTGGAAGCGATCTGCGGCCTGCGAAAAATCGCTAGTGGACGTGTGTTGATTCAACATGTCGACGTAACCGATTGGTCGCCAAGCGATCGTGAAATCGGATACGTACCGCAGGATCTCGCGCTGTTTCCAACGTTGACCGTTTATGAGCATTTAGCGTTTGCACTTCGTCTTCGCAAGCAATCCAACGAACAGATCAAACATCGCGTTGACGAGTTGGCTACATTGCTCGGCATTTCGCACTTGCTTGATCGAAACGTAAAACATCTCAGTGGTGGCGAATCGCAACGGGTGGCGCTCGGACGCGCCGTTTCATTTCGGCCTGCTGTATTGTTGCTGGATGAACCGCTGAGCGCTTTAGATGACGCTACACGTCATGAGATGCATTCACTGCTACGGCAAGTGCAGAAAGCCAGCCAGGTGACGACACTTCACATCACACACAACTCCGCCGAAGCAGAGGCGCTGGCAGATTGTCGGTTTGTTTTAGAAGACGGAAAGGTAAACAACACTGCCGGTTAGGGCCACCGGCTTGCGAGCACAGCAACTTCCAATTGCGCCCGTATTTTTAACGGTCACCCGTTTAGCATTGTACGGTCTTTTATTGTCGTCTTTCGCTCCGCGAAAGACCGGAGAAACTCGCCTTTCGCGAAGCGAAAGGCGACACTTATTTGCCGTCCGGTGCTTACACAGACGTTCGGTGCGACGGTACAATTCTGAGCGTCGCTTGTCCCCGTGATCTGACACGAATTCAAACCTGCAATTTGCGAGTAGTTGCCATGCCAACGTTACTGCGTCGACTCTGCTTTTCAGTAAGCTTTTTTTCGACTTGTTTTGGGAGTTCAGTGGGCGTGGTTGTGCTCGCGCAACCGACGGCTCCTGCAGCTCCGATCACTTCACAATACGTGCCCAATGACGCGCTTGCACTGCTTATCATGTCGCCAGCGGAGTTGGTCGCCAGTCCGATGATGGAAATGTTTCCGATCGAAATGTTTCGCGCGCAATCCATTGACAGTACTGGCGTTGATATCGCAGATGTGGCGACGATCATGACGGTAGTCGGTGTGCCAGGGCCTTCGGGGCCAACCGGAGGCGTTGTGATTAAGTTCAGCAAGGACTACAAAGTTAGCGATTTGAATTCGGAACTGCTGGCGTCGGATAAGCCGGAAAAGATCGGCAAATACGATGCTTATCCGTTGAATAATCCACCGGATTTTTACTTGCACGCGGTCGACGCGAGAACGTTTGTCCTCGCACCCAAGTTTTATTTGGACTCCGTCATTGAGGCCAAAAAAGGCACCGGGCCGTTGCCAAAGCTGGTTGAAAAAATGCCGCGAATTCCGGGAGTGATGTTGGTCGCAGTGCTCGAACCGATTCGCCCGATGCTGAGTGGTTATGCGAAGCAACAGATGGCCCCACAAATGCCTCCGCAGCTTCGTCCGCTGGCAGAGATTCCTGAATGGGTGGACGCGGTGCTAGTAAACACAAATTTCAGCGTGACTGGCGTTGATCTGAAGCTATCGATGCTTTGCGGCGATGACGGAGACGCGGAAAAATTGGAGTCCGCGTTAAACGATTCGATCCGCTTTGGCGTTGAAATGGCAATGTCGCAAATACCCGAAAGTGTTGGGGGAGAATCGGAGCGTGTTCAGCAAGCAGCGCTGCAATACGCAACACGCGTTTCCACAATGGTCGCGGAGATGCTGAAGCCATCAAGAACCGGTCGGCGCGTTTCGCTGGATGTTAAATCGGAGGCTGGTATCGCAACGACAGGTGTATTGGTTGGTTTGCTGTTACCCGCCGTTCAAGCCGCCCGCGAAGCTGCACGCCGGATGTCTGCCGGCAATGGTTTGAAGCAGGTTATGCTGGCGATGCATAACTACCATGATACGTACAATCACTTACCGGCACCCGCCATCACCGACGATGCCGGCGAACCACTGTTGAGCTGGCGAGTCAGCTTGCTTCCTTTTATCGAAGAGCAGGAACTCTATAGTCAGTTTCATTTAGACGAAGCCTGGGATAGTCCACACAATCTTCCATTATCGAAAAGAGTCCCCAAGGCCTACCAGGATCCGAGTGCAAAACTACCGCCTGGCAATACCGTATTTCACGCGGTTGTTGGCGATGACATCGGTCTAAAGCCTGATGGTGAAACCGGTATCCGAGATTTCTTGGATGGAACCAGCAACAGCATTCTGATTTTTGAGTCGAGTACTGATGCGTCGGTACCATGGACAAAACCTGAAGACGCAGTCATTGATCTCGACGATCCACTGGCAAACATGGGGAACTCTCACCAAGGCGGATTTCAAGTTGGGATCGCGGACGGTTCGGTTAAATTTATTACCAATGCAATCGATATTGAGACTTTCAAGGCGTTGCTCACGCGAGCAGGCGGCGAAGTTATTAACCTGCCCTGAATTAAGCGGTTGGAACCCAACTGACTTGGCGACGAGCCCTCAGCCAAATGAAGGCTTTAGCGGTACGGCGCGAGCCGTCCGGTCTCTCAGTCAAATGAAGGTTTTAGCGGTACGGCGCGAGCCGTCCGGTCTCGCTGACGTCCGAGTCACTGGATGGCTCGCGCCATACCGCTAAATTATCGTTCACGGCGTTGAGCTTGGCTCCGTCGGGCTCCGTCGGGCTCCGTCGGGCCATGGTCATACAGTAGGGCCAGAACCGAACGATCCGCTGGGCGAGCCAGCGGGATTTATTCGGCTAAATCGGTGCGGAACAAAAGCAGCTTTGAAAAAATCGGTCATTTTCTCAGTCGGATGAAGCACAAATAATCCCACTTTTTGAGTAGCCATGATCACCAAGTCGATGGGGTGCGGAGTGACTTTCATCCCTAATTTACTGTAAAATCACTTAACTTTCTTGAGGCAATTCGCTTGCCGACTATGATGACCCGATACAACTTACAAAAAAGAATCCTGCTTGCTCTTTAGGCGGCTACTATCATCTTGAAAACTACGAATGTCGTTTCCGACAACCTCACACGGAATGTCGCCCAATTCGTTGCGTTTCGAATAGAGAACCAAACCTACGCGTTTCGGATTGAACAGATACAAGAAATCGTCATCCTTAGCCAAGTCACTCGAACTCCTCAGGTTCCCGACTACGTTGAAGGAGTCGCCAATCTTCGTGGCTCGATCATTCCGATTGTCAATCTTAGAAAACTCTTCGGTTTAGAGCCGAGGCCGACTGATGCCGACACTCGGACCATCGTCGTCAACGTTGGTAAACGAACAATCGGCTGCACCGTCGACACCGTAACGCAAGTCGTTCGAATTGCCCAGGATGCGATACACGCAGCTCCCGAAACGGTAACTGGGCATGGTGCGAGTTACATTTCCGGATTCGCGCGTGTCAAAGAAGAGTTGATTGTGCTGCTTGAGGTGGAGGAGTTGCTTGATCCTCAGAAACTCGAGCAAGTCAGCAAAATCGCCCTGCCAGAGCTTCCCCGAAACGCGATGCAAAAATAGTACATCATTGCATTCGTCGAATGCGTCGATCAAACACATAAAATCAAATATTAAATTCAGTTCAGTATCAGCGAGGAGCATGTCCCACGATGGCCGATAGTAGCAACCCAACCAGAACCTCTCGACGTAAAACGCCAGCGGCAAATTCAGGCACCACGGCAGCAAACAACTCTCAGACGCAGAACGCCAAGAACAATATGTTCGATGCATTCAGTCGATCGATGGCGATGATTGAGTTTACTGTCGATGGCACAATCCTTTGGGCTAACGAAAATTTCCTACAGGCGGTCGGTTACACACTCGATGAAATCAAGGGACGGCACCATAGTCTGTTCGTTGAACCGGAGTATCGTACGTCATCGGAATATCGAGACTTTTGGTACGAACTTGGACAAGGCATTTTCAGGGTTGGGCGATTCAAGCGAATTGGAAAAGGGGGGCGTGAAGTCTATCTGCAAGCGGCCTACAGTCCCGTGATCGATGAGAATGGGACCACGATTAAGGTTGTCAAGTTAGCCGCTGACGTTACTGACGATGCATTACGAGAAATTCGTGCACATCAGCGAGAAGAGGAGATTCAAAAACAAATCGCCGACGACAAGCGTTCCCTTGAGAAAAAAGTAAATGAGCTCTCGATGAATGTCGAGGCTGCTTCGCGCGGTGATTTAACGCAGCAAGTCGCGGTCAGCGGCAGTGATGATTTGGGACGACTGGGCGGCAGTCTTAGCAAAATGATCGGCGATCTGAGATCAATCATCGGCGAAGTCATGGCTGCGGCGCAACAACAAAACGAAGGGGCTCGAACAATCGCTGAAAGCAGCGCCAACTTGAGCGAAGGCGCTCAGAACCAAGCCGCTGCTGTCGAAGAAATGACGGCCAGTGTCGGTCAGATGATTGAAGCGATGGGGGTCATTTCAAAGAATGCGAACTCTGCCAAGTCCAAAGCCGTTGAGACCTCGAAACTTGCCAAGGGCGGTGGGGCAACCGTCGACGAGGCGGTCAACGCCATGAAGATGATTCAGAAGTCCAGCGAACAAATCAACGAGATTATCCAGGTGATCAGCGAGATCGCGAGCCAAACGAACTTGCTTGCACTCAACGCAGCGATTGAAGCGGCTCGCGCGGGCGAACATGGGCTTGGCTTTGCCGTTGTCGCGGATGAAGTTCGAAAACTAGCGGAACGCTCTAGCGAAGCGGCGAAAGAAATCACTAAATTAATTAAAGAGTCTTCACGTCGAGTAGAAGAAGGGGCAAGTTTGTCGCAGAAGGTTGGCGAATCGTTGAAGGAAATAGTAGTATCTGTGGACGATACGGCGGACGGGATTGGCCAGATCGCGGCTTCAACCGAAGCTCAAGCCGTGAGTGCTCAGGGAGTCAAGTCTGCCATTCGAAGCGTTTCGGACACGACCGAATCCAATGCGGCTGCTTCGGAAGAGATGGCGGCAAGTGCGGAGCAACTTGGCGCCCAAGCCCAAAGCTTACGCGATCTAGTCGCTAAGTTCAGAATTTAATGTTGTCGAAGAGCACAATGACGGAACCGGAACGACTAACGATTCATCAATTCGAATGGTTCCAAAAGTTCATTTACGAGCAATGTGGAATCAAGCTTGATGTATCGAAAATCACGCTAGTAAGCAACCGTATTCGTCGCCGCTTACAGCCCTCTGGCTGCGCCGATTTTGGGGCGTACCACCGATTCATTATGTCGAAGTCTGGCACGACCGAGCAGGTTGAATTCATTGATGCCATTACAACCAATGAGACGTCATTCTTTCGAACCCCTAGTAACTTTGAATGGCTCAAAAACGATTTTGTAAACGAAGTGGTCCGAGCGAAAGTGGATGGTAAACGCGAGCCTGCGCTACGTATTTGGTCCGCTGCCTGCAGCACCGGTGAAGAACCATACTCAATCGCGATGTGCCTTTCCGAAGCCGGCATTGCGCTGCGAGGTTGGACCATTCAGATCCTGGGAACCGACATTAGTGAATCGGCGCTTCATTCCGCTCGCGAAGCGGTCTATCGACCGAGAACAATGCAGGAATTGGAAGACGCAAAAGTACGCCGCTACTTTACCGAAGAGACGCCCGGCCATTTTCGATTGAGACCAACAATAGCCAAGATGGTAAGTTTCAAGAACCATAACTTAATGAAGCCGAACCACGAAAGTCCGTTCGATTGTATTTGGCTTCGGAATGTGTTGATCTACTTTGATCGGGAGTCGAAGGCGAAAGTGATCGAAAACCTTGTAAGGTCGATGGTCAGTGGTGGGTATTTGGTTGTGGGGCCGTCCGAAGGCGTCTACGACATGCTCGGAATGCTTCATAAACGAGGCACGTTTCTTTATCAGAAGCAGTAAGCCAGGATCGCAATGTGAACGACGATTTCAACTTTTCAACCGGCATGCCTGCTGACGAAATGGCAGAGTATGTTCAAATGTTCGTCGATGAGACATCGGAACAGTTGGATGACCTCGTCGAAGCGTTGCTTGTACTGGAAACCAAACCGGATAGCCCAAGCCACTTGAATGAGTCATTTCGTTTGATTCATTCGATCAAAGGTGCGGCGGCGATGATGGGACTCGACAGCATTACGCTGCTGACACATCATCTCGAGAATCACTTCGAGCATCTTCGGTCTGGCATCGAAACGCTTGACAGGTCCTTGATGAACCTGATCTTGCGATGCGTCGATTTCCTTCGCGGTGCGGTTGAAATGCTGCGTGAAGGTCGGCCGTTAGTCAGTGCTCCTGAATTGATTGAACAGCTCTCCCATTCCGCAGCCGAGATTCGACTTGCCGCCGATCCTGCGGCATCTCCCCCTGCTCCAAAAACGTTCGAGGAAACCGATGATGTTCCACCGTCAAAACCGCAATCCTTCGATGAGCATTCGATTAATCACGGCTCAAATGTTGAAAAACGGGTCATTGTTTACTTGGACCGAACGATTGAATTGCCTGAGCTCAAGGCTGAGTTAATCATTGCAAGGCTCAGTGACCTGGCAATCGTCCGTCGCACGAGTCCTGACATTGACGAACTCGAATCTCTCGTTGAATTGCGAACACTCCAGGTTTGGCTTGAAACGGAAAAGAGTGACAATGACTTGAGGGCGGCGGCAGACGTCGTCGGCGTTGAACTTGTTGAAATCGACAATGTCTGCTCCCCCGACGATGAAGCCATTGTAGAACAATCATTTTCGGCGGCTTCAGGGTCTTCTGAGTCTTCTGAGTCTTTTGAATCTTTTGAATCTTTTGAATCTTTGCCCCTGGTTGAACAGGAAAGTTTTACAATCGCACAATCGGAACCAGCAAGCTTAACGGTGAATGAAAACGCGACACCTGAGTTCCAAAGTAAAGTTGTAGAAACACTACGCGTTGATATCCAACGTCTCGATCGGCTGATGAACTTGGCCGGAGAGCTCGTTGTCAATCGCGCTCGCTTTGTACAACTTGCATCGCAGATGACGGACACTTTCAAGAAATCTGGCCTCATTTCGCATCTGCGTGATTTGTGTGAACTGCTTCGCGATCAGCCCGTCACCAATACGCAAAAACGTGACAATGGTGATCGAGTGATAGATGATCGCTATTCTGAAATTCGCGCCACCGTTACCGCGCTTGAAGAGCAGTTGCACACACTCGAACGAGGCAGACGCAGCTTTCTCCAACTGAACGAGGCCATTGATCAGTTCTCACGTGTATCCGATGGTTTACAACGAGGTGTGTTAGACACGCGAATGGTTCCGGTCGGGCCGCTCTTCAACCGCTTCAAACGAACGGTCCGCGACATCTCTTCTGAACTTGGTAAGACCGTTAATTTTGTTATCCGCGGCGAGAAAACCGAACTCGATAAACGGATGATCGACGAACTTGGCGATCCGCTCGTCCACTTGGTCCGCAATGCCATTGATCACGGATTGGAGTCCGAGTCGGTCCGTCGCAGTCGAGGGAAACCTGACGCGGGGACATTGACTTTGGAGGCTGCTCACAGCGGCAACAACGTGTTGATCACCATCTCAGATGATGGCGGAGGAATCAACACAGAAAAGGTCAAGCGGCGGGCCATCGAGCGAGGCCTCGTCTCGTCCGTCGAAGCCGATAAGATGTCCGATTATGAGATCGCGCAGTTTATCTGGGCACCCGGTTTTAGTACCGCAGAGATTGTATCGGACATTTCCGGTCGTGGTGTCGGTATGGACATCGTGAAGACGCGAATCAATGAACTCAATGGTACGATCGAAGTCGATTCGACGTTGGGCAAGGGGGCTCGATTCATCATTCGATTGCCGCTCACGTTAGCGATCATTCGCAGTTTATTATTTCAACTCCAACAAGGAACTTTCGCGGCCCCAATCGAAAACGTTCGCGAGATCGTTTCCGTGCGTGATAAGGATGTCATCTCAGTCCATGGACACGACTCGATCGAGGTCCGTGGCGAGTTTATCCCCTTGATTCGTATCAGCGACGTTTTCGATTGGCACAAGACAAGATATTCCTATAACAGTCATTCGAAAGTCGAGACCGACAGCAATGGCCCTACGACCAGCGTTTTGATTCTGACATCGAGCTCCCGATCCATGGGGTTAGTGGTTTCAGAACTAAAGGGATGCCAAGATATCGTGGTCAAGTCGCTTGATGAAAACTTCACACATATTCGCGGTCTGGCCGGTGCCAGTATTTTAGGTGACGGCTCTGTCTGCTTGTTGCTGGACGTCGTCTCGTGTTTAGAACTGGCTCGTCAACGATTACGTGATCGGACACACCAGCGAGCGATGGCAAGCCTATGAACGCTTTGAATGAAAAACAGTTGGAAACACTGACTTCCTACATTCGAGTCGGCGCGTCCGAGGCTTCACAAGCTTTGTCGACATGGCTTGGGCGCGATGTTCAAGTTTCGATGGAGCACCTTGAACAAGTCTCCTTGGAGATTGCTACGGAGCAACTTGGTCCCGCCGATGAGACTGTATGTGCATGCTGTGTGCGCGTTTCAGGAGCCGTCAGCGGCCAATTGCTACTTGGCTTTGACGACGCCAGCGGATTGATGCTTTGCGATACGCTGCTAACTCGCGCCGAGCGGTCCATTGAGTGGGGCGAACTAGAAATTTCAGCAGCGATGGAAACGACCAACATTGTCGGTTGTGCGTTCCTCAATTCACTCTCTCGTGTTTTCCCTCAATCTCCATCGCCTCAAGACCCCGAAGAAAACGCAAACGATCAAACCTGGATTCCAACGCCACCAGTTTTTGTTCGAGATTATGCTGCTGCGATTATGCAATTTGCATTGATGGACCAAGCTTGTGATTTTGACGCCGTACTGGTGGCACAAACAAAATTTGCGATCGATGGAATGCCAATCGGTTGGCGTTTATTGCTGATCCCTGACGCAGAGATCCTCAAAGAACTTTCGAGAGTTCTGCCGTGAGTAGATTGGCGGAAAATGAAGGGTTGTTGGTAAAAATGGCTGGCATCGAGGTCTGCCAGCACCATGGTGTCATGCGAACATTATTAGGTTCGTGCATTGGCGTAGCGTTATACGAACGTAAATTTAAGATGGCCGGCCTTGCGCATATCGTCATGCCTGATTCGATGGGACGCGACCAATCGCTGGGGAAGTATGCGGATACTGCAATTCCTGAGATGGTCCGGCAAATGGCGACGTTTGCGCGAGGTGCAAAACTATCATTGACGGCCAAGCTCGCCGGTGGTGCGAATATGTTTTCGCATGTTGCTCGCAACGATACAAACACGATTGGGGAGCAGAATATGGTGGCTGTCGAACGAGTTCTTGCTGTTTGCCAGATACCGATCTTGGCTCGAAACTTGGGAGGGACATTTGGGCGGCGCATGGTCGTTGATGTCGAAAGCGGCACTGTTCAAATTTACATCGTCGGCCAACCGGTCATTCAGCTTTGATATTTCATTTCCTAAGTCTGCCGAATTCCAGATCTGATCGAGAAGATTGAGATGAGCAACAAATTATTGATCGTCGATGATGCTATGATCATGCGACTGCGAATTCGTGAGATTGCTGCGCAAGCAGGATGGGAAGTCGTTGGTGAAGCTGCCAACGGAAATCAGGCTGTCGACATGTTTCGCCGCTTGAAACCGGATTTGGTGACGATGGATATCGTGATGCCGTCCATGGACGGAGTCGAAGCGCTCCGAGCGATTCGAGAGGAGTTTTCAAACGCCCGGATATGCATGGTCAGTGCCGTGAACCAACGAGAAAAGCTTGCCGAATGCATTCGCTTGGGCGCAATCGACTTTATCGTCAAGCCGTTTGATAAATCACAATTGATCAGCTTGTTCGAAAAACAAGGACGCTGCCTGTGAAAATCAAAATCATGGTGGTCGACGATTCTGCTCTTTACCGACAATTGGTAAAGAACGTACTTCGCAACATCTCCGAAGTCGAGGTCATTGGGCTTGCATGTACAGGCAAGGAAGCTCTCGAAAAGATTCCTGAATTGCAGCCTGACCTTTTGACGCTCGACGTTCAAATGCCCGATATGAACGGACTAGAACTGCTTCGTGAGATCAAGAAACGTCGTCTACATGTAAAGGCGATCATGCTCAGCAGCTTAACGGCGCAGGGAGCTCAGGTCACGACCGATGCGTTGCTCGCTGGAGCGTTTGACTTTATCCAAAAGCCCAATAGTCCTGATGCGAATGCCAATCGGCTCGAGCTCGAGGGCCTGCTAGCGGATAAGGTCAATGCGTTTCAGCAGAGTCGCAACATAACGATGCCGACGCGAAAGGCGACAGCAAGCGATTTGCGATCGACGAGAACGCAAACGAAGGACCCGACACCGGGTCAAGCAAATCAAGGTGCTCAAGGCGTTGCTCCCAATCATGGAAAACGCGCAGAGCGGATTGACGCCGTTATCATTGGAACATCAACCGGTGGTCCGATCGCGCTTCGCGAAGTGATTCCAAAACTACCAAGCACGCTAGGTGTACCAGTTTTCGTTGTTCAGCACATGCCTCCCAAATACACGCTTTCGCTCGCTGCCCGGATTTGCGAGGTCAGCCAAATGCCGGTGCATGAGGCGGCGCACAATATGAAAGTTGAACCCAATCATGTTTATATCGCGCCGGGCGGTTCGCAGATGGGGATTGAATTGCAGTATGGTAATCCGGTGATTCGAACGTCGGATGATCCGCCAGAACATAATTGTCGTCCAGCGGTTGACTACACCTTGCGGTCGGCATGCAACATCTACGCGGGCCATTTATTGGGTGTGATTCTAACGGGCATGGGGCGCGACGGTGCCGAGGGGTGCCGATTAATCAAGCAGTTGGGCGGTTCGATCCTAGCGCAACATCCCGATGGGTGCACCGTGTATGGCATGCCAAAAGTTGTTGTCGAAGAGCAGTTGGCGGACCGCGTTGTACCGCTCGAAAAGATGGCCTCTTGGATCGTTCGCATGGTCGAGAGTAGCCGCGTTTCAGCAAAACGCGAGTTGTAACGCAAGCCTAGTAAAAGTTTTTGAAATCCATCATCCATGAGTCAAACCAAACCTACTACACTGTCTGGCACACCACCGGTGATTGTCATTGCCGAGGATAGCCGAGTCCAGGGAAAAATTCTCCAACAGCGACTCATTGCAGCGGGTTACGATGCGCACATTGGGATCAACGGAGCGTTGGCTTTAGAACTGGTCGAAAAGCTCAAGCCCGACGTCGTTGTTTCTGATATCGAAATGCCGAAGATGACGGGTTACGAATTCTGCAGCGCAATTAAGCAGACTGAGGCGCTACGGCACACGCCCGTCATCTTGCTATCGACATTGAATGACGCCGAAGACATTATCCGTGGCTTAGCCGCAGGAGCGGACGGTTACATCACGAAACCTTACGATATTAACTTTTTAATCGCTAAGATCGAGGACCTGCGGTCTAATCCCGTTCAAGATGTCGAAAGCGATTCATCAAATACAACGGCAGTGACCCTTGGCGGCCAGGTCTATCAAGTTCGAGCCGGACGACAGCAAACGCTTAATCTGCTTGTGTCTGTGTTCGAAAATGCCGTTGGAAAAAACAAAGAGTTGCACCGTAGTAATGAGCATTTGGTGTTGGCAAAAGAAAAGCTCTCCGCATGGAATTCGCAATTAGAATCACTCAACGGGCAGTTGAACGAGCTCAATGGTCGAATGCATCGAGACTTGCAAGCCGCAGCCAGAATGCAACAATCGCTTTTGCCGAACGAAGTGCTTGACAGTCCGGTGGTCTCGATCGCCTGGGACTACACACCTTGCGAGGAGTTGGCGGGAGACTTTCTGAACTATGCCAAGCTCGATGAACACACGCTCTGTCTTTATGTGGTGGATGTTTGTGGACATGGAGCCGCATCGGCGCTTTTGTCGGTTGCGATTGGGCGAGTCCTCAGTTCGGGCGTTTCCGCAACGTCGCTTCTGGTGAGGCTAGATCCATTCACAGGCAAGCGAGCAATCACGCCGCCAACAATCGTGCTGGGGGAGCTAAACAAGCGGTTCCCGATGGAAAGCCAAGGGGATTTGCATTTTACGATTCTGTATGGCGTTCTCGATCTGCGAACGAAATTGTTTCGCTATGCATGCGCAGGACACCCGCAACCGGTTCATCTCCCCAAAGGCCAGCCGGCGTTATTTGCTCCCGGCGAAGGCTTGGCAATTGGATGGGTCGAGGACGTGGAGTTCGATGAATTTACGTTGCAGTTGGCCGACGGCGATCGACTCTTGCTCTACTCCGACGGCGTACCCGAGGCGATGGACGCAAACCTGGAGGAACTCACCAACGATCGAATGCTGCAAGAATTGGACGCGAGCCGCGATCAGCCAATTGCCGATCAGGTTTCTCATGTCAAAACGGTCGTCAACCGTTGGTGTCAACCCAAAGGCCCCATCGATGATGTTTCCCTACTTTTGCTAGAGATACTGCCTGAGAAGAAATGACGTCGGCCACCCCGCAAGTGAATCCCGCTGGCTTGCCCAGCGGAAGTTTCGGTGTTGGCCCTAAATGAATTGGTCGACGCGGCTTTCTGGTGTAGTAGGGCCAGAACCGAACGATCCGCTGGGCGAGCCAGCGGGATTTATTCAATCATGATAGTTGTGTAAATGCCAATGGGTGAACCTGGGTGAACCCGACGGAAGCGCAGGCTTTCAGTGGTAATCGTATTCGAGATTGGCGGTGTGCTGATCGAGTACGAGTACGAGTACCGCCTAAGGCTGGCCTGTTAAAAATTTGCTATTGTAAGCAAAAATCCTTTGCGCAAGTTTAATTCCATAATCTTGCCGCGTGCGGGGCTTGTCCCCGTCGGGCCACGATCACAACCAGATGGCGAAGTAGAAATGACGTCGGCCACGGGCGGAGCTTGTCTCCGTCGG
>JAYVSE010000118.1:0-11984 GCA_043775635.1 Planctomycetaceae bacterium | reverse complement strand
TAAACCGCGTGGGCAACGCCCCGCGCGAGGCTCGCGGCCCGTTGGGCACGCGGTTTAACGATTCTTTCAAGTGATATCAATTAGTTCTCGGACCACTAGATAGCTGGTGCATTTTTGTGGGACGGCACATCAAGGCAGTGAACCTCAGCCTGCAAGTTTCTCAACTGCACTTCGAGTTCCGTCGCTGCCGTAGCAAATCAGACTTGAACGATCAAAGTCAGCGATTGCTGTAAGCTTGACACTGCGAGGGCCGTGCAGGCAGTAATAAACACCGCAGACGCGATCGGATTTGATCACGCTTCGTTCGGTCATTGGATACTGGTCGGGTTCAAGCATCCCAATTTCACAAAGTTTTTGTTGGACCATTTTGCGAAGTGAATGCAGATCGATGCTAATGGGGAGGCAAATCATCATGGTGGCTTTAATACTTCTTCAAATCGAGGATTATTCGTCGAACAAGAATGGCCAGTTGCGAATGTATTCTGACCGCTTACGCCGTGGTGACAGGGCGAGATATCGGGCCAAGGCTGCCCAAACAATGAATCACCAAAAAACATTCAAGCCGGTTGTGCAAAACGTCTAACATATCGTATTGAATGTACCAATCGCGACGTTTTCGACGCCTGCACGGTCGTCCTCAATGGTTATATCTTTCCAAATCGGCGCATTCGCGTTGTACAAAGCAGACGCACAACAAAAGATCTGTCTCAAGATTCGACACTCGCATTACCGCGAGATGTCATGATGGTGACAACCCTCGTTTGGTGCTCACCCGCCTCGACGTTCCCCACAAACGACCATGCCTTGCGACCTAACGCCACGTACCGGACACTTATTTCCCGCTCGATCCTTAGCTCCTTCACCAACGACAAATCCCATTGCCCCGATTCAAGTATTCCATCCGCCAACTGACCAGTCGACCTCATGGCCATTTGTTGGCAAACCGGAGTGGTTGGTCCACTGACGGACGCTCGTTGCTGTATGACATTCGCGATGAAGAAACACGCTTTACCGGCAATCGAATCGAACGCGTTTTTATCGAATCCGGCATTGTCGAGACGCTCTATCAATCGCCTGGCGACTCGTGCTGTGGTGTACCCACATGTTGTCCCTGCGATGATCGTTACGTATTCATTCACGGCCCCGAAAACCAAACGGAGGATTGGAAATACAACGCTTGGCATCGTCACGGTGTATTTGGGCAACTGACCAATCCAAAAATCGTCTCGACACTCGATGCGCGAGATATTGTGCCGCCTTACACACAAGGTGCACTGCGGGGTGGAACGCATTTGCATACTTTCAGTCCCGATGGACAAATGATCGCCAGCACGTACGAGGATCACGTACTGGCTGCATCCAGCGATGGGACCAAACAGGCGAATCGAAGAGCGGTGGCGATCAGTGTTCTCGGAACCAGCGTGACGGTTCCCGCGACTCACCTAAGAAATCAAAACGGCGAGTCGTTTACGGTCGTGGTGACGGATGTGGTCGAGAATCCTATCAGCGGCAGCGACGATATCTACCGCGCCTATTCGGAATCGTGGATCGATTGCAAAAGCCTTGCCTTTCAAGGTGATGTTTGCGGAACAAAGGGAAAGCAGCACAGCGAACTATTCATCACCACGCTGCCAAGCGATCTCACGCGAACTAGCGGTGGGCCACTTCAAGGAACTCCAACGAGTCGCCCTCTGGCTCCACAGGGCGTGGCGATCCGAAGGCTCACTCGCACCGACCATGAACTTTACCCAGGCCTTGCCGAGCCAAGACACTGGGCAGTCGCCTCTCCGGACGGGAAATGGATTGGTTGTTTTCGGTTCGATGACAACAGGTATAGCCAATTCGTTGTCGCGAATGTTGAGGATGGCGATCAGCGTCAAATCTCGTCGCACGACTTTTCGGCAACGTCTGCGTTTACCTGGCATCCTGACAGCCAATCGGTCGCCTATGCTGGTGACGGCAGTATTTTGAGAGTGATGCTAGATGGTGGGGAAGTTATTCGCGTGACACCGCGAATCGAGCATGCATGGGGGCCCACGCATCACGCATGCGTGTTTTCGCCAGATGGTTCCAAGATTGCTTTTTTGCAACCAGTCGAATGGTGCGGCACCCGACACTTGCAGATATTTTGCGCGTTCGAGTCGGCGTGAGAGACGCCGAACACTCCGTGGTCAGAAAAAAAAGAGTTCAGCAACAAATGTGGTTCGCGGGTGTAGGATCGCGCGTAAAGTAGGCAAGTGGGCAAGTCGCTCTTCAACTTGATACAACGAGCGAAGCTCGTTTTCCTACCGAGCGACTCGTTGATCTTGGAACGTATAGTAGGCGTGCTCTCCGAGCTCGCTCTGGCTGTTTGATCTGCGAGCGTGGAGAGCACGCCTACTATTTTTGGCATGGCATCCCACGCGGCTGGCTCGCGGGACTTTCATGCAGAGCAAACGATTGTCACAGAACTGGAACAAAAAAATGAGCTTGTGTTTTGTAGAACAACGGGCACCGGCTGGGGATCGCGACCCGTCGCAACCGGTCCGATCAACTGATACAATCTGGCGTACTGGCATAGGATTTGCATCCAAAGAACAAATTCCGGCAATAGAAATACGCTGAGGCGTAGTGCATGACCACGGTTTTACCCGCGATACGCAACTTGGCTCGCCGAATACTCGCTATCGAGGCGGCGGTCGGCACTCCTGTCGATATAGCGGTGCGGGCATGTGGGAAGTTGCAGGTGCCGCTGTCGAAATTCACGGGGCCCGCAGGCTTCTTCTCACTTTTGTCGCGGGCTTTGGTATTGGCAAAGGCGGAAGTTCCTTGTCTCACGGTGGTGCAGGTTCGTCCAGATGGCTCATTGGCGGGATTCGATCAGATCAAGCATGATCAAGACGTGAGAGAATTAGAATTAGAAAACGGCCATGTGGTTCTCGTGGGCCACTTATTGGGTCTACTGGCGACCTTCATTGGCGAATCCCTCATGCGGCGCCTCGTGCGTGATGCGTGGCCGGACGCATCCATCGATATTACGGATTTTAAAGAGAGCGAGAAACAATGAGTACACAGGACAAGGTTACGATTGGGCAGCTACCGACCGGTGTGCTGGGTCTCGATGAGATTTTGGGGGGCGGGCTGCCGGAGTACTCCTTCAACATCATCGCGGGGGCTCCCGGCAGCGGCAAAACCACGCTGGCACATCAGGTCATGTTCGCCAATGCCACCCCGGAACGGCCCGCCATTTATTTCATCGTGCTGGGGGAACCGGCGATCAAGATGCTTCGCTATCAGCAGCAGTATGCCTTCTTCGACCAAGCCAAGTTGGATGCCGCGATTCGCTTCATCAACCTTAGCGAGGTTGTGTTGGAGAAAGATCTGGACGCGGTCCTGGCGGAGATCGTCCGCGAGGTCGAGGCCGCCAACCCAGCACTTGTCTTTGTGGACTCGTTCCGGACGGTCATGCGGAAGGCCCAGGGTGCTGTCAGCGATATTGAACTGCAAGGGTTTATCCAGCGATTAGCCCTGCACTTGGCAAGTTGGCAAGCGACCACGTTCCTGATCGGGGAATACGTCGAGGGCGAGATTCGTGACAACCCCGTCTTCACCGTGGCCGACGGATTACTTTGGCTCTCCCAGCAGACGGAGCGAAACTCCGTCGTGCGGAAGCTGCAGGTCGTGAAGCTGCGCGGTCAAGGCTCCGTTCCCGGCTTGCACACGGTTCGCATTACCGAGGAGGGGCTGCAAACGTTCCCGCGCACCTTCGGTCTGACGGGGGGAACACCCAAGGGCAAAGACCACCCGCGTCTCTCCACCGGCATCGCCAAGTTCGATGAGCTTCTGCGTGGCGGCATTCCCGAGGGGGACAGCATGCTGATGGGCGGGCCTTCCGGCGCGGGCAAGTCGGTGCTCGGCACGCAGTTTATCGCCGAGGGGCTCAAGCACGGCGAACCGGGCATCGTCGCCATCTTCGAGGAGTTGCCCGATCAGTATGTGCGTCGGGCCGCCTCGTTCGGCTTCGACTTCAACACGCCGCAGAAGAAGGGCAAGCTGGAAATCATTTACCTGCGCCCGCTGGACCTCTCCGTGGATGAAATGGTGCATGAAGTGGTCAACTCGGTCAAAAAAATCGGTGCCAAGCGACTGGTCATCGACTCGCTGGTCGGCTTCGAGATGGCTCTCGCCCCCGGCTTCCGCACCGATTTTCGCGAGTCGCTATATCGCATGATCGCCGCGCTCACACGGTTGGGCGTGACGATCATCAGCACCGTCGAGATTGAAGAGAACTTCACCTCGATGGGCTTGAGCAACTTCGCCATTTCGTTTCTGTCCGACGACATCGTGCGGCTGCGCTACGTTTCGATCAACGGCCAGCTCCGCCGAATGCTGCTGGTGGTCAAGATGCGCGGCGGCCCACACAGCATCGACATGCACGAATACCAGGTCACTGACAAGGGCATCGTCATCGGCGAACCGTTGCGCGGCTACTGCGGCCTGACCACCGGCATCCCCGGTCCATGGAACGCTGAGTTCGCGGAGATCCAAGAGCACCCGGTCGAGCCGGTAACGTAACCGTAGATCAGCCTTTCCAGGCTGACAACCCCCGAAAAGTCAGGCTGGAAAGCCTGACCTACTTGAATATGAGTAGTTCATGCGCGATGAAACAGGTACAGTCACTGCGGGACAGGCGTTCGAGCTTCCGGACCTCTGCCGGTACTTTTCTGAGCTTTCCCCCCAGCCGATGATCGCCGTGGAGGGACCGCCTCACATTGTGCGCCATGTCAACGAGGCGTTCGCGCGCCTGGTCGGGAAAAATAGAATGGAACTGATTGGACGTCCCTTCGCCGAAGCGGTGCCGGAAGGGGCGAACAATGGATGCATTGCGTTGCTGGACCGCGTGTATCGCACGGGAACGCCTGAGAAGTTAGTGGAGCAGGAACATGCCCAATCGCCGCTTACTTACTGGTCTTATGTGGTTTGGGCAATTCTCGGTTTAGACAAGCACCCGGCGGGGGTCATCATCCAAGTAACGGATGTCACAGAGACTGCGATCTTCCGACGGCAAGTGACGGATATGAACCAGGCGCTCATGGTGTCGTCTGTGCATCAGCACGAGTTGACCGAATTGGCCCAGCGAGCCGAGGCCGCTGCGCACGAAAGCGATGAGCGATTCCGCGCCATGGCCGACAACATCCCACAACTGGCTTGGATGGCGAATACGGACGGCCATATCTTCTGGTACAATCATCGGTGGTACGATTATACTGGCACGACTCTGGAGCAGATGGCAGGGTGGGGTTGGCAGAGTGTGCACGACCCAGACGAACTCCCTAAGGTGCTGGAGCGCTGGCGTGGGTCACTCGCCACCGGCACCGCCTTCGACATGGTGTTCCCGCTCAAGGGAAAGGACGGCCAGTTTCGACCATTTCTCACTCGTGTCGCGCCGATCAAGGATGACAAGGGCCAAGTCGTCCGCTGGTTCGGCACCAACACCGACGTCACCGAGCAACTGCAGATGGCGGAGCAGTTGCGGCAGAGCGTCGCGGACATGTCGGAGGCCGACCACCGCAAAGATGAATTTCTGGCGATGCTTGGCCACGAACTTCGCAACCCTCTGGCCCCCATCCTCAACGCCGCAGTCGTCCTTCGCCTGCACAGCAACCGGGATCGTCTGCATGACGTCGAAAACCCAATACTCCAATCCGTCAGCATTATTGAGCGTCAAGTGGGACAATTGGCACATCTCATTGATGACCTGCTCGAAGTGTCCCGTATTACCTCGGGCAAGATTCAGCTTCAGCAGGAACGGATCGCCGTGGCAGGCGTCGTGGAAAATGCAATGGCGACGGTCCGCTCGCTGATCGACCAGCGCAAGCATGAGCTTACGGTGTCGTTGCCGACGCAACCAGTTTGGCTCTACGTCGATCCCGCCCGGCTGGAACAGGTGGTGGTGAACCTGCTCACCAACGCCGCCAAATATACCGAGACCGGCGGGCACATTTGGGTGAGTCTCGAGACGGAAGGAGACCGGGAGACCGGGAGACAAGGAGAATAAGGAGGATGTCGCAGTCTCCTTGTCTCCCGGTCTCCTTGTCTCCCCATCTCATGTCTTGATCCGTGTGCGCGATACGGGCGTCGGCATCGCCCCCGAAATTCTGCCTCACATCTTCGACCTGTTTACGCAGGCCGAACGCACCCTGGATCGCTCGCAAGGCGGGTTGGGCATTGGACTGGCTTTGGTGCAACGGCTCTTGGAAATGCAAGGGGGAACCATCGCGGTTTCCAGTGTTCTGGGACAAGGCAGCGAGTTCATCGTCAGATTGCCGGTCCTGAAGGATGAAGGCGGAAGGATGAAGGATGAAATCAAGCCGTCCGTTTCGTCCTTCATCCTTCCGCCTTCATCCTTAAGGGTGTTGGTCGTGGATGACAATGTGGACTCAGCAAAGACGCTGGGAATGCTAGTGCGAGCATCCGGACATGAGATTCGCATCGCCCACGACGGTCTGGCCGTCTTGGACGCGGCGCTCGATTTCCGACCGCACGTGGTGCTGCTAGACATCGGCTTACCCGGATTGAATGGTTTTGAGGTCGCGATGCGACTACGGAAGCAGCCCGCGATTCAGAACGTCGTGCTGGTTGCCCATGACCGGGTACGGACAGGAAAGTGATCGCCAGCGTTCCCAGGAGGCAGGGTTCGATCATCACTTGGTCAAGCCAGCGAATTTCGACCAGGTGCTTCAAATCTTGGCGACCGTTTCGAAGAACTTGGAGCCGAGATGACTATGCATGATCTGGATACACTGACAGCGCTCATCAAGCAGGAGCGCCACGCTTTGCTCGCGCGGTGGCGGCAACAGGTGAGGCAACTTCCCTCGGCGCGGCATCTGGATACCCCAACGCTCAACGATCATATTCCTGACCTCCTAGAGGAGTTGGCGATCGCACTCCAATGTAGGACCGACGAGACGGTCG
Source organism: Planctomycetaceae bacterium (assembly GCA_043775635.1). Lineage (GTDB taxonomy): Bacteria > Planctomycetota > Planctomycetia > Pirellulales > Pirellulaceae > UBA6163. The sequence continues at coordinate 5,030 of JAYVSE010000118.1, read as the reverse complement.
CAGAAGCGTTGCACGAAGCCAGCCCGCCAGCCCATGGTTTGCAGCGGTTCAAAGACGGCTTTGATATTATCGAAATAGTTGCGGAGTACAACATCCTGCGCGGCTGTATTCATGATCTCGCCGATAGCAACGGCTTGCGGATGCAAGGGAAGCCATTCCACATTATCAACCGGGTCCTTGATGAGGCAATCGGGTTGGCCGTGCAAACCTTTGCCGCTCATCAAGCGCTGGCAGTGCAGCGGCGCCGCGAAGAATATCTCGCCTTTGTAGCGCACGATCTTCGAACTCCCTTGAATGCAATTTCCCTGGCTGCCATGGTCCTAGAGCGAACACTCCAGGCAGAAGCCTGTAGCGCTGGAACCGGTCAAATGCTGAAAAGCTTACGTCGAAACGTGAAACATCTCGAGGCGCTGGTCGCCAAGGTGATTGATGAAAACGCCAATCTCCAAACGGAAGTCGGGATCAAATTGGAGCAGCGCGTGCTTGATTTGTGGCCGCTGGTGGAGGCCCTCATTCATGATCTTCATCCTATCGCAGGGACCGATAGCACTCGCCTATCCAACATGATTCCCGCTGACTTGGTCGTCTATGCGGACGCAAGTTTGTTGAGACGGGTCATCCAGAACTTGATTGCCAACGCGATCAAGTACACACCGCGCGGTGAGGTGATCATCGGGGCGCGGGACCTTGGAACGGAGACGGGCGTTGAGTGCTGGATCAGCGACAATGGCGAGGGAATTCCGGAAGAGCTTTTAGAAAAAGTCTTCGACAAAGGAGAAACCGATTTGGAGAAAGCGGGCGGAACTGGTTTGGGTCTCGCGATCGTGAAGACGTTTATCGAGGCTCATGGCGGGAAAGTGTCCGTCGAGAGCACGAAATGTTTAGGCTCGACTTTTCGATTTTCGCTTCCAGCAGGGGAACTGTAAGCAGGCTAACGGAGACATTTCAAAACGGACTGGCTCCAACGTCTCGCCCTCATCTTATTGCAGCGGGACTAATCTCAATTGCAAAAATCGAAATATCGTCATGTGGTTTTTGCATTTCGTGCCAATTAGCAAGTTGCTGCACAATGATGCGAACAGTCTGCTGCACCGAATCCACTCGTCCTTCGCCGATGATCTGCAACAGGGCGGGGACGTCAAATTGGTTTCCCGTCGAATTCATCGCCTCGGTAACGCCATCAGAGTATAGAAATAGGCGATCACCCGGCCCTAGGTGTAAATACCGCTCCTCATAGATTTCGTCGGTCAGTCCAATCGGGAACCCGTCGCTTTCTAATACAACTGGATTGCCTCCGTGAGGTAGATGCACCGGACCGGGATGACCAGCAGAGATGTAACGGAAATCTCCAGTCGTCACGTCCAGAATACCATAGATCATTGTTGTCAATTGTTCCGCCGGGGACTCAAACGGAAAGAGCTGGTTTAATCGAGCCGCGACCTCGGCCGGCGGCGTCAATTCGTAGTGATCACCCAGGGTCCGATTTCGAACCAGGATCGATGATAGATCGGACGGCCCTGCGAGGAGACGGCTTAGCGTGACCGACAGGAGTGCCGCCGCGACGCCATGACCGCTAACATCGAGAACGTAAAGTCCAAATTTGTTATCGCCCAAGGGGATGATGTTCAGTCCATCGCCCGCCAGTTCATCGCAAGGCTGATAGGCCCAGGCAAAATCGACCCCGGCGACCGGCGGCAGGTTACTCGGTAAAAACGTTTCCTGAATCTTTGCTGCGGCTCTGAGGTCAAGCGACATGCGATCATTGACCTTAGCGAGCCGCAGATTGGTTTCCTGCAATTCCTGCTGTAAACGGCGGAGTTTTAGATGCGTTTCAACACGCGCGTGCAACTCCTCCAACTGAAACGGTTTGGTGATGTAATCAACGCCCCCTATAGCGAACGCTTTGACTTTGTCCAGCGGCTCGTTGAGAGCACTAATAAAGATGACCGGAATGCCTTCAAGCAATGCATTTGCTTTGAGGTGCTGACAGACCTCATAACCGTTCATCTCCGGCATATTGATGTCTAGCAGAATCAGGTCTGGCGGATTCCGCTCCGCAGCCAGCAGGGCGAGCTTGCCGCTGGGAACCGGGCGGACCTTGTAGCCTCGGTCCTTCAGCATTCCAGCGAGCACTTGCAGGTTCGCTGGCGTGTCATCCACGATCAGGATGTTAGCCGTTTGCGCGGTCGCTACCAGCGGGTTTACCGAGGTCATGAAACATCCTCATCGCTTAACAAATCAAGCAGCGTTTGATACTGGAAATCCTCGGCCAAGCGGTGCAATCCCCGCGCCGTGGCGGGATCACTGGACTCAAATTCCTGGATTTTTGCCAGTAACAAATCAAGATCGGCCGTGACCACGGCTTCTCGCATGCTACCGATGAGATCGCGAGGCCATGCGGACACAGATTCTCGGGTCAAGCACGGCGTATCATCGCTTGTCACTACTGCGGGTGGCGCGGCATACTCATATTCGATGCCTAGGTGCGCGTGAATTTTCTGAAACAGCTCGGCTTCGCGAAAGGGCTTTCCGATAAAGTCGTCGGCACCGATCTTTATCAGCTCATTGCGATTTTCGTCCATCGCACTCGCTGTCACTGCAATGATCGTGGGCTCTTTGCCCCCGGCCAAGGCTCGTATTCGGCGGATTGCTTCCATTCCGTCCATCACGGGCATGCGAAAATCCATCAGGATCAAATTTGGCTGCCACTGCTCAAATTGCTCGATTGCCTCTGCTCCGTTGGTCGCTAAGCGAACCTGGAATCCGACCGGGGACAAGAGCTGCGTGAGGAGCTGTCGGTTGTCATCGATGTCATCGGCAATCAGCACCCTGCACGGCGGTTGGCCATCTTGAATTCGCAGCACATGCCTCGGAATGTTTTTCGCCTCCACCGCCTGTGCATCGCCCTCTGTTAGCGGCAAGCGGATCACGAAAATACTGCCTCTTCCCACGTGACTGGTCAATGTAATGTCACCACCCATCAATCGAGCGAACTCTCGGCTGATGGCCAAACCAAGTCCGGTGCCAGTTCCAGTCTGTTGGCCAGTCTTGGTTTGTTCAAAATGCCGGAACAACTTGTCCTGGTCGTCCGCCGAAATGCCTGGACCCGTGTCCTCAATTTCCATCAGGAGTAGCGGCTGACTTGGGTCGGCGCGGTCGACGTGCATCCGGAGAGCGATGCCTCCTTGCTCCGTGAACTTCACCGCATTGCCTAATACATTGATAAAGATCTGGCGCAGCTTATTGATATCGGTCTCGATAAATTGGGGGACATCACCAATGATTTCCACCGAAAACGACAACCTTTTTTCATTGGTGCGGACTCGAAACATCATCTCCAGATCTTTAAGCAAGTCGGGTAGATCGAAGGTCGAAAGGTTCAGCGTTGTACGACCCGCTTCGATCTTGGACATCTCGAGGATGTCGTTGATGAGGGCCAGCAGATGTTCTCCGCTGCGATTGATGGTTCCAAGGTACTGTGATTGTTTGGATGTGAGATCATGGTCACGTAGCATCAACTGCGAAAAACCTAAGATCGCATTCATGGGCGTGCGAATTTCATGTGACATGTTGGCTAAGAAAACACTCTTGGCGCGATTCGCCTGTTGCAATGATTGCTCGTACCGTTTCCGTTCCGTCACATCACGAGCGGCGGCAAACACTCCCTGTAATTTTCGATCGCGATCGTGAAAGGTTGATGCGTTGTAAGACACCACCGTCTCTTTGCCGTCGCGAGCGCAAGCAGTAAGCTCGTAATCGGTTAATTTGCTTTCGCCCAATACACGCTTGATGCCAGCTTCGGCCCGTTCTGGATCGGTAAAATAGTCCTTGAATGGCGCACCAATTAACTCGTCGCGAGTGCAACCCGTAAGTGCCTCCATCTGTTTATTGACGTCAGTAATGATGCCTCGCGGGTCCGTGGTAATCAGTGCGTCAATGTTGGATTCGATCAGCGAGCGGGTATAGAATTGTTGATCGCGAACGCGCTGATCCAGTAGCAATCGCTCCGCTTCTACCTGCTTGCGAGCCGTATTGTCCGTGCCGATCAATAAATAACCAATGATGCCACCTTGAGCATCTCGCAGCGCTGTGACCGATACGATCGCCGGAAATCGACTCCCGTCTTTGCGGATATAGGTCAATTCATAGATGTCTTCGATTCCTCGTGAGGCCTTAAAAACCAGCGCCTCGAAGCCGGGCGTGATGGTCGTTCCAAGTTCCGCGCTGAGTGCTTTAGCCCGAGCGATCACTTCCTGCGGATCGGAAATGTCGGCGGGCGTATTCTTGTTCATTACGTCAGCGGCCGTGTAGCCTAACATTCGCTCGGCGCCGACATTGAAAATTTGAATGACACCTTTTTCGTCGGTCGCGATGCTGGAAAAGTTAGCGCTATTGAAGATTGCACTTTGCAGCGCACCGGCTTCTAGCAAGGCTTCTTCAGCACGTTTGCGATGGGTGACGTCTTCCATCGCGAGCACGAGAAGTTCACCATGGTGGCCGGCCTCGAGCTTACGGGCATTGAGCAACATCACACGGCGTCCAATCGTCGGAAATGTATGCTCAAGTTCAAAGTCGTCAAAAACCGAACTTTTCGGGACAATGTCTTCAAGTAACGTTCGCAGATCAGGAATGTCCCACTGGCCGTTTCCCAGTTCGTAGATCAAGCGTCCTTCCGTTTCCGACGGTGATACGTGGAACGTTTGGTAAAAGGCTCGATTGGCCGACCGAACGCGCAATGTCGCGTCGAGGATGAGCAGCGGCTCGCGCACTGTGTCAACGATGTTCTGTGCGTATGCTTCAATTGCCTTTAGATCGGAACTAAGGCCAGCATCGAAAAGCTTGCGGCTTGGGATTGGTTGCGGTTCATCACTGAGGGGAATCATAGACTTCGCCACTTTTAATTGGACACAATGGGCGGGATCACTGGAAGTTGCTAGTGCTCCGAGAATTAAATAACCTTGCTTGGCGATTTTGTCGTTAAACCGTGTGGGCAACGCCCCGCGCGAGGCTCGCGGCCCGTTGGGCACGCG
>JAYVSE010000117.1:0-3868 GCA_043775635.1 Planctomycetaceae bacterium | reverse complement strand
ATTCGCCAGAATTCCTCAGCACACTAAAACGTTGGGAATTCTGGCGAATCCCACTACACAAAACGTTCTGCCCCAGCAACGAAGCGGGGCATTGTTTCTTTAAGCTTCCAATCGACGTTCGATCGAACTCCAAAATGGGCGTCACTGCTGGCTTGTCCAGCAGTGAGAACAACCAAGCGGCGCACACTGCTGGACGAACCAGCAGTGGCACCCATAAAGGCAAGGCGGATACGTTGGAACTACATGGGCATCGCTGCTAAGCATTGGTTAATGAGCATCCAGCGGTCGATCCGGCGGAGCGGCTTTCGGTTGCCGCCATTCGGTCGAGGTCTTGTATGGTATGTCCAAAAATGGAGTATCGATACGTTGGCCGTTCTTGAGTTTCGAGACGAGCAGCGTGTCTAAGAGGCCCGTGGTGAGCAGCGTCCGCTGGACCGGCCAGGCTGATTTGCCGGTCAGCATCAACTCATCGACCGCCTGCATCTGAAACCAAAAATGAAACAGCGGGCGCACGTCTTGCGAACGGAAGTGCGTGGCTTCGACCGCGCCGGTGTCGGCGTAACGCCATGCAGCGGTCCACTCGGCGACGGTCTTATCCGCTGGCAGAGGTCGAAACTTCATTGCCGCCAAAGCCTTTGCGTAGAGCTCAGCATCGTACTCGCCGCGCCGGCCGGCCGCCCAAACGGCGTCGTCGATGAAGCACTGCACCGACTTCACGCCGGTCTCGCCGCCCTGGCGTCGCTCTGCCAGACACTGAGCGATTTCCAGCGCATGAAAGCCGTACGAATCGAGCCGATGATACGAGAGCACGACAATCTGCTTCAGCGGCGCGTCGCGACGCACATCGACGGCCGGATCGCGCCATGTGCCTGGTATTGATGACCCAGCTAGCATCGGAACTTTCAGTCGAGCAGCGGTGTCGTAGATGTGCCGGGCGTCGGCCCAATTGTCGGCCAGTTGCTTATCGAAAAAGATCGGCACGCTGCGGCCGGACTTTTCGAAAACCGCGGCGACCTCGTCAAAGAAACGCCGCTTCGGCAATTGAAACTGCCCCGTGGTCGACTCGGGATAATTGCCGTGCTCGGCGACGAGCAGTACGCCATCGACAGCGAGCGCATGGCCGCCGAGAGTTAAAGCCCCCGCGATCGAGTCGTAGATCTTGAAGCCATGCTGAGCGGCCAGCGCCCGACTTTTGTCCCTGGCATCGATTTGATCGGTGTAGAGCGAGACGAGCTGCATTCGCGGGCGCTCGCCTTGGCCATCGAGAGTGCTTGTCTCCAGCAGTCGACCGACCAGCAGGTCCGCGTGCGAGTTGTGGTAATACGTGGTGACGATTGCGGCGATGCGCGGGGCCAGCTTTGTTTCTGGCTCCGCCGCCAGTGAAGTGCGACTGCCCAGAAGTAAGATGCAGAACAAGATGGACGCGCCGCTGCTCATGGCTTGTTCTCCGGTCGGATCGCGTGCAGCGTGAATGGGGCCAGGGTTGTGACGTAGACCGTGCCGACCTTGGCGGCGCAGATGCCCATCACGGTGTAACGTGGCAGTAGCGTGCCATCTTCGGTCTGATAGACGCCATGGTGGTACGGTAGGTCCTTGCCTTCAGCGTCTTGGAACTGCGTGTAATCCGGATTGCTGATCGCCAGTGGTCCGTGATCTTTCACCGAAGCGTCGCCAGGCCGGAAACTCACCAAGCGCAGTAGCTGCATGCCATCTTCGCCTGTTGCAGCGATGCCTGCCCAGACGAGGCCGTCGGCTGCAACGCACAGGGCGCGGCAGTCGGTGGCTTTTGCTGACGGCATGAGCTTGCCGAGCGTTCGTCCCGCCAGTGTGTCTCCTTCGGCCGTAAGGTCATAGCTGTAGAGGGCATTCCCGGACATCGCTACGGCGTAGAGCGTCTTGCGGTCAGGCGAAATTTCCCAGTTGATCGGGTGGCTCTCGGGTGTGGCCAGCAGAGACTCAGCCGTAGGCGGCGCGCCGTCGATCGTCTGCTTGAGTCGCTCGAGTTTATCCGTCCGCGAGTTGTAGCGCGCGATCTCGCCACCCAGGATCGGATGGTACGCGCGGCCTAGGTAATCAACCACGATGAACGAGTACATGTGCCGGCAGTCGAGCAGGTCGGTGTACTGGCCGGTTTTCAGGTCGAGCCGCATGAAATGCGTGCTCTCGGTGGGCCGTTCGTCCGAGCACGTCGAGATGTAGGCTACGCTATGCGATTCGTTTGGCGTGACGCTGATGATCCCTTGGCCAGCAATTGGAATGGGATAGACCTTGGTCTCGCCGGTCGCGGGATCAAAAACCATCGGATAGCCGCCGAGGTAATCGGTGCGTTGTTCGTCGTCCTTGGGATAGCCTTGCTTAGTGCCAAAGTAGATGCGGCCACTTTCGCCTACATTGTTGCGCGTGTGAATCTTTGCCTGTGCGGCAAAGCCAGTGGCCTGCATACCGATCGAGGCGTGCGCATCAACGACGACTTTCATGGCCGAGGTCTGCGGATCGAACTCAACAAGATACGCGTTGTGCCGGTACTTGGCCGTGCCGATATAGAGCCGGCCGTTGTTGCCTTCCACAATAGAGAAATATCCACTCCCTTCCGTCGTCGTCTCTTTAGGAATCGCGGAGGCCTTGGTCCACAGCCAGTCGGCTGGTTTCGATTCAGCGGCGAAACCGGCGCGGCAGAGGCCGGCGGCGAGCAGGCACAGCAGGGCTGAGGGCAGGACACGCGGTGAGAAAGACATACGGCAGGCAAACTGGCTTGTTCAAGTAAGCCGCTGTCGCGGCGGGGCATTGTGAAGCTTCATCGTATCGGGAAGCGGTAGCGTTTGGCAAGCGCGCTGGTCAATCTGTCTGTTGGGGACATTCAACCCAAGGTCTTCCAAATCGTCAGCCGAGTGGCGTTGGGCAACAATGCGACGGAAAGCAATATCTCACCGCAGTCAGAATCCTTGATCGATTTGAGGACAGTATTTACACGTTCCACAACGATGCCGATTCTGTGTTGATTTACAGGGTTGCGAGGCCGACGATTTCGTCCGTGCGGTTTCCGATTCATGCAATCAACAAGTTGATGCCGTATGGGCGGTACTGATGGCAATCAATGCGAACATTGATCGCGACTCAATTCGATCACCATCGATTATCGATTGGGACGGAGTTCAGTCGCTCGAAACGCTGATACAAGCACGAAGCGCAAGCTAGTGAATTTCTTACGTCAAAATCAGTCGCTTACGCTTCGTGCTTGTAAAGAACTGGAAGAATCTCGTTCGTTGGCGATATCCAGTTAGAGATTGGTCTTTTGACTTGCTTACGGGAACTTTCGTATGACCCAATGTTGTTCGGCAATGATCACCGGCAACGGTATCGGGGGTAACAACTTCAAAACGACTTCGTCGTCGGCAATCCGTATAAAGGTAGCCGCAGACTTTACAACGGTTTTATCATGGAATGAGAATGTCACCTCGGGGCCGCTATTAAATTGCGTCGATTCGCCAATGTCGTCGCACAGGACCCTGCACCCACCCTCCGAAATTTCTGTCACCGTAAAATCGGTTCCGTTCATGACGAATCGAGGACGGGCTTGCAATGGATATCGCAACCGAAAGTGCTCGCGGGAATGCGTTGAATCGTTCATGAATGACAGTGCCTTACGATTGCGTGCGTTGTCTGCAAGATGAGTAATGGTCGTCACGTTAGCAGCTAACGACTAATTCGACTAGGTTTTCTAGTGGGAACTATGATTAGGAACACTGGAATCTACCGAATCCCATCCGAGTAAGGAGCCGCGCGGAAATTAGTTACCGGATTGGTATTGTATTGAATTCTGAGTTTGTGGCATATTGTTATGCATGCCGGATGCAAATGTAGTGGATTG
>JAYVSE010000116.1:0-19738 GCA_043775635.1 Planctomycetaceae bacterium | reverse complement strand
TTAGCGGTGAGGCGCGAGCCGCCCGGTGTTTCGCCGGGTTTTTCGAAACGGCACCGGACGGCTCGCGCCGTTCCGCTACTTAATTCCACGCGGCAAGCTGGCAGGGGTCTTAGAAAACTTGTGGGGTATAAAATGGCTGGCAGCCTATCCCACTCAACGATCGAACGGCTTCGTCTACCTCGATGGATTGGCGTCTTTGATCGCCTTTTCCATCACCGTCATGGCTGCGTCCGTATACCGCGTGTGCTGGTTGTAAAAGTGGTTTAAAGCGGCTTCGTCAGCAAAGAAAAACATGCGGTTATGGTCTGGGTCTTTAAGTCCCCAGGCACGATTACCCTGCACAATCTTACGTTCTTCGAAAAATCGGACAACATCGATACCATTGAGCACGGGGGTATAAGGAATGGGGTCTTCCAAGAATCGCTCCATTGAAGCCTTATCACAGAACAGATAGAGCCGACCGAGGTGCACCACACCAAAATCTGGATTCCCCTCCACCCACTGGTCTTTTTCGATCACGGTGACCGCACAATAACCGTCCATCGCAAGCTCAAGCTGCGCACTTGGTTTGGCTGGAGGCGTGAACGTCGTCGGCAACGGCTCAACCGCTACTTCGGTGCGACGTGACACGGTCGTAGCAGGAATGCCTGAAGTCTGCTTTGGTACGCTGGCACCCGCAGCTTGTGCAGTATTTGAGGATTCAAACGCAGCCGGATTCGTTTGAATGTTTGGCATTGTGGGCGCGTTTGCTGGCACCAAGTTTGGTTCGTTTTTCGCGATCATTGATCCGTCGGCACCTGGCACGGTGTGCTGGGCGAGCATCGCGACGTATCGCGCGGGATCTTGGGGACTTACACTATGTGACAGCGCTTGGCCTTGAGTCGTAACGATGACATCCGTTGGAAACCGCGAGACCTTGAACGTTGATGCAATCGCAGGGTTTTTGCCTGCGTGTATCTTTACGGGCACATAATTTTTTTGAATAGCAGCGGCAACTTCTGGGGTTTTAAAAGCGCCAGCTTCCAATTTGTCGCAATATACGCACTCGTCCGTGTAAAAATGCAGGAGCAAAAGCTTGCCGTCCTGCATCGCCTTCGCATGAGCTGTTTTAAGTTGAGTTTGCCAAGCGATTTCCGCTGCGGCGCGGTTATTACCAGCGGTGACAAGGCTAACAAATAATGCCATCCAAGCGATTTGTGAGATGATCTTTGGCACAGCGGCAATCCATTGACGGGGAACGAAAACCCAGCGGTTGTCCACGATTCAACGAAGTTGAATCGTCGCGGAATACCTCTGAATCGCGACACCTCTTGGCCGCGTTTTAGAGCTTTCGGCACATCCGATCATTCCGCTTGAGGGAAAAGTAGTGATTGAGCTGACTTTGACGCTACCGCAGTTTTCGCTATTTCGACGGTACGTAAGTCCGATTCAAGACCCCAGCAAGCTCGTCTGGAATGGCGTGGACTTAACGAAAATGCGAAGCATTTTTTTAGCGGTGCGGCGCAAGCGGGCTGATGATTTTGTTGTGTTTTGAATTTTAGTGAGCAAATCATAACCCGAATGCGTAAGCGAGGGATCGCAGTGGCCCCTCGCTTACGCAGCGGGTTACTAAATCAACTGCCCGCAAGCCGCCCGGTGTTTTGCGAACTGGCACCGGACGGCTCGCGGCCTGTTGATTTAATGAGCCGAACGCGCTAGCGTCGGGCCCAACGGCAGGACACATACCGTTGACGGCCCGTGGCTAGCGTCTTCGGCTCACCAAATACGAAGAAACCCAATAGATCAACAGTCCGCTCACGCCGTTCCGCTACTTGAATCCACGCCATGGGGCACAAGGCCAATGGGGTCGACTTTGTATCGTCTAAATATTGCTGTTCAGGTCCGAATTAATCAGCCTGAGCGCGCACTGGCGCTCATTGACGTTCAATCTTATTAACGCCAACCGAAGAAGTTCCGGTGCAATGGATGCTTTGCATCCTATGCACCGAAAAATGAAGAGTCCAAGCAGTCTTACCGACGACGTTTTTTCGTCTTGGCGTTGCCCTGGCGGACTTTAAATTTTGGATTGCTCTTACAAATTACGTAAGTTCGTCCTCGTCGACGGACAACTTGGCAATCTGGGTGTCGGTACTTGAGTGCCCCGATGCTACTTACAACTTTCATCGCTAAAATCTCGCGTTTGCGGGTTCGCTATTTTTGTTCAGGACTGTCGGCGGAACGGGATTAAAAATCTGTGTTCTTTCCGCAAGCGGACCGGCGATTCTAGCGACAGGCTCAGGTTTCGCAACTCCAATTGAGAGCATGAAAGAGGTTTAACGCGTGCGAATCGCATATTTTGACTGTTTTAGTGGAATCAGCGGCGATATGACCCTGGGAGCACTCGTTGATTTAGGGGTTCCCATCGAGGCAATTCAGTCTGGAATTCGCTCCATGGGCCTGGAATCCATTAGCATTTCTGCCGAAGTGATTAAGAAAGCGGGATTTCGAGCGGTCCAAGTTCGCATCGAACACCCTCCCGAACATGCTCATCGCCATCTTCATACGATCGAGGAAATGATCGAACGCGGTACCGAAATCGCCCCCGAAGCAAAATTAATTGCCAAACATATTTTTGGGCTGATCGGTGCAGCCGAAGCAAAAATGCACAATACGACCATTCGAAAGGTTCATTTTCACGAAGTGGGAGCCATTGATTCCATCGCGGATATCGTCGGAGCTGCGATCGGTTTTCACGCGTTAGGGATCGAACGAGTTGAATCGTCGCCGGTTCCAACGGGCTGCGGCACCGTCAAGATCGCCCATGGCCTCGTTTCCATCCCTGCGCCAGCGACAGCAGAGCTGCTGCGCGGTATCCCAATCGCCAGCAGCACGATCGAGCGAGAACTCACGACGCCAACGGGCGCCGCGATCCTGAAGGCAATGGCCGAAAGTTTCGGACCGTTTCCGTCAATGAGACTGACCGCAGTCGGCTATGGAGCCGGCTCATACGATCTGCCAGGACAGGCGAATGTGCTTCGAATCGCGCTGGGTGAAAGCGAGCTGACGAAGATGCCATCGCAGAACGCCATTCCCCTTGAGCATGACCAAGTTGTCGTCCTGGAAACCAATGTCGATGACTCGACTGCCGAAGACCTCGCCGATTGCGCGAGAAGGTTATTAGAGGCCGGTGCTTTGGATGTGTATCAAACAGCCTGCGTTATGAAGAAAGGACGTAGCGGCGTTTTGCTAACCGTCGTCTGCTCGCCGTCGCGAGTCCAATCTCTGGAGCATATTTTGTTTACGGAATCGTCGACGATCGGCATCCGGCGATACTCCGCTGATCGTGATAAGCTGATTCGGCAACAAGTAACGCTGCAGACATCGCTTGGCCCCGTATCAGCAAAAGTGGTTCAGCTTGCTGCGGGCCAAATTCGCATGACCGTCGAGTACGATGATGCGCGCGACCTCGCGTCAAAGCGCCAAACGACGCTGGCCGAAGTGCGCCAAGCGGCGGCTATTGCATGGTCGAACCAAAACGAATTGGACAGAAATTCATCGTCGTCGAATCAACACTGAATCCGATATGCTTTCTCGCAACCCGACCTTTTGAATGTCTTCGATAAATCGATTTGCGTCACCGGGGTAACCAGCCGTTGGCCGCAAGTTGCTCCCAATCGGCATCCGGTCTGCAAAATACTTGTTGAAACTCAACATTGCTCGCTCACGCAACCACTTGGCAATCATGGATGACATGGCGACCGGAGGAAAGGAATCTCCGCCAACGCAGAAGGACCAATCGATGTCACGATTTTTTCCGTGTCGCGTCATGGTGGTTAGATGATATCGGCTAATGGCTTTATTTTCGCCTAATACACGGATCGTCGACCCGTTGCACAAGTGCTGAATCGCAGCGCCGTAGTAAGCTCGTCCGCCATGACGATCGCTGGAAATTTGGACGTCATGTTCGTGCTCGTCAAATGCATCAATCATTTCCGCGGCCATGCGGCACGTCGCTTCCGTGAGGATGTCCGCCTTGTTTTTTCCACGATCCAATTGTTCATTAAACGCTGCGGCCGTAATGAGGCGTGCATGGATTCCACGTAACTTAAGCCCTGAGGACGCCCAGTGCACGATCACGCTTGAATTGAACGCGATGTCCGCTACCGCTTGCTTCGTTTTGGGCAACTCAGGCCAATCCGCAAACCATGGAGCTTTAATGGCAACACTGCAATCCGATTTCGCAACGGTCATTAGCCAAGAAAAAAATGATCCGGCTGGGTCAGGGATCGCTGCCCATTGAGATGCGGCTCTACACGCAACCTCAAGCATGGAAACATGCCCAGGGGCAATGATTTGATTGCGATGAAAAACTCGCTTCGAATCATCGACATGAACCGTTCCACATCGAGGATCTGACGTCGGGACACTCAGATTGTGAAAGGCAACTTCAACGGCAACGCCAGGGGGTAGATGCCAAGCCGTTGCAACGATTATAAGTGGGCCAAGCTTCGGACCGTAACCCGCTTCGTCGGTTGCAATTAGAAGTGTCAAATTATTAATTCAAATGCGATTGCTTTTTACCAGTTTAAACATTGTATCGATCTGCGTCACTAGAAGTGTCGCCACATCCGGGGCCCATTGCTTACCGCTTCCCCGTTTGAATATTCCGAGCACACGCTCAAGAGGCATGCCGTCACGATAAGGGCGATCGCTCGTCATTGCGTCAAACGAATCCGCAACGGCAATGATTTGGGCAAGTCGCGGTATCGACTCGCCAATCAGCCCATGTGGATACCCGGAGCCGTCCCACGCTTCATGGTGATGGAGTACGCCAGGCAGCAGCGGTGCAAAGGGCCCAATCGTTTTCAGGATCTCATATCCAATGACGGGATGCTTTTTTACGGTTTCAAATTCTTCCGTTGTCAGCTCACCTGGTTTACGAAGAACCGAATCCTCAATGCCAATCTTCCCAATGTCATGCAATAGCGCCGCCTTCCGAAGGGTTTCACAAGCCGCTGGACTGTGGTTCAAATCTTTTGCGAGCGCCACGGATAATTCTGCGACCCGGCTACTATGGCCACACGTGTAACGATCCTTTGCATCTAACGCCGATACAAATGCAACCAACGTACCATCAAGCGTTTGTTGTAGTTCAATGTACTGGCGTTGGTTCGTCAGATGAACGGCCAACATCATCGCGGTGGAACGCATCAGTTCGGCTTCGATCGTCCCGAACTCTTCGGCGACGTTGTTACCGATCGCAATCATTCGTCCAGCGCGATAGTCACCACGACATATCGGGACGACCAGTATTCGTCGCGTGTCATCACCCTGGACAAAGGGCTGGTTGATGATGGCGAAATCCTCACCGCGCAGCCGCTGTGCTTCGTCTGCCATCAGTATCAACCAGGATGGTTTTCTAGCCTCGCCCGTCTGGATCACTTCCGTAACGTAGCCAACAGTGTCATCCGGGAAGAGCTCAATGGCCAGCGAGACAGCCTTGATACAATGAGAAAGTGGCCCGATCAATTCGCGGCAAACGGCAACACGCTCGACATCAATGCGAAGTTGCTCGGTAAACTGATGAATCATCGTCAGTTCTTCGAACTTCTGGATCAGCGCCGAAGTTAAACGAGCAACATCGATGACAGAATGTCCAGATTCAAAAGCCGGGGCTTCTTCAATGGTTACCGCCGGATCATGAGTGAGCGTCGTCGCCAAAAAGGGCGCTGAGCGATACGTCCCGGTGTCCAGTGATGAATCAAACACGGCGAATACTGTAGTTTACGAAACGCGACCCAAAGTACAAAAATGCCAAGCGTCCATTTTCGTGATTCGGTTAATTCGCCTTCAACCATCAGGAGCGTCACGATTCCCCAGCCAAAAAAGGAAACTGTTGAACGGGCAATCCCAACCAATCGTTGCAACCAAAAAAATCGACCTGTGCGATTGAAATTGCGGCACTCGCTGCCAGGCAACAATCACGTGATGCGGAGAATGGCTTTCTTGACCGGACGGGACAATGGTCCCATCCTACGTAGCTTGGGGCCATTGCCCCGAGTAGATGCGGCCCCTAACTCCTGCGCGCTAAAATGTTTATCGCCGAGTGGTGGGCTAACAAGATTTCGTTTGAAAAATCGCACAAAAGAATGGCTTTTGACTCTGCCGCCTCATTTCAATCGCACAGATCGAAAAAAATCGTAGACAGCACTTGACGCCAAATCGTATCCACCTATGATGCTAATGAGAATCATTCGCATTGGCGATTGAGTTCGAAACGCAGCCAGCAAGCGATCGGACTCTTCGGTTTATTCCGAAGGTAGCTCCTCAGCCAGCCACGCTCAGTATCGCCGTTGTGTCTCCGTAGGAGCCACCGGCACTGACCCATTTCACTGGTTTAGAGAAGTTCCACGATGTTTGTCAGATTTCGTTCCATGCGCCAGCCCCGTGGTTTTACGTTGGTTGAACTACTGGTTGTGATCGCGATCATTGGAGTTCTGGTTGGATTGCTGTTTCCAGCCGTGCAGGCAGCGAGAGAAGCGTCACGAAGAATGCAGTGCTCCAACCATATGAAGCAGCTCGGTTTGGCGCTGCACATGTACATGGACAAAAACAAATCCTTACCACCTAACGGGATTTATTCTTGGTCTGGATCTGCTTTGAAAACAGAAAGCGCTTGGTCTGGGATCGCACGTATTCTGCCTCAGATTGAGCAAGAGAATCTGTTCAGCGGAATCAATTTAACGATTGGCTATAACGCTCAGCCTGGCATTTCGTCAAAGCGAGTCGGGACGTTCATGTGCCCAAGCGAAACAAACGACGTTGGCTATGGGGCCGATCCAATTTATGGAAATAAGCATTGGCCGATTAGCTACGCTTTGAATATGGGAACATGGGCGGTAATGACATCCAAGGCCAGTGGTATCCAATCAGGCGATGGCGCTTTCGGTCCCAGTCAATCTTACAAACCCGCAGCGTTTCTCGACGGATTGAGCAATACGTTGGCGGTATCGGAAGTCAAGACATTCACGAATCGAATCAGCGGTGCCAATAACACGACGACGTTCGCTACCGCACCAACGCCGCCAACGTCGATTGCATCGCTTTCGCTCGGAACTTTTTCGACAACTTCGTTTACCCATGTCGAATGGGTTGATGGAAAAGTCCATGAAACCGGCTTCACTACAGTATTCACACCCAACACCAAGGTAACGTACACCAATGGCGGAGTGAACTACGACGTTGATGTTGTGCTCGCAACAGAACCGAATGTTGGTGATACCTACGCAGCAGTAACTTCTCGCAGCCACCACACCGGAGGAGTCAATGCGTTGTTCATGGACGGGTCTGTCCATTTTATCAGCGATAGCATCAGGCTGGAAAATTGGCGTGCACTTGGAACCCGTGCTCTGGGTGAATCGGTTAGCGAATTCTAGGTTCCAGGAATTCCTTTTCACACGATAATTTTGGAATCTTGATGATGCCCTTTGGCTTCCGACTTGCCGGTGCGACGAACATCATCGGCGTGCTTGTATTTTCGCTGGGGCTAACCAACGAACGGCTGATCGAGCTTAGTCCGATTGTATTTTCGCGTTTCGGATTGATCTCGATTATGTTGTGGGGCATGGCCTACTTGGCCGTGGCAAATTCGTACCACGCCGTACCCTCCCTAGTCAGCGTTTTTGCGATTGAGAAGTTGATTTATGTCATCACGTGGGGCATGTGGCTAAAGGCACATGGCGGAGACCTGCCATTGCTGTTCGCAGAGTCCCCGCTGACAGCGATCTTTTATTCAGTTTACGGCCTGATCGACCTCGCCTTTGGATTTTTTTTCGCTTTCGCGGCAATGCAAGGCTTTCGGAGTCCTACGATGTCGGCTGCTTTAAATCACGACTAGGAATCCGACTTTGGCTTGGACTTGCCTTCGGAGCTTGATTTCTTGGGTGCGTCCGATCCGCTCGTGCTGGCTGGTTTCGAATCACTCGATTTGGATTCGCTGGATTTGGATTCGCTGGATTTGGATTCACCCGATTTCGATTCGCTGGATTTCGATTCACCCGCTGCCTTATCAGCACTGGCCCCTTTCTTGTAGTTCTCACTGCGATAATCGGTTTGATAAAACCCCGATCCTTTGAACACAATCGCACCGCCGGTACCAAATAATCGCCTGAGCTTTTTCTTCTTGCACTCAGGGCATTTGGTGAGAACCGGCTCGTTGATGCCTTGAAATTGCTCAAATTTATGAGCACACGCATCGCATTCATAATCGTAGGTTGGCATAACGTTGATCCTTTACAAAATGTTTTAAGCAGGACCGGTACTGACAATGACTTGGCTAGGGCGAACGACCCTGCCGTGCATTTGAAACCCGGTGACCGCTTCATGAGCAATGGAACCCGCAGGATGTTCAGCGCTTGGCATTTGCGTGATTGCTTGATGAAAGTTTGGGTCGAATACTTCGCCGATGGATTGAATCGGCTTGATGCCATGCTTGGCTAGCGTATTGTCGAACTGCTTTACCAGCATCTGAACGCCTTCACGCAATCCGTCGCCAGCTTTGGTCTCGCTGCCTGCGGTAACGACCGCTTCAATCGCGCGAACGAGGTTATCGCGAACTTCCAAAATATCGGCAACGACGGGTAGTGCAGCAAAACGGATTTGATCTTCCATGTCGCGTCGCATGCGCTTACGAAAATTCTCTAAGTCTGCCTGAGACATCAATACTCGGTTATTGGCATCATCGACTTCACCACGCAATCGTTCCATCGCCTCATCGCGAGTTTCCGCTTGCGTTTCGGATGTAAGTGCTTCATCGACAACGGATGACGGATCAACATCCGCATCAGTAGCAAATTCGTCTTGTTGGTTATTCATTTAATGGGATTCCTCGAAAGCTAAACCATTGTCGTTTATGTCGATGCAGGCGACTCAGGGTCGAAAAACGTCTTCAACTTGTCAAAAAAGGATTTGTGTGCTGGCAATACGGAATCGCGATCAAGCTCGGCGAGCTGACGCAACAATTTTTCCTGTTCTTCGCTGAGTTTTTTCGGCACCTCGATCACCATTTGCACAAGCATGTCGCCCGCGCGAGTACCGCCTGGCTCGACAACTCCCTTGCCGCGCAAACGAAAGGCCTCACCGCTTTGTGTCCCTGGATCGATACGAAGCTTCGATGGACCGTCCAGCGTTGGCACGTCGACTTCGGCCCCCAAGGCAGCTTGGCTGAACGAAATCGGAAACTGCAAAATTAAATTCTTACCGTCGCGTCTAAAAAGTTCATGCGGCTTAACGGTGATGAAACAGTAGCAATCCCCACTCGGACCGCCATCTGGACTCGATTCGCCCTCGCCGGTCAAACGCACTCGCATTCCATCATCAACCCCGGCTGGTATATCGACCGTCAGAGTTGCTTTTTCGGATTCAAGTCCTGAACCACGACAGCCTGCACAAGGCTGACCAATCGTCTTGCCCGCACCCCCGCATGTCGGGCAATTCGTTTGAACCCGTAAGATGCCTGCTTGTTGGATAACTTGCCCTCGACCACCGCAAGTGCTGCAAGTTACAGGCTGAGTACCAGGCGCTGCGCCAGAGCCTGAACATGTTGAACAAGCTTTTCGACGACGAAACGAAACTTCTTTAGAACAACCTCGCGCGGCTTCTTCAAGTGTTAATGTCAAGTCGCACCGCAAGTCTGCCCCACGCCGAGCTCGCTTGCCACCCCCGCCGCGACGACTGCCGCCACGCCCACCACCACCAAACATCTCGCCCAACATATCTCCGAAGAGATCGCCGAAGGCATCAAAATCAGAGGACTGCGGCCCGGCTTGTCCGTTGACACCGGCGTGACCAAATTGATCGTAGCGGCCGCGTTTTTCAGCATCGCTCAGTACTTCGTAAGCTTCGCTGACTTCCTTGAACTTCGCCACGGCGTCAGTGTCGTTGCGATTACTGTCAGGGTGATATTTAATCGCCCATTTTCGATAAGCGCGGTCGATCTCAACCTTGGTCGATTTGCGCTCGACCATCAGGACTTCGTAGTAGTCGCGTTTCTCGGCCATGACTCAGATCGGATCCTACGTAACTCAAAAAATTGGCGGAGTCGACTGACTGAGTCGACTCCGCCTTCATCTTCATACGGCATTCAGGGCCGCATTATCGGCCTGATCGCTTGGACTAAGAGACAACACCTTCAACGGGACGCTTGTTTTTATCGTCCTTGTCAAAAGTTGTGACGAGCGCTTCGGTTGTGAGCATCAAGCCCGCGATACTGCCCGCATTGGCTAACGCAGTACGGACGACCTTCACCGGATCGATGATGCCAGCCTTGAGCATGTCAACATACGTACCAGTAAACGCGTCGAAGCCGATGTTCTCACCTTTTTGGCGAACTTCATCAACAATCACGCACCCATCGAGGCCGCCGTTGTCAGCAATCTGTTGCATCGGCGCAGAAAGGGCGGCAAGCACAATATCAATGCCGATTTTCTCGTCGCCCTTCGCTGACTTCTTCGCAGCTTCGACCGCATCGTGACATCGCATCAGCGCCACACCACCACCAGGAAGAATGCCTTCTTCGACAGCAGCGCGAGTTGCGTGCAGTGCATCTTCAAGGCGAGCCTTGGTCTGCTTCATTTCCGCTTCGGTTTCAGCACCGACGCTGATCACGGCAACTCCACCAGCCAGCTTCGCTAGACGCTCTTGGAACTTTTCCTTGTCGTACTCGCTATCGCTTTGGTCGATTTGGGCACGGATTTGACCGACTCGTTTGTCGATATCACCTCGCTTGCCAGCACCTTCGACGATCGTCGTATCGCTCTTGGATACGGTGACCTTCTTGGCACGGCCAAGATGCTCGAGCGAAACGTTTTCAAGCTGGATTCCCAGATCTTCGCTGATCAGTGTTCCACCGGTCAGTGTGGCGATGTCGCCCAGCATTGCCTTGCGACGATCGCCGAAACCAGGAGCCTTGACGGCGCAAACGTTCAGCGTGCCACGTAGCTTGTTGACGACTAACAGGGTCAACGCTTCTGCGTCGACGTCTTCGGAAATGATCAACAGTGGTTGACCAGTTTGAGCGGTCTTCTCAAGCAGTGGCACCAATTCACGGATGTTGCTGACCTTCTTTTCGAACAGCAAGATCAGGGCGTTTTCGAGAACCGCTTCCATCGAACCGGAGTCGGTGATGAAGTATGGCGAGATGTAGCCCTTATCGAACTGCATGCCGTCAACGTACTCGACTTCGGTGTCGCGGCTTTTGCCTTCTTCAACGGTGATGACGCCGTCCTTGCCAACACGCTCCAAAGCATCGGCAAGCAGCTTGCCAATCTTGTGATCGCTATTGGCGGAGATTGCACCGACGTTGGCAACTTGTTCCTTGCCGGTCACTGGGCGACCCATTTCGATCAGCTTCGCCGTTGCCGCTTCGACTGCTTTGTCGATGCCGCGACGAATCGCTGTTGGGTTGCTGCCAGCAACAATGTTGCGAAGACCTTCTTTGAAGATCGCTCGTGCAAGAACGGTTGCGGTGGTCGTGCCGTCACCAGCAAGGTCGCTGGTCTTTTGAGCGACTTCGATGACCAACTTGGCGCCCATGTTTTCGAAGCGATCTTCGAGTTCGATCTCCTTCGCAACGGTCACGCCGTCTTTGGTGACCGTTGGCCCGCCAAACGACTTGTCGATGATAACGTTGCGACCGGTTGGTCCCATCGTTACAGCAACCGCGTTGGCCAGCTTGTCCACACCAGCGAGCATTCTCGCCCGGGCGTGATCTTCAAACAGCAATTGTTTTGCCATGTTTGTGCTTCCTGGATTAAATATTTGGGGTTCGGTGTATGAGAAACATGTCTAAGGAGCGGGAAATAAGTGTCCGGTACCTTAGAGCAACTTTGCCAGGATGTCGCTCTCGCGAAGGATCTTCATCTCGACACCATTCACTTCTACTTCGCTGCCGCCGTAACGACCGTAGATCACGACGTCGCCGACAGCGACGCTCATCTCACCACGATTGCCGCTATCGAGCAGCTTGCCTGGGCCAACGGCGACAACCTTGCCGCGTTGTGGCTTCTCACGAGCCGAATCGGGAAGCACGATGCCGCCCGCTGTCGTCGCTTCTGCTTCGCTTGGCTGAACGACAACTCGATCATCGAGGGGACGGAGACTGGTCTTGGAAAGGACTTGCGCTGCCATAGTGTTAATTTGCCTAAGTTCTAAATGGTTTATTTTGTTGGTTCAAAAAGAACGGGATGCTGCAAAGTGGCACCCACGTTCCTCGATGAAAAAGCCAAGGGCTACATCATTCCGGGCATGCCACCCATGCCGCCCATTCCACCCATGCCGCCGCCCATTCCACCCATACCGTGGTCATGGTGATCGCCGCCTGCGTCATCGCTTTCTTCCGGAATGTCGCAGATGCACGACTCCGTAGTCAGCAACAGTCCGGCAACGCTGGCGGCGTTGGTCAGCGATGTGCGAACAACCTTCGCTGGGTCGACGATACCAGCTTGAATTAAGTCACAATAGACTTCGGCGTTAGCGTCGTAGCCATCTGACTTGCCCTTCATTTGCATCACGCGGTTGACGACCACCGCACCATCAAGACCGGCGTTGTTAGCGATTGCGCGAAGAGGGATGTCGAGCACGTTCTTGATGATGCGAACGCCGAGCTTTTCGTCGCCAGCCGTCGCCGCTTCAAGCTTCTCAATCGCTGGCCTGCAACGCAGCAAAGCCACGCCACCGCCAGGAACAATGCCTTCTTCGAGTGCTGCTTGGGTGGCTGCACGAGCGTCATCAAGAAGCGCTTTGCGTTCCTTCATTTCGGTCTCGGTTGCAGCACCAACGTTGATCTGTGCAACACCGCCAGCGAGCTTCGCCAAACGTTCTTGCAACTTTTCGCGATCGTAGTCGCTGTCGGTACCAGCCATTTCGCGGCGAATTTGTTCGACACGAGCGGTGATCGCTTCTTTCTTGCCAGCGCCACCGACGATGGTCGTCGCTTCGCTCGTGATGCGAATCTTCTTGGCGCGACCGAGGTCGGTTAGCTTGACGCTTTCCAAGTCGATGCCGAGATCTTTGAAAATTGCTTGGCCGCCGCACAAGGTCGCGATGTCACCAAGGATCGCCTTGCGACGATCACCGTAACCCGGCGCTTTGACCGCAGCAACTTGCAAAATGCCACGCATCTTGTTGACAACCAAAGTCGCTAAGGCTTCGCCTTCGACGTCTTCGGCGACAACGACCAGCGGCTTGCCGGACTTGCTGATCGCTTCGAGCAACGGAATCATCTTCTTGTTGCCGCTGATCTTTTCTTCGAACAACAGGATATAGGCATCGTTGAATTCAACGGTCACGTCGTCTTGATTGGTGACGAAGTGTGGCGAAAGGAAGCCGCGGTCGAACTGCATGCCTTCAACGATGTCGACGGTGGTCTCATTGCTGCGGCCTTCTTCGACCGTGATCACACCATTCTTGCCCACTTTCGTGAAGGCATCGGCGAGCACTTGCCCGATTTCGGGATCGTTGTTGCCAGCGATGGTCGCGACCTGCTTGATGTCAGCTTTGCTTTTTTCGTCGATCGGTTTGGACAGCTTGGCGATTTCGACGCGGCAGACTTCAACTGCTTTGTTAATACCACGCTGCAATGCCATCGGATCAGCGCCGCTAGAAACGGCCTTGAGGCCTTCGCGGAAAATAGCTTCAGCAAGGACGGTAGCCGTTGTCGTGCCGTCACCGGCGACATCGTTGGTCTTGCTGGCAGCTTCTTTTACGAGCTGGGCACCGAGATTTTCGAACGGGTCATCCAGTTCAATATCTTCGGCGACGGTCACGCCGTCTTTGGTCACTTTGGGGCTGCCCCAGCCCTTATCTAGCACCGCGTTGCGCCCACGTGGGCCCAGAGTGCTGCGGACGGCTCGGGCCAACTTGCTCACGCCTGCCAATAAAGGCCTGCGGGCGTCGTCGTCAAAAACGATCTGCTTTGCCACGACGTCTCTCTCCTGTGTCGTTTCGATTGGGATGTAAATTCGTTGTTCGGTCAAACCGTAGCTTTCGACGCCACCATCTTTCGACAATGGCAGACAGCGACGGGGACGATGTCGCGAGTAGCAAGGCGTGTGCCGCAAGCCAAAGAATGATTCCTAAGTGGCAAGCAGGAAAGCACTTAGGAAATCAAATGTCAACCGTCCATCCTTCGCCTCACCGCTCTGGGTCAGAATCGCGTGCCAACCTGACAGTGGCATTTACAAGCGAGCCGGAATTGAACTTACGACAACCGTTTGTAGTTGACGCCATATCAATCTGCCCCTCAGGTCAGACGATCTGGGACAAGCATTTCCACCACAAGTAGTGGTCGTCGTGTGGCCCGCGCTGTGTCTGGAACATCGACGACAATTCGGTGACGCTTCCTTTATATCTGACATCCTTTCCTCGGCGAGCTCCTTCACGGCGGTTGCCACTTTGTTCGCCCGCGTCGACCGTACTACATTTCACCTGGCTTCCCCGCAGCGTTAATATCAGCCTCATCACCGTCAAAAGCGAAGTAGTCAACTTCGAGAATATTCTGCGTCGCCAAGTTTGCGTCCACCCAGGTTTTGTTCCGTCCACAAGGCTTTGTACTCATCCCAAGTATTGCCCCACTGTGCAGGCTCCCGTCTTAATCACCCTTGGGACTTTAAACAATTGGAGGATCTGATATCCTGGGGAAATGTGATGTGATGCATTTAAACTCTGAGCAATCTATGACTAGACGCGGCACGCAAAAAGGTGTCAGGTACCTTTTTGGCTATTTGGGTAATTATTGTTTTGTGTGCGGAAATGCTTTGGGGCGACCCCGAGGGCGTAGGGTGGATTCGAGATCATATTTTCTGGCGATTGATTCGACCCAGGTATCTTCCCCAAACGGGCAACCACGCTGAATGCTCCATTTCAATCGGGAAACCTCGCGGTCGGTGAGGGCCGTCGTTACCCAATTGGCCCAATTTTTGATTCGTGGAATCGGCCAAGTTGTCAGCAACGATTTTTCCTTTGCCGTCCCGTACTTCCATCGCCACAGACTACCAAACTTCCAGTTTTCCGGTGCGTCGCATAAATCCGCCGAGTAGGCATTGCGCTCAACGTAACGATTCACCGTCAGAAAGTGATCGTCATCTTGAATAGGGAAGGACTTGTATCGGCCCTGGTAAAGATGTCCCAAGCCTGCCGAGTGATGGTGGGCATGATACCGCTGGGTGTGGGTCAATTGCAGCCATTGAGCGAAACGAGACATCGCCCCGTCCACTTGCGGGCGGACAACCAAGTGCCAATGATTGGGCATTAGGCAATAGCTGAAAAGTTCGATGTCAAAACGTTCGACAGCGTCAATCAGAATGCGTTCAAAAGCTTCATAGTCAGCTTGCTTTTCAAAAATCGTACTGCGTCGGTTGGCCCGATTCAGCATATGATACAACGCCCCCGCCGCATCCGCTCTTTTAGCCCGTCCCATCGCCGTTTACCCCCGCCGTCAAGGTTCAACGTCCGAATAATCAACCAATGATACTACCTGTCTTGCCAAAAAGGTACCTGACACCTTATCGACCTTATGACACCTTATCGACCTTATCGGCACTGCGACCTCGCGGACGGCCACGAAAACCTGAACAGTCTTTGACATCCAGGCGAATTCGATTGTAGAATGAGACGTACAGTCAAGCGGACCTGCGGGATGATAGTTTCATTTTCACAGATCTTCGTTTTCATTGGGAATCATTTCTTGTGTCGACACAACCATCTTTACCTTTGTTGCCTGCAGTCGCTAGGTCGCCCGGTGAGCCAACCTGGGAGGTGGCGCATTTGTTTCCAGCCCAAGGGCTTTGGACAGAATCCGCGTTCTTTGAGCTTCACAGCAATCGCATGGCCGAACTGGCGGATGGATACTTGGAGATTCTGGCTATGCCGACATGGCTACATCAGTTAATCGTCGATTTTCTGGCCGATGTGCTCAAGCAGAGTGTGCGGAGTGTGCGGAGTGGGATTGGTGGAAAAGTCATGCAGGCACCGCTGCCAATCCGGTTATTTCCAAATACAATACGCGAACCGGATGTCATGTATTTTTCACCTGGCAGTGAACCTAAAAATCTGCGCAGCTACCCCACGAGTGTGGATCTGGCGATGGAAGTGGTCAGTACGGGTACGGATGCTCGTCGACGCGACTACGAGGACAAGCGACGGGACTATGCGCGAGCGGGTGTCTCAGAGTATTGGATCGTTGACCCAGACGACAGGAAGATCACGGTCCTTGTACTTCACAACGGCAACTATCAGATTCACGGTGAATTCACGATCGGCGATACGGCGACTGGGAAACTCATTCCAGGCCTCGCCGTCGATGTTGCCGAACTCATGAAGCTAGGCGACCCACAGGACTGAAATCGCGTACAAAGTCTTGGTGTATCATGGGTAGATTCCGTCGTAGATACTGGACGCACATTGCGTTCGCGTTGGTTATCGACAGACGGTTTCTCGAGGCAATAAAGGAGCGTTTGATGACTGGCTATCGACAAGGTCTGGTGTTCGTTGTGTTTAACGCTGTACTGGTCGTGGTGACTTTGCTGACCGTTGCTGGCACACCTTCATCCGTTGCGGCACAATCGATCCACATTCAATCATGGAATTCGCAAGGCTTTTCGCCTTTTGGCGGAATCAGCATCGGAATTCCACTCGGGTCAAGTGGACATCATCACCACGGATACGCCGGATATAGCTCCGGATACTCTGGGTATGGATACTCAGGATTCGGATATCCTGGTCTCTCTTACGGGTATATCGCGCCTTACCAGTCGTTTGGATTGAGCATCGCGAGTCCGTATGGATATGACACCTATCGATATCAGAACGACTTCCGCGATTATCGCAATGACTACAACCAAAGGCTGTACGATTCTTACCGCAGGGATTTGCAGCGAGATCTTTATTACTCGCGTCCTAGGTTGGATGATGGTGTTGCTCCGTATGGATTGGGGCTCTACTCGCCCTATAACGATCCCAGCTATTATCCACCCGTTGCGGAAATTGATCCGTTTTCGGACAACGAGTATCGTGTGCCGCAAATTTACGGTGAAAGTCAGCCTTCCGCACCGGCGAAGAATTTGCCCGCAGCATTGCGCGCTGCCGCAAATCGGCTAAGCAGTAGTCTGTCTCGTCGACGCGACGATGGCGATGTCTGGCTGGACTATCTATCGCCCGATCAAATCATCGCCGCCATCGACCAAGGTCTGCCACCAGAAAACGTTTTGAAGCTGCTGCAAAACTTCGATGGCGTTGTCAGTAATCCTGAGTTGCGATCAATTGCTACAGCCGATGGTTTTTCTGACACTCGTAGGTTGCTGCGTCAGTGGGTTGAAACGGCAACGGTTGCCGAGCCAGAACTACCACTTGCACCTGAGCCTGCACCGGACGCAGAGAGCAGCGATGCTCCCGATATCGTTCCGAAAGATGTGCCTGTTGAAGCGACACCAGCATCGCAGCGAACATCGGTATGATGTGATCCGGTGAGATGTCTGTCTGAGTCGCTGGGCTGTTAGTCGTTCAGTATTTTCTCCGACACGACGCTTAGAACAACACCTTGGCTGGTTTGTGTGTGCAAGGTGTCGCCAGGGGTGACTTGGTTGGCCGATGATAGGCATTTTCCACTTTGCATATGCAGTGTGACTGTATATCCTCGGGAAAGAACTTGGAGGGGACTCAACGCCGAAAGTGCTGAGGTCATCGATTCAAGTCTGCGACGATGTACTAACGCAATGCTGCGAATGGCTCGTTTCCCCCGAGCATCTAAATCGTCCAATCGTTGTGAGTGCCATCGAATCGAATCATGAGGACTACGAAAGGGCGACCGTTGGCTAAATTGGCGTAATTGATCTTTGTAATTTCGTATTCTCTGAAAAATCGGCTGGTGCAATCGATTCGTAAGGCGAATCACATTATCTCGCACAGCAGCGAACTCGGGAACAATCTTTTCAGCAGCTTCGCTCGGCGTTAGAGCGCGAATATCGGCGGCAAAGTCAGCAAGGGTGACGTCGATCTCATGGCCGACTGCAGATACGATCGGCAATCGACTCGCAGCAATGGCGCGGACGACCGGCTCTTCATTGAAGCACCATAAGTCTTCGATGGAACCGCCGCCTCGGGTCACGACCAGGACATCAAGCGGCGGCATGATACGATGCGCTACTTTGATCCCGGCCACGATGGATGCAGCCGCTCCCGGACCTTGAACTTTGGCGGGGATAATGGTGATGTCGAGATTGGGCCAACGGCGCAGCGCAATTTCAAGAAAGTCACGTACTGCGGCTCCCGATGGACTGGTAACGACTCCAATACGGCGAGGAAACGATGGCAGGGGCTTTTTCTTTGCCGGATCGAACAAGCCTTCGGCTTGCAATCGCTGTTGTAGCTGTTGAAAAGCAAGCTGAAGTGCGCCCAGACCAAGTGGTTCAAGCTTCCGAAGCGAAAGTTGATAGACGCCTTGGGGACCATAGACTTCGACGCCACCATAAGCCAAAACCTGTTGTCCTTCCTTGAGTTCGAAACGCAGTTTTGCGGCGGTTGATCGCCACATGACCGCACGAATTTGCGATGCTTCATCCTTCAGCGTCATGTAGAGATGTCCACTGCGCGGACGTGAAAGATTCGAGATCTCACCTGCGACCCAAACGCTTGGCAGAGCCTCTTCGACGATTCCTTTTAAGTAAGCAGTCAGGTCTGAAACAGAAAGAGCTTCCGGCTCGATGTCGAACGATTTAGCCATTCCAGGTTCCCGAAAACACTTCTGCGGCACCGCCCGTCATGAAGACGCGATTCGCAGTGCGGTTCCACTGGAGCGTGAGGTCTCCGCCGGTGAGATGATTGAGGATCTTTTCGTCAGTTCGCCCGGTGAGAACACCAGCCACGCAAACAGCCGACGCACCGGTGCCGCAGGCCCAGGTTTCACCGCTACCACGTTCCCAGGTGCGCTGCCGGACTTCACGTCGCGATATTACCTCGACGAACTCCACATTCGTTCGCTTGGGGAAACGGTTGTCATTTTCGATTTGAGGCCCGATCCCAAGAACCCAATCATCATTCGCCTCATCGACAAACACGATGCAGTGTGGATTGCCCATTGAAACGCAGGTGACTTCGACTTTTCGGCCAGCGATCTCAATCGTCTGATTGACGACAGGACCGCTCGAAACCACTGTCGTGGGGATGTCAGGTGCTTCTAAAATCGGTGCCCCCATGTCGACGGTAATTTCTTTCGCAACACCGGACTCAATGATCAGCTTCAGGTCCAGGATACCGGCACCGGTTTCGATTCGCAGGTCAGGTTTTGGAGCGATACCGTGGTCAAAAACATACTTGGCAACACATCGGATTCCGTTGCCGCACATTTCGCTCTCGCTGCCGTCTGCATTAAACATCCGCATTCGAGCATCGGCGACTGTGCATGGCAAAATCAGAATCATGCCATCGCCGCCGACTCCGAAACGTCGGTGCGAAATTTGAATCGCAAGTTCAGCAGGATCGCTCGGTATGTCCTGGTCAAAGCACGACACGTACACGTAGTCGTTGCCGGCACCATGCATTTTTGTAAATCGGATCAATTCGAATCGAGCCTAAATTATGCGGTAATGTTTTAAATAAGGACCGGCCGGCTTGCCGCGTGGAATTAAGTAGCGGAACGGCGCGAGCCGTCCGGTGCCGTTTCGAAAAACCCGGCGAAACACCGGGCGGCTCGCGCCGCACCGCTAAC
>JAYVSE010000115.1:0-16091 GCA_043775635.1 Planctomycetaceae bacterium | reverse complement strand
CACCGGACGGCTCGCGCCGTACCGCTACTTAATTCCACGCGGCAAGCTGGCAGGGGTCTAAGAAAAAGTTGTGGGGTATAAAAAGGCTTCCAGCCTGTCATTTTCAATGCGACAAGCTGGAAGCCTATCCCACGCCCTTTGGCTCAATGAACCGGGGCTGCTTGGTTGTTCCGTGTCCGCGTAAGTAGCGAAACGATGACCAGGGTGATAAATGCGAGGGGAATGGTGACGACTCCTGGTTGGCTGAGCGGTGCCAAGGCGGATTCGGCGGGTAGACCATAAACTTTTACGTACGCGTCGCTGGAGAGCAACACCCAGACAAGCGAACTGGTCATGCCAACCAACACGCTGGCGATGATCCCTTGTCGCGTGGTTCCTTTCCAAAATAAAAGCATCACAAGCGACGGCAAGTTGGCGCTGGCCGCGATGCTGAATGCCCAGCCGACTAAGAATGTGACATTCATTTCTTTGAACACGATTCCAAGCACGATGGCGATGGCACCGACGGCTAAGGCCGCAATCTTTGCAATCCGGACCTGCTGTGTACCACTAAGTTTCAAGCCAAGGAATCCGACTAGCAAGTCGTGCGCAACGGCACCGCTTGACGCAAGGATCAGGCCGCTGACGGTGCCCAGCACCGTGGTGAACGCGATTGCCGAGATGATCGCGAAGAGCGTGGGGCTAAGGCTTCGTGCGAGCAATGGCGCGGCCATGTTGGTGTCTTTAATGTCGAGCGTGCCGCTGGTCATCGCACCCAAACCGAGATAAAGCGTTAAGACATAAAAGAATCCGATGCTGGCGATACCGACGATCGTACTTTTGCGAGCGGAGGCTTCGTCCTTGACGGTGTAATATCGGATCAAAATATGTGGCAGCGATGCAGTGCCGCAAAACAGTGCCAGCATCAGTGAGATAAATTCGATGCGATCTTTCGTTTTGCCGCTGCGAATGCCTGCGAATATCGGATGCTCACCAGGGCGCAAGATGCGGCTGCCAGCGGTTGGCTTTTGGAAATAAACCGTGGTTTTGGAACCATCGTCGTGCGTGACGATTTTATTGCCCCACAGCACGATTTCGCTATTTTGAACAACACGAAAAAATTCGATCGGCCCCAGTGGTCCTGTCTTCAATTCGTTGTTTGGCAATTGCGAAACAAAACCGACGGGCCGTAAAAGTCGTTGGCCTTCTCCTGCGCCCATCGGCATGCCATCCACTAATTGCTCTTTGTCAGCAGTCAGGGTAAGCGTCTGGGCTTCGCGGAGCGTGACTTGATCGTTTTCTTTCGTCACTGAGAAAGTTGTAAAGCCCTGGGTATCAGCACCATCAGCTAACCGGACCCAATCGTTGCGTTTCCAACCGTTGCCATCGGGCAGCAGTTGCTTGCCCTCAAGTTCGGTGACCCCATCAAATTCGCTTGCAGGCATCGGCCCCATCGTTTTGTACTCGTGGCCATCGACACCACCACCGCGCACTTCTAACCCTCGATTTAGCACCATCGCCGAGAGCACGAGGCTAAAGATCACCAACATCGAGCCTTTAAGGAATTGAACCCAAGTTGTTGATACCATGCCTGCGGTCACGACGATGATCATCACCACGACACCAACGATCATAACGCCGGCCCAGTGTGGCAGGCCGAGTAATGGTTGAATGAGCGCGCCGGCTCCGACCATTTGTGGAATCAAATAGAAGATGCTCACGACCAGTGTGCTGATGCCAGCGACTAGCTTGATGCCGCGCGAGTTGAATGTGCTGTCCAGAGCATCGGCGAAGGTGAATTTGCCAAGTCGCTTCATTGGTTCGGCGATGACAAACAAGGCGACGATCCAGCCAGCCAGGTAACCGATCGAATACAGGAATCCGTCGTAGCCATAGGCCGCGATCATGCCGCAGATGCCAAGGAACGAGGCTGCCGAAAGGTAATCACCAGCGAACGCGATGCCGTTGATGGCCCAGGGAATTTGTCCGTGCGCGGCAAAGTAGCCTTCGGACGATTTGGCACTTCTGCCTAGGTAAAAGCTAAGTCCGACGGTGAACGCGACGAAGGTGAAGAAGATCGTGACTGCGAGCGGTGAGATTTCGTGAATCATTGGGTCACCTGTGATGCATCAGGTTCCGTACCTTGGCCCGATTTGGCGAACAGGCCGTATACAAAAGCGAGCAATAGCGCTGTGACGATGAGTCCAAAGCCATATAGCAATGCCAAGTTGATTCCGCCAAACGGTTGCCATTCCATCACGGCCGGCACGAATGCATTGGCGATCACAAAGCCAAAATAGACGACGAAATAGACAGCGAACAACCACAGTCCAAGGCGCGCGTTGTGCCGTCTCGCTGTTGCGAACGAGTGGTCAGGGAGAGTGGAATTCATGCAGATTTTTTGATTTCGGTTTTTTAGGAAAATAGTGCGAGCGGGCTAGCGGCCTGTTGATTTTGTTGTGTTTCGAATTTTAGCGTGCAAATCATAACCCGAATGCGTAAGCGAGGGATCGCAGTTATCCCTCGCTTACGCAGCGGGTTACTAAATCAACGAGCGGGCTAGCAAGGATAACTCGCTACGGTTGTCGCGACTACAGCGGTAGATCGTACTCTGGATGGGATTCCAAACGCGGCGCATTTTTGCTGAACCAGCCGTAGCGGAAATGCCGAAGAAAGCAGTACTGCGGATTGTGCGGCGCGAGACTTTGGGCTCCTGCACCGTCATTTCGCGAACGTTCGCACCATACTTGTCGCAAAAATCCGGGGGGATCGCGATGTTTCGATACGTCTTGGCCGCTGCTATGGCCGTTTCATTAGGGATGGCGACATCCGCGTCAGCCGAACAACGAGCTTATGGCCGCACTTGGGGCGGAGCGAACGGTTCGACCGACTGGAACCGCTTTTATCACTATCCGTACGTGTACTATCCTCAAAATTTCTACGGCCAAGAGTATTTTCAGAGTAATGGCAGCATGTACAACCGCTATCCGCCAGAAATGCAGATTCCGGTTTACAACAAGAAGTGGCACAACATGTATCCGTCCAATCACCGATATCACAGTGGCCACCACTTCCTTCTGGACGTGTTCTAGTCCAGTAAGCATGATGCATGGTTCATTGTCGATGCTTTCGTGACCATGAACCATTGTGACGTCTGATGCCCTCGCCAATTCGCGGAAAACCATCGCCCACCGCCCGTGGTCTCGCCAGACTGCTGGATTCAGGTACCGAGGCGATTTGGATCTTCGATTCGACCCATCGCATTGCCTGGATGAACCAAGCTTGCGGTGAATGGGCAGGCGTTGATGCCATGCAAATGGTCGGGCGAATTGGCTCGGTGTCTTCCGTAAGTTCTGATCCGCTGGATGGCGTTGCTGCGTCGCTCAGCCCACCGTTGGGTCTGGATTCGGCTGGGTTGATTTCTGCCATGTGCGAGCCTCCAGGCCGCGCTGCTAGGCTTGTTCGCTATTTGCAAGTGGGTGAGGCTGCAACTGGAATCGTGATCGCGTCGACAGGGTCTGGAATCGCGACGGTTCAGAACGCGGAGCTGAGTGAGCTGAGTCAGATTCGTGAGAAGCTTTATCAGTGGCGAAAACGTGACGTCGTGTGGGGCGGGATCGCCGCGGCGGGATCGTCGCGGGCGGCAAAGCGGCTTCGCTCGCAAATCCAGGTTGCGTGCGGAACTCGCGAAGACGTTTCCATCATTGGACCTGGCGGTTGCGGCGGTGAGGCGATCGCTAGACGTATTCATGCCAATCGTCCTGCAGCAGTCAGTGCCGCTAAATTTGCAGCGGAGCCGTTGATTGCCATCGACGGACCGTTGATGGATGCAGAGCTGCTGGAGGCAAGTCTGTCGCCAGCAGCAGCCCATTTAGGTGGCGACGACGTCGACGACCAGCGACGCTTGGTGTCACTGATGATCCGAGGATTAGACGAAACGCCGCTCGATGTGCAGCAAAGAATCGAGCAGTTTGTCGTTGATCATCCCAGTGCAATACGGGTGATCGGGTTGTTGACCAAGCCGATCAGTGAAGCGGCCGCCGAAGGAAAATTGATTGCCGCACTGGCCGTGAGGTTGGAGGTTGTGATGATTCGAGTTGAATCGCTGGCGTCGCGGACCGAAGATATTCCGCTGATCGCATCAGCGATGGTTGATACTCGCCACGTCTCCAACGCGGGGCCTGCCGAGCGTCTCAACCGGGCTGCGCTCGATCGATTGACCCTGTATCCGTGGCCAACGAATTTTGAGGAGCTCGATGCGGCGATACGACATGCGATGTCGACCTGTACCGGGCCTGCGATTGGCCCCGAACATCTACCACTGGCAATTCGCAGCTATCGACCCCACGAGCCGGTGCCAGCGAAGGAGTCGCTTGACCAAAACCTAGATCAAGCGATGGAGCGATTTGAACTGCGGATGATCAAGTCGGCGATTGATGCGGCAGGCGGCAACCGCAGCGAAGCGGCGAGACGACTTGGGATCAGTCGTGCGCGATTGTTGCGTCGGCTCGATGAGCCAGAATCGAGTGGCCCATGACGATAGCAGTAACGACTCGAGTCAATCGCTGGCTTGTTTGTGAATCCGAAGATCGATGGTATCGCGCGGTATGTCGCTACATTCCGGAAATTATTCGCAATGACACGATCCTGCGCATTGAAAGGATCAGCATCGAGGCGTCGCAGACGATTTCGTCGCGGGGCAGAATGGTGAATGAGCACATCGTTGTACTTTGGGAGCTCCCCGACGTCCTGGGGAGGCCAGCGGATTTTTCAACCCGATTGGAGTTAATCAGCAGCATTCGGCTGGAATCGCCAAATGTTCTTCAAGTCGCTTCGTTACCCTCGCCGGCGATGGTTGAGGCAGCACTTTCGGCACAAGAAGCTGGGATTGCATTCTTTTTGCGAGGCCTTTGGTCGTTGCCAAGTGTAGGGAAAGCGGCGACACGGCATTTCAGCCCGCTTGGCTGATTCGCCCCTGTCGTGGCACACTGGCGGGAAGCGAAATGTATTCGCAAGCCCCATTCACCCACGCCACGTACAAATGCCACGCAGAAACGCGGGCATAGACGCCATGAATATGCCCAACGCACAGTCGATCCGCGATTCCATTGCATCTTATCCTGACCCTGAAACCGGCCGCAGCATTCAGTCGATGGGACAGTTGGTCGATGTCCATGTCGATCAAGAAGACGTTCGAATCACGCTGGGCCTCTCGTCTCATTCGATGCCGATCGTGGACGAGGTCAAGGACGCGATTTTGTCTCGCATCGCCGCTACGCATCCCGGTATCAAGGCTGTGGTTGATGTCACGTTGCATCCCCGGCCACCGGCTCGCCTTGGTCAAGTCGCGCTGCGTGCAAAGAGCGTGATTCTGGTGGGCAGTGGCAAAGGTGGCGTTGGCAAGAGCACCGTCGCAGCATGCTTGGCGCTTACTTTGCGGCGACTCGGTGCGAAAGTCGGCTTGATGGACGCCGATGTGTATGGCCCCAGCATTCCGCATTTGCTTGGTCTCGAAGGTCGTCCCGCGATCGATGAGCACAAAAAAATTCAGCCGATTTTACTTGAGGGTGATTTTCCGGTGATGTCGATGGGCTTCTTGATCGAGAAAGATCAAGCAGTGATTTGGCGTGGGCCGATGCTGCACGGTTCGATTTCGCAGTTTCTCGGCGACACGAATTGGGGCGAGCTTGATTACCTTGTGATCGATATGCCACCGGGCACGGGTGACATTGCCTTGACGCTGTCGCAGATCGTCCCTGTTACCGGCGCGGTTGTCGTTTGTACGCCGCAAGAAGTTGCGTTGCTGGACGCAGTGAAAGCCATCAGCATGTTTCGCAAGGTCAACATTCCGATGCTGGGCATGGTCGAAAACATGAGCGGTTTCTTGTGCCCTGACTCAGGCAAGACGTACGATATTTTCGGTAGCGGTGGCACGCGTGACAAAGCTGAAGAACTAGGCGTGCCGTTCCTTGGCATGTTGCCGATCGATATGACGCTACGGATCGCGGGCGATGAAGGTCGATTGGCTGAAGTGATTGCGAAAGACGGTCGCGCCAGAGCTCCTTTTGACGGGATCGCTCGCGCGATTGTACGTGGCCTGGCAACTCGCAATGCCGAGGCACCGGCGCGACCGCAGTTGCCAACGCTGTAGGCGAAACAGTGAAAAAAGACCGTGTTTCACGTTAAAAACGAAGAAAGCCACGCCGAATCAAGTTCGACGTGGCTAACGTTAGGGCGATTGCCTTGACGTTCCATTGAACGTCAAAAACACTATGCCTTCTTGACTGCCTTCTTCTTGACTGCAGCCTTCTTGACTGCCTTCTTCTTGGCGGTCTTCTTGGCTGGTGCAGCCTTAGCTGCTGCCTTCTTTACTGCCTTCTTCTTGGTCGCCGCTTTCTTTGTTGGCGCCTTCTTAACTGCTGCTTTCTTAGCCATCTTGGTTCCTCTGCGAAAAGGAAGGATTGGCGGATTCAAGCGACTCGCAATCTTGCGATTGGGAGTCACCGGCCACGAACCACCAATTTGAAAGTGCATCAAGACTGCTGCTCATGACAACCTCGTCATGAAGACCCAACCTTCTTGATACGTAAACTGCGAGTAACTTTACGCGATAGCAATAATAACG
Source organism: Planctomycetaceae bacterium (assembly GCA_043775635.1). Classification (GTDB taxonomy): domain Bacteria; phylum Planctomycetota; class Planctomycetia; order Pirellulales; family Pirellulaceae; genus UBA6163. Next base: position 9,487 of record JAYVSE010000115.1, on the reverse strand, counting down.
CAACACGTTTTCCACAAAAAGTTGTTGTGTTTTTTAAAATTTTTATTAACTCGAATTCTATGGCCGCTGAATGCCTGATGTTCACTCGCATGCTTGATCAACAAATACACGATAGATCACGATAGATCACGATAGATCGCGATGCATCACCATGAATTGCCAGGATTGATTGCTTGGTAATTATTGATCGCTAATGAAGCAAAAAAAATTCCGATAAACATCTGATCTGACTTGAATCCATAGAGCGCGAGCAACGTTGCACTGATCACGCTGACCCACAACGCGGTCGCATAGGACCCGCCATTCATTTCAATGATCGACTTTGCGATGCGGCCTCCATCAAGCGGAAGCACAGGAACAAGATTCAGCAGCGCCCAGGCAACACTTGGCCAAACATAAAAATTGACAAGCGAGAACGGCATCACGCCATCAAACTCGTTGAGTCCGTTGGAAAGTATTTCGAGATTGCTAAATGGCCACGGCATCAATGACACTCGGCTTCCCATCGCCCAAGTGATCAGCACAAGGATTGCTGCTGAGCCGATTTGAAACGCGGGTCCTGCGGCAGCAATGATTAATTCCTCGCGACTGCCAACCGAACGAAATGCCCGGCCGCCTCGCGACGATGGCCCCGGTATCGCGAGTCCGCCCATGTAATACAACACGATGCTTGACTCAATTCCGTATCGCCGGAAAGCAATCGCATGCCCAAGTTCGTGGATGAAAATCGATAGCGCCATGCAGCCGGCCCAGATGAAAAGCAAGGCAAAAGCACCGGGGCTAGCGGGCGCAAAGCTCCGGTCGATGCCTTGGCAAAGGTCGTAGCCAAGAACCACCGCAGCCAACCAAAAACTCCATGAAATACGGGTTGGAAAGCCCATCAGACGAAAGCGGATGTCGTATTGTGACTCGGCGGGTTCCTGCAAAAGCATCGTTCGGACCGTACGTTGAGTGAGTTGTGGAAACGTGTGAAAAAATACATCAGCGATTCGAAAATCATTTGAGATTGGCCGTCAAGAACGACCACAAATCAGCATACTCGTCAATCGATTTGCTAACTGGCGTGCCCGCTCCATGTCCAGCGCGGGTCTCGATGCGAATTAGTGCCGGACGATCGCATGACTGCGCTGCTTGAACCGCCGCTGCGAACTTAAAACTGTGCCCAGGGACCACGCGGTCATCGCGATCAGCCGTGGTGATCAATGTCGCTGGGTAGCAAGTTCCCGGCTTCACGTTGTGCAGTGGTGAATAGCGAAAGAGAGTCTCGAACTGCGACGCATTGTCGCTACTGCCGAACTCGCTGACCCACGCCCAACCGATCGTAAATTTGTGAAATCGCAGCATGTCCATCACGCCGACCGCAGGCAAGCAAGCACCGAACAGTTCGGGACGCTGGGTCATCACAGCACCGACCAACAGACCACCGTTACTGCCACCACGGATCGCGAGTCGTTTTGACGTCGTGTATCGCAGTCGGATCAATTCTTCGGCAGCGGCGATGAAGTCATCGAATACATTTTGTTTCTTACTCACCATGCCCGCTTCGTGCCAATCGCGGCCATATTCGCCGCCGCCGCGTAGGCTTGGCACGGCATAAATACCTCCTGCGTCAAGCCACGCTGCAATGGCTGGCGAATAAGTTGGTGTGAGCGAAATGTTGAAACCACCGTAGCCGTAAAGCAATGTGCGATTCGAGCCATCAAGCATGCTGTCACGTCTCCGAGTGACCATCATCGGTACCTTCGTGCCGTCGCGACTGGTAAAGAAAATCTGTTCCGTTAAGTATTGGTCGACATCGATGGCAACTTTCGGAGTTCGCCAGACCGTCGTCTTGTCGTTGCTTAAATCCATGCGATAAATCGATGGTGGAGTGACGTAATTGGTAAACGAAAAGAACGTTTCTGTCGTGTCGCGAAGGCCGCCGAAGCCACCGACCGAGCCAAGTCCCGGCAACTCGATTTCACGAACCACTGAGCCAGCGAAGTTGTGGATTTTCGCTAGTCCACGAGCGTCTTTTAAATACGCTGTGAACCAGCGATCGCCGAGCAAGCTCGCCGATTGCAATACGTCCCCAGTGGTGCCGATGACTTCGCGTTTCACAGACGGGGAGCCAACGTTAACCGCGATCAATCGACGTCGCGGTGCATCAGAATCCGTGATAAAAAACAGTTCGTCGCCATCACTTGCTACGAATTCGTAATCCGCATCGAATCCGGTGAGCAAGGGTTCGACCGCCGCGTTTTCCTTTGTCAAATCTTTGACAAAAACCTGCGAAACCGGCTCCGTGCTTCTCCAATTCGTGATCACGAGATATCGTCCATCGTCGGTCACCACAGGCGAAAATCCCCATTCTTTCTCGTCGTCGCGCTTGTAAACGAGCGTGTCAGCCGCTTGCGCATCACCGAGCTTATGGAAATACAACTGTTGGAAATAATTGGTTCCGGAAAGCTCTTCGCCGGGCAGGGGTTCTGCATAGCGACCGTAGAAAAAGCCGCTGGAGTCCGGCAGCCAAGTGATTTCGCTGAATTTGACCCAGCGGATTTCGTCTTTGAGGTCTACTCCCGTTTCTACATTGCGAACTTTCCATGTTCTCCAATCACTGCCACCATCGGCAAGCGAATATCCAACTAGCTTTCCGTCTTTGGTTGGCTCCCAGGATGATAACGCGACCGTACCGTCGACGGTCAACTTGTTGGGATCGATCAATACTTGCCGAGCCGCTTCGGGTGAGCTTGCTTTGTAAAGCACACTTTGGTTTTGCAGGCCATCATTGTGCGTGAAGAAATAATGGGTTCCTCGTCGGACAGGCAGTCCGTATCGCTCGAAGTTCCAAAGTTCGGTCAATCGCTTTGCAAATCCCGTTCGCTCGGGAATCGCATCCAGATATTTGCGGGTCAGTTCATTTTGTGCAGCAATCCATTTCGCAGTTGCTTCGCTTTCGGTGTCTTCAAGCCAGCGATAGGGATCGATGACGTTTTTTTCGTGGTAGACGTCGGTCACGTCGCTGCGAAGCGACTCAGGGTATTGGTAAGACATACTTGCGGTTTTTTTTTCGGAACGAGGTGCCGGCGAGGACGGTTGATCGGCAATCAGCATTGTTGCCCAGAAAATGATTGCCATCGGCCCCATGTAAACGGTGGCGACGATATTCTTGTTAGCAAGATGGGAGTGAGTTCGCATGAAGTAATACCTCTTGATAGCGACCGCTAAATGGATAATCGGAGTTGAGTGATCGGCAAACAGCACCTCGTTGGCTCGGTGTGCGTGAACGACCGTACGACTTGCACGCTCAACCGCTGATTTCGATCGCGGCCGCTGCGGCCATCGGTATCTTAACCGATCAAGCGGTGTCGTTGACGTATGCGTCGATTCCGATTGTTTTGACGTTACTGGCAGTGATCGCGGTTGCAGCAGGACGTGGAAAACGCTGGATATGGGTGATGTGCGCCACTGCATTGGCAATGGGACTGCGAAGCCGTGCAGATCAACAAGCTTACGATGGCGCATCGCTAGTTCAAATCATTACCGAAGATGCACAGCCAACGATGGTGCGCGGAATCGTACGCAGTGACATTCAACGTCGACCAGCCTTGAAGATGGACAGCAATCGAGCCAATTCCAAGAATACGGACGGCGAAGCTTGGCAAACATTGTTGATCATGGATGTTTCAAGCGTCCGTGTCGGGACCGATTGGAAGGCGTTTTCCGGTGGGATTCACGTCACGATCGATGGTGATTTTTCGATCGTTGCACCTGGCGATTCAGTGGAGCTGGGCGGCGATATTTCGCGATTTTCACCGCCGAGTAACCCCGGTGAATCGGATTTTAGGCTCGTTGCACGCAATCGTCGATTGCATGCTCGTTTGACTGTTGATTCTACGTTACATGCAAGAATTCTTAGCTCGGGCAGGCCAAGCATTCGTCGCTTCATCGATTCACTCGCAAGGCGAGGCGAAGCCACGTTGCAATCGTCGCTTGGTGAGCACGTTGGACCGCTGGCGTGTGCTTTGGTCGTGGGTCGGCGCACGTCAATGAATGTGGCGTTAAAAGACCGATTGCTGGAAACGGGTACGATTCATCTACTATCAGTCAGCGGTCTGCACCTTGCAATTGTCGCGACCGCGATGATGTCGATCAGTGTCTTGCTTGGTTTGGGTCGCGTTTCGCAAGTTATCCTGGTCGGCATCGCCTGTGCATTGTTCGCGGCGGTCACCGGTGGAAATCCGCCGGTGCTGCGTGCGGCGATCTTGGTCGCAACGGTGCTGACCTCGCTGCTTTTCAATCGTCGCCAATGGCCCTTAAATACTCTCGCATTTGCAGCCTTAATTTTGATGCTGCTGAACCCAACGGACATCACACAAGTCGGCGTGCAGTTGTCGTTTGTTTCAGTTGCGACGCTCATCTGCTGCTCACGCGAGATGGATCCGGCAAGACATGATGTTGTCGCTGAAGCCCTCGACTCCCGGGCGAGAATTGAGGGGCTTGTCGAAGCGACCCGTTCCAGGCGAATGCAGTGGGTTAATGGACTACTGCGTCGAATTCGCAATGCAGCTTGGTTAAGTACTTGTGTAACGTTGGCAACGACACCGCTTATCTGGCTACATTTCAATCTTGTTTCACCCGTCGGTGTACTGGCGAACTTGCTGTTGGGTTTGCCAGCCGCATTTTCGCTTTTGACGGGGCTCTTCGCCGTTGTTGGCGGTTGGATCTGGCAACCACTGGCCGTCGTGCCCGCATTCCTCTGCGACCTAGGCTTGCGGGCCATGCAATGGATCATCGATCGATCAAGTGAGTTGCCCTGCGGACATGCCTGGCTGCCAGCGCCTCCCGATTGGTGGGTCGCAGCATATTTCTTCATCTTGATCGGATCATTTGCGATGAAGATTCGGTTCAATCGTCGCTACGCTTTCGTATTCGGTTCGTTGGCTTGGGGTGTTGTCGCATGGTTACTAGCCGTTCTGCCATCGTGGCAAGCCAGAGATTCGCTCCTAGCGACGTTCATTGACGTTGGGCACGGTACGAGTGTGCTGATAGAACTGCCGTCCGGAGAAAATTACTTGTATGACTGTGGGCGATTGGGAAACTACGATTTCTCGAGTCGAGGCATCCAAGATGTGGTTTGGTCGCGTGGTTTGGCCCGCATCGATGCCGTTATCTTATCGCATGCCGATTCCGATCATTTCAACGCGCTACCCGGTTTGATACGGCGGTTCCGTATCGACGAAATTGTGATCCCACCAGGGATGCTCGATGCCCCGGCAGGATCCCTCGCTGTGATTCACAGCTTGATCCAGCAACGCGGCATTCCGATCCGCGAAGTGTCGATTGATAACCGTGTGCTCAATGCCAGCGGTTCAATTGAAGTGTTGCATCCGCCTCGAATTCGCTTGCGGGGAAGTGATAACGCGAACAGCCTCGTGGTACGCATCGACCAACAAGGAACCAGCTTCGTGCTTCCGGGCGATCTTGAACCGCCTGGTACCGAGACACTGATCAATCTCCCACGACCAAATCCAGGAGGCGTCTTGATGGCACCGCATCATGGCAGCCTTGCAGCCAATGCCGAAGCGATCCTGGATTGGACTCGCCCCCGCCATGTGATCGTCAGCGGAGGCTCGCGAGCCAAACGCCCCGAAGTTGCTGAGTCGCTGCGCATCCACGGGAGCGAAATCGCGGTTACGGCGACCCACGGTGCCATTCGTGTTGTCATTCGTGCGGGCCAAATCAAAATCGACGGCTATCGGGTTTCCCCGTGGTGATCGAGCAATGAATCCCCATCCCTTCCGCTAGCACACACCGTTGTCAATCAACGAACTGCACTACCGATTGCGGGGTCGACAGGAAAATTTTACGACAGGAAAATTAAGACTTACGATGACTAATTTTCCTGTCGTCAAATTTTCCTGTCGTATCGAGTTACTAATGCCTATTCGTTGCGAGTTTGACTTTCCGCGTTTGTGCGAAGATGAAATGCGGGCGACGGACTACATTGTGATGGAGCATGTGTTCGATGCTCACAACGAATTAGGTCGGCTGTGCGATGAGTCCGTTTATCAACGCGAACTCATGAGACGTTTGCAAATCGCGGGGATCGCTGTATCGATCGAAGTGCCAATCACGCTGTCGTTTCGCGAGTTCTCGATCGGACGCGCACTCGACTTGGCTATTGCAAGTAACGTGATCTATGAATTGAAAACAGTCTCGGAACTTTTGAAAGTTCACGCAGGGCAACTGCTTGAATACCTGTATTTGACCAATTCAACTCGCGGTAAACTTGTCAATTTCAGAACAGCGTCAGTTGAATCACGATTCGTAAATACAACTTTCGATCGCTTAGAAAGGCAGACGTTCAGATTCGATGAGCGCGACTATGTTGGAGATAAATTCCTGTCGAGGTTAGTTCGAGAGTTGGTCGAAGATTGGGGGACGGGACTGAATTCGTCGCTGTATCGTCGAGCGATTCTCGGTTGCGTTGGCGGGGCTAGTGACAGCGAGCAATTAATACCAATGGTGTCAGCGGGGCAATCTGTTGGCAATCAGCGATTCCACCTTCTGTCATCCGATACTGCACTCGGCGTCACGACGTATTCAAACCCTTCGCCTGAGAATAAACGTGAGTTCGAGAAATTGATCATGATCAGTCCACTTAAGCAGTTGCACTGGGTCAATATTTACCACCATCAGGTCAGATTGGTAACGATTAACAGGTTGTGAATGAATGAGCTGCTTTTGGTGGGAATTGCAGCTCCGTTTCCGGAACGACAGGAAAATTTCACGACAGGAAAATGAAGACTTGCGATGACTAATTTTCCTGTCGTTAATTTTCCTGTCGTTCCGCTACGACACTTCTTGGAAACCAATCAAGCAGTCACTCTACGACAATATTTACGACCATCAGGTCAGGTTGGTAACGATGAAAAGGTTGTGAATGCGTGAGCCGCTTTTGGCCGGAATTGCGGCCCCATTTCCGGAACGACAGGAAAATTTCACGACAGGAAAATGAAGACCTGCGATGACAAATTTTCCTGTCGGATCGAGTAACTGGTCCGCATCCGTTCGGCGCTGCTGAAGTTATTAGTGCCCACTTCGTAGAAACGCGAGCAGATCTCGTAAGTCTTCAAGCGACAGCAGTTGCGCCAGTCCTTCCGGCATGATCGACTTGTCGGATGACTCTTGCATCTCGATTTCGGCTTGTGCAACATCGACGGTTGTCGAATCCGCAAGCAAGTAACGGTTCGATTCGCCAATACCTCCTCCATTGAGTTTTAGCCCCGCAATTGCGCGGCCATCTTTCGTCAAGACTTTCCAAGTCGTATACATCGGCCCAATCTCGCGACTTGGATTTAAGATGGAGTCAAGGATGCGTCTGCGATCCAAATTGCCTGCAATGCTGGTCAAATCGGGACCGACTCCTGCACCGCGACCGCCTTTCGCATGACATGACGCGCACTTGCCACCGGTACTGCTGAAGAAAACCCGCCAGCCATTGTCAGGGTCACCACCTTCGCCGACAAGTTTCATCCACGCATCAAGGTCATCGACCTGGGGACGCGAATCGCTTTTGTTTAAGACGATAGGCTGCCCTTGAATGCCGATCGCCAAGTCACGCTTTAAGGAGTCATCCAAGTTGGCCGTGTTGATCAAGCCTTGTACCGCACGGTTCGCCGCTTCATTGCCGCTTGCCGCAACCGCCAAGTGTCGCGCGGCATCGCGACTTAGCTCGATCGACGCGTCTTGAACCATCAATGACAATTCGTCGATCTTCCACTGAGGAGAGTTTGGTGGCACCAAACGCAATGCGATTTGACGCAGTGATTGATTTTTTGATTTATCGATCGCGATGTTGACTAACCATTGCCTCGTCAACGCATCGAAACCGCCCTTTTCAACTTTACTTGTTTCCAGATAGCTGAGCGCCGCTGAGACCATCGCTACCGTCTGCGGCGATAACGAGTCACGATCCAGTTGCGCGCGAACTTCGGGTAACAAAGATTTGTCACTGGTTTCTGCTGCCCAGCGAACGGCGTACTGGCGAACTTGCTCATTTTCATCCTGGAGCGACCTTCGAATGGCGTCTGTTCGTTTGGCAATCAACGTGTCATCCATTGGCTCGGCAATCGTCTTCCAGTGCAGAGCGACCAGCGACGCCAACGTCTCGTTCGAATAATTTGGTTCGGTCGTTTCCATCGGTCCGGTCATCATGTCTGCTGATGCAGTCGCCGGTGTACTGAACCGGAGTCGCCAAACGCGTCCCTTTCGATGCACGTTGTAACTGCGGTCGACCCAATCCGTAACATACATCGATCCGTCGGGAGCAACAGCAATATCAACCGGACGAAACATGGAATCGCCAAGGACAGCGACATCGCGTTTGGCGGTAATTGAAGTGCCATGATGGGTCGGCGTGTAACGTTCAATACGATTATCGCCCCAGCTTGTCACCCAGTACTGCCCACGGTAACAAAGGATAGCGCACGGTGCTTCGCCGGTGCCCGCAACCATTGGCAGAGTCCCTGGCAACTCGCCATTCCAAGCTTGTAGTGGATGTGTTCCTGCGCGACCGAAGCGAAACTGAAATCCATAGTCAGCGTGGGGAAGTACGTTGACGATCCTGCACGGTGGCATGGCATCCGCGTCGTTGTCAACCATCAGCAAGCGTCCAGCGTCATCTCGACACATTCCAAACGGGTTCCAAAAGCCGGTGGCGATTCGTTCAAGCTTGGACCCGTCCGGCGAACATTTGAAAATATTACCGCCTTCACCACCGCCGATTTGCTTGGAACCATCGCTACCCTTAAGCACGTACGTATCGCCAAAGTTTTCCCCCATTCCAAACGTCAACGTGGCAGGCTTGCCATCGCTCTCTTCAAGCAGCAAACCGCTTAAGCCGTTGTGTGGATAATCCGCTTTGGTTTCGAGGCTGATCAGTGTTTCGGTCTGGTCCGCAACATCGTCGCCATCGGTATCTCGCAATCGCATGATTGCCGCACGTGTAGCAACATAGACCGATTCATCTCGACCAATTGCCAAGCACATCGTCTTGATGGTCCCCTCATGAAAAACACGGATGCGATCGAGTTTTCCATCGCCATCGGGATCATCGAACAACTTGATCCGATCAAACTTCGGTCCTTCGTAACCTTCAGGCGGAAAGTGCGTGTGCGATTCAATCACATATAGCCTTCCCTTCGAGTCAAACCGACAACTGACCGGAGTCACAATCTGCGGTTCGGAAGCGACGAGTTCGATGGTTAGCGATGAGTCAACGCACTTAGGCGGTTCGATCGCCGACCCTGTCGTCGCCGTCGCGAATGCGATCAGCACGTTTGAAAGAACGGCTAAGTAGGTGGCATTACGGTGATTCATCTGACTACTCCACGATTACTTCTGTACTTGAGATTTGAACTTGATCCCCTATCCGATCAGGTTACTCGAGATGCGGATTGTAGCGGTCTACCGATCGCCGGGGTTGCGTTTTGCATCAAGT
>JAYVSE010000114.1:0-17589 GCA_043775635.1 Planctomycetaceae bacterium | reverse complement strand
ATCAAGGAAGGCCAGACGGTCAAGCGCACCGGCGCCATCGTCGACGTGCCGGTCGGCAAGGAATTGCTCGGCCGCGTCGTCGATGGCCTCGGCAATCCGATCGACGGCAAGGGTCCGATCCAGTCGACCGAACGCCGCCGCGTCGACGTCAAGGCGCCGGGCATCCTTCCGCGCAAATCCGTGCATGAGCCGATGTCGACCGGCCTCAAGGCGATCGATGCGCTGATCCCGATCGGCCGCGGCCAGCGCGAGCTGATCATCGGCGACCGGCAGACCGGCAAGACCGCCGTGGCGCTCGACACGATCCTCAATCAGAAATCGCTGAACGCCGGCACCGACGAGAGCAAGAAGCTCTATTGCGTCTATGTCGCCATCGGCCAGAAGCGCTCGACGGTCGCTCAGTTCGTCAAGACGCTCGAGGAAAACGGCGCGCTGCAGTACACGATCGTGGTCGCCGCCACCGCGTCGGATCCCGCGCCCATGCAGTTCCTGGCGCCGTTCGCCGGCTGCGCCATGGGCGAGTATTTCCGCGACAACGGCATGCATGCCGTGATCATCTACGACGATCTGTCCAAGCAGGCCGTCGCCTACCGCCAGATGTCGCTGCTGCTGCGTCGTCCGCCGGGCCGCGAAGCCTATCCGGGCGACGTCTTCTATCTCCACAGCCGCTTGCTTGAGCGCGCCGCCAAGATGAACGACGCCAACGGCAATGGCTCGCTGACCGCGTTGCCGATTATCGAGACGCAGGCCGGGGACGTGTCCGCCTATATCCCGACCAACGTGATTTCGATCACCGACGGGCAAATCTACTTGCAGCCAGACTTGTTTTTTTCCGGTATCCGTCCGGCAATGAACGCTGGTATTTCGGTCTCTCGCGTCGGTGGTGCAGCACAGACAAAGGCGATGAAGAAGGTCGCCGGCGGTTTGCGTTTGGACTTGGCAGCCTTCCGTGCTCTGGAAGCATTCGCGCAGCTTGGCACCGACCTTGATGCAGCCACTCAGTCACAACTCGACCGTGGATACCGCATGGTTGAATTGCTGAAGCAACCACAATATCGACCGATGAGCGTCACCGATCAAGTGTTGAGCCTGTTCGCGGGAACTCGAGGTCTGCTCGACGACGTGCCAATTAAGGCCGTACAAAAATGGGAAAGAGACTTCCTTCAGTGGGCTCATGATAAGCATGCACCGCTGATCGCGGAAATGAACGAAAAGAAAGACCTGACGGACGAGATTGCTAAAAAAGTTACCGAGGCGATCAAAGAGTTCAAAGTTGGATATAAGATTACCTAGGCGTTGATCCGAGTACTGCGTTCGAAAGATTAGCTTGATGTCAAAAGATCAAAATCCTTACGAACGAAATTACGCGGATGGCAATTACCGAAAAGCAGTCGATTTAGGGCCGAGCGGATTTGATCCTCATGCGCCATACCAACCGATTGAGCCAAATATCATTAGTAACAGTAACGAGGAAAAGAACTTAGCCTTACTTGCTCACTTGCTTGGCTGCGTCGGCGCTATTTTCGGTTCGGTTTTTGGATTTGCGGGGCCATTGATCATTTGGTTGACGCAAAAAGACAAATCAGTTTTCGTGGAGCAACAAGCAAAAGAAGCACTTAATTTCCAGATCACGATGTTGTTAGCGATGGTCGTTTGTACGATTCTTATGTTCGCGTCGTGTGGAGTCTTGTTCCCAATCCTGTTTGTTCCGATGGTACTTCAAATTGTTTTGGGAATCATTGCAACAATGTCGGTATCGAATGGAAATGCCTATCGGTATCCGGTCAATATCCGCTTGATCAAATAAATCGAAAGTCGTTGAGCATGTATCGATCAACGACGAATGTAAACTAGCTTTGTAGTTTTGTAACTTAAAAACCTTTCAACGTTTCGCGATCCATGGCCAACGCCCGCGCCCTAGACAAACGACGCAAGTCAATCCGTAACATTCGCAAAATTACGCGGACAATGGAGCTGATTGCAACGGCGCGTTATAAGAAAGCGATGGACCGTGCCTCCGCAGTCACATCCTATACGGACCAAATCACTCGGATTGTTTCGCGATTGATCGCGGCAGGAACAGAAGTTGATCACCCGCTGCTGAAACAGCGTGAAAAGACCGGCGTTGCTCGCGTCTTGGTGCTGTCAAGCAATCGAGGACTATGCGGTGGCTACAACGCCAGCGTGCTGCGGGCCTCGATGCTGAAAATCGAAGCACTCAAGGCTTCGATTCCTGAAGTGATTGTGGATGTCAGCGGCAAGCGTGGGATCAATGGCCTCAAGTTCCGTAACATTGCCACGGACCAACGGCACACACACTTTGAGGATCAACCGGCCTACGACGAAGTTGAGAAGATTGCGAATGAGTATTTGCAACAGTACATCGTCGGCACCGTCGATCGCCTGGATGTCGTTTATACAAAATTCATTAGTACCAGCCGACAGGTTGCAATCGTAGAAACGCTGCTTCCCATCGGCTCCCTGGGGGCCAATCCTGGTGGCAAAGTTGCGGATGAAAAGTCATCCGAATTCGAATTCCTTCCATCCGCAGAAAGCATCTTGGAAGAAATCGTTCCAACTAGCTTTAAGGCGAAGCTTTTCAAATGCTTCCTGGATTCTGCCGTCAGTGAACAAGTCTCGCGAATGATCGCCATGAAAGGTGCCACGGAAAGCGCTGGCGACATGATCAAACAGCTTTCGATGACCTACAATCGCGCTCGCCAGTCGCAGATCACCGGTGAGATCATGGAAATCATCGGCGGTGTCGAAGCACTTGAGAATTAGAGTTAGCGAGAACGTAACTATTGACGTTTAAAACCCCTTACAACCCATTCATTCAAACTACATTCCACCTATCGTTGTCGAAGTCGTATGTCCACAGCCACAGCCACTACCGTCGGTCGCGTCACTCAAGTTATCGGCTCAACTTTCGATGTTGAGTTTCCCATCGGGCATCTGCCAGCGATTTACAACGCGCTGCGAATTCAATCGCAGCACAAAGGCGTCACCATCGACTTGGTCGGCGAAGTGCAACAGCACCTCGGCGGTAGCCGTGTCCGTGCGATTGCACTGGGTAGCACCGAAGGCATGATGCGGGGTTTAGACGTCGTCGACACCGGGAAGCCAGTGACCGTTCCCGTTGGCAAGGCTACCCTCGGTCGCGTCTTCAACGTGCTGGGCAACCCGATCGATCAGCGCGGTCCTGTCGCGGCTGACGATTATTGGCCGATTCACCGACAAGCACCGCCAATTAATGAATTGACGACCAATACCGAAGTGTTCGAAACGGGAATCAAAGTTATCGACTTGTTGACGCCGTTTGTTCGTGGTGGTAAAGCCGGTTTGTTCGGTGGTGCAGGTCTGGGCAAAACGGTTATTCTCACCGAGTTGATCGCGCGAATCGCCAGCAGCCACGGTGGTTACTCTGTGTTTGCAGGAGTAGGCGAGCGAACCCGTGAAGGCACCGACCTGTGGCTAGAGATGCAGGAAACTGAGATCGGAAGCACCGGTCGCAAGGTTATCGAACAAACCTGTATGGTGTTCGGTCAGATGAACGAACCACCAGGCTCACGACTTCGCGTTGCACTTTCGGCGCTAACCATGGCCGAGTATTTCCGCGACTCCACCGGTGCCGATACGCTGCTGTTTGTCGATAACATTTTCCGCTTCTCTCAAGCGGGCAGTGAAGTGTCGGCGCTGCTTGGACGTATGCCTTCCGCCGTGGGTTATCAACCAACGCTGGCGACCGAAATGGGCGCGTTGCAAGAACGAATCACCAGTACGAAGACCGGTGCAATCACATCGGTTCAAGCCGTTTATGTTCCTGCTGACGATCCGACAGACCCTGCACCTGCGACTGCGTTCGGACAATTGGATGCGTTCATCTACCTTGAGCGTTCGATCTCGGAAAAAGGGATTTATCCTGCGATCGACCCGTTGGCTTCGAACTCGCGAATTCTTGACCCGCAGTACGTTGGTGATCGTCACTACGCGATCGCACGACGCGTGCAAACGATTCTTCAGAGATACCGCGAACTTCAAGACATCATCGCGATTCTTGGTGTTGACGAATTGAATGAAGACGACAAGATGATCGTGCATCGTGCCCGTCGCATCGAACGATTCATGTCACAGCCGTTCTTGGTCGCTCAAGTCTTTACTGGCAAAGCCGGTGAAATCACTCCACTTGCAGAAACGATTCGTAGCTTCGAAGAAATCTGCAATGGCAAGTGGGACCACTTACCCGAGCAGGCATTCATGTACGTTGGTGTCATCGAGCAAGCCGAAGCACAAGCCAAGAAGATGGCTGAGGGTAAATAATTACTATGCCAATTCGATGCATTGTTGTCACTCCTGAGCGCACGGAACTGGATCGCACGGTTGAGCAGTTGACATTGCCGATGTACGACGGGGAACTCGGTGTGCAAAAAGGCCGAGCTCCGTTGATCGGTCGACTCGGTTATGGTTCACTGCGGTTTGAGGGTGAATCAGGACCGGAGCGATACTTCATCGATGGAGGCTTCGCGCAGGTTGAAAACGACGTTGTTTCCGTGCTGACGGCTAGGGCCATCAAGGTTGAATCCATGAATGTGGAAGAGGCAAAGACTGCTTTGACTGACGCTCTCGAAATGCCAGGCTCCACCCCTGCAACGCAGAAACTGCGATCCGATGCACTCAACCGTGCACGTGGTATGCTCCGCACTGCTCGCCGGTAACTGTCGGCGTGCTTTCCAAGCTCGCTGTGGGATAGGCTTCCAGCCTGTCAATCTAGAAACGACAGGCTGGAAGCTTATCCCACGGCGTGAACCGTTCCGAGTTGGGGGCGATGATGGTACGAGGCATGCGAGATTCGATCGCACCGGCGATTCTTGCTTACACGTTGCTTGTTGTTTGCATCGGTACTCTTTTAGGGCCTGCTCTCGTCGGTCGCGAACGTCTTGCGTTTCGTGACGTTAGCCATTTCTACACGCCGTTGTATGGATACGTCGCCGCGCGGCAGTCCGAAGACTGGGGCTCATTTTGGAACCCGCTTGATCTCACGGGGATGCCGCTGGCGGGAGAAACGACGACTGCGGTTTTCTATCCCATTCGCGTCGCTGTATACGCACTCGTCCCTTCGTCGGAAACAGCAATGACTTGGTACGTCGTGATTCATTTGCTAATCGCGGCGGTGGCGATTCATATCGCCGCAAAATCAGCGGGGGCAAGTCCATTGGGATGTGGAATCGCGATCTTAACTTATCCGTTGGCTGGCCCCATTTTCTTTCTGATTTACAACCCTCCGTTTTTGGTTGGGGCCGCGTGGATGCCCATTGCGATCGCTGGAGGATTGCGACTGCTGATGACGCCGACGAGAAACGCTTCGATTGCGATCACAGGCATCGCACTCGCGATGCCGATCTTGGGCGGTGACCCACAATCAGCGATTCATGTTTTATTTCTTGGCGTGGTGACATGGTTGTTTCGTTTTTGGCGAAACGATTGCCATCAATGGCGACTTCGCGCTCGTGAATTCGGTCGCTTAGTCGTAGCGTTTGCAATCGCGGGATGCATCAGCGCTCCCCAACTTGCTGCATCGATCGATTGGAGCATCCAAAGCGATCGGATGGAAGATGGTGCTGCGTCTGATCGATTTGACTTCAGCGTTCAACCATGGCATTGGTTTGAATTGATCGTTCCCGAAATTTCCGGTCGTTTGTTTCCAACTTATGAAAGGCTCAGTAACGCGATTCCTGGCGATGGTCGCAGTTGGACAATGACCTTGTATGCAGGCATCATTCCGCTGGTACTGGTCATCCATCGTTTCCTATCGCACCGAGTCCAACGGCTTGATCTTTGGGATTACTTGCTTCCCGTTGGGCTTGTGCTTGCCATCAGTGGTCCATACTGGTTGATCACAACGTTGGTACCCGGTTATGACGCGTTTCGCTATCCAGCGAAGTGGCTACCGCTGGTTCCTCTGGGGCTGGCCATTGTTGCCGCTAGGCAGGCGCAGGTGCTTGCCACGGGCCAATGTAAAAGTACCTTGCCGATTTGCTTGGCCCTATCGTTGTCGATCGTCGTCGTGGCATTGGCATCCGTAGCGGCGTCATCATTTGGCGCGATAGAACATTTAGAATCACTGGAGCTGGTTGATCGCTTTTGGGGACCCCTGCAGCCGGAGCGTGCGTTCAAGTCGATCATTTGGTCTGCGATCGTTTCAACACTGGTCACAGGTGGCTTCTGGGGCTTGATTCGTACTCAAAGATCGAACCAAGCGAAGTCACTCAGCGAATCAGGATTTGCAGTAGCCGTCCTTTGCTTGGTTGGTTGCGATCTCGCCTTGGCGACACGTCATCAGGTTGCGACCGTCATTCGGACTGAGCCGACGGCACAAACTGCGGACCTCGGCAAGTCCGTCTACGACTCACGAGATCGACGAGCGATGCGAACAACGAGCAATCCGGCTTGGCCAAGCCAATGGCTGGAACCGCATGATGGTAGTAAGCGACTGTTCGAAGTCGAAACGAGCCAACGCACGACGCGATTTGGTCGGTGGCACCTATCGAACCGAGAAGCAGTCTTCAATTCTGTCACTTCATTGAGACCGCAGAGAATTGATGCCTTTTGGACTGCCTTGGCAAGCATCAATCGACGGAATACGAATGCCACAGGTCTGCAATCGTGGCGGGCCATTGAAAGTTGGTTGGGAATAAGCCACCAATGGGCAACGCAATTGCCTGCCAATGAAATCGTTGCGAACGCTGAGTTCATCGTTGCTGGTGTAGTAAAAATTCCCAGTTCAAAGTTGGCACCGATGCATCGCTGGGATGCAACTTGGCGACCGATCGCGAACTGCCCTCGCGTTTCCAACAGCGATATGGAGAAACGTCTTAGGGAAATCATTGATGAAAACAGTAAAACGCCACCGCTAGTTGAATGCGATGCTTCCTCGTTAAGCGATACGACAGTTTCCGCACCAGCGGCAGAAGCGATCGACCTTATTTTGGCAGAAGCTGACCGATGGATTTTTCATATTGAGACGTCAGCCGCTGGTTTATTATCGGTGAAGACATACCAAGATGGAAATTGGCATGCATCGTTACGATCGCTAGATAAAACCGAGTCAATCTCATCCAATTCACAAGCAACGCTCGGTCACAGCTCGCCTGTATTGCGGGTCGATTATTTGTTTATGGGTATCAAAGTTCCTCCAGGTAGGTGGGAAATAAGTCTGCATTATCGCCCCTGGTGGTTGCTCCCTTCGTTGTTTTTTTCCGTCTGTGGAACATGCATCTCGCTGCTCTTACTAATATCGCGTGGTAACAAACCAACGGAAGTGACAGCGAGGCCCTTGTTGTTATACATGACTTTTCAAAGACCCCTGGATTTTCAATGTCACAGCTCCGCTGTTTTAGGGCTAAAACCTGCGGATTCACAAAACAATCGCAATAGCAAATTTTTAACAGGCTAGGCACGAGGCCAATGGGGTCGCTTTGGTACAGTCAAACTACTTCCAATCTGCGAACCCTTCCTCTTTCTGTTGCTTGTAAAATGCCTCATGAAAGGGGCGTGTTGGAGACATTTTTGCCGTTTCGTTCACCATCATCGGGCGAGTTTCTTGCCACCATTTGTCATACTTGCTTCGCATCGCTTCCGCGACGTCTGGATGTTGGTGGATGCAGTTGTTGGTTTGGCCCGGATCAATCGTCATGTCGAATAAGAACTTGCCATCGACCAGCCGATATTGTGAGCTGCGAACGGTAAAATTATTCCATTGATGATCATTGGGTTCGGAACCCGTTGGCCACCGACCCGTATGATCGAAAAGGTAGCGATCTTCCCAAGTTGCTTCGGGATCGGTTAGCAGCGGAAGCAAGCTGCGGCCTTCGACTTGGCCTTGGGGCAATTCTGCGCCAGCGAGCGATGCGAGCGTCGGAAATACGTCGATATGGGCAACGACTTTCGAAACGGTTCGATTGGCTTTAATTCTCCCGTCCCAACGAACAAAAAACGGCACGCGCACGCCACCTTCGTCGACGGATCCCTTCATGCCCTTCATACCGGCGTTGTAGGAGAATAAATTAGTCCCGTCGGTGGCCTTTCCCAGTGGAATTTTGGGATTACTTTCCTTCATCCCGGCTGTGCCATTGTCGGACATGAAGATCACGACCGTATGGGTGAGTAAGCCCATCGACTCAAGCGAGTTCATCAATCGACCAACGTTCTCGTCAATGTTTTCAATCATCCCATAGAATCCGGCTGGATCATCAGCAAAGCCTAAATCGCTGAACCGTTTCGCGTTCAATGGCGGAGCGTTATACGGCCCGTGGGGCGCGTTTGTCGCTAGGTATGCAAAGAATGGTTGTTTGGCCTGTTGTTGCTTATCCATCCAGCGGGTCGCGGCCTCAAAAAACAGATCCGTGCAAAATCCTTTCGTTTTCACAAATTTGCCGTTGTGGCGAATGTAAGGATCAAAATAGCTGTTATCAGGGGCGTCAGCGCAACTGCAGTCATACCGCTGGCCGATTCCACCGGCTCCGTGAATGAACGATTCGTCGAAGCCTCTCGATCCCGGCAGATAGGCATCTTCATCTCCTAAATGCCACTTTCCGAAAATTCCGCTGGTGTACCCGACTGTCTTGAGTGTTTGCGCCAGTGTCGTGGCGGTCAACGTTAAGCGTTCTCGCTCTAGTATTGTGTGCGTGATGCCGTTTCGCATTGGATGCCGACCGGTCATTAATGCTGAGCGGGTTGGTGAGCAAGTTGGACTTGCCATGAAGCGATCAAACCTGACGCTCTGATCATAGAGTTTGTCCAAATTTGGAGTTTTCAACCAAGGGTGTCCATGACGCCCAACGGGACCATAGCCTTGATCGTCGGTGATGATCAGCAAAATATTTGGCTTGGAACCGTCAAGCGTTTCTGCCTCAGCCGAAAATTCGATGGTGCCAAGTGTAACCGTTAAAATAACGACAGCGACCAGTCGTGTTCGTGTCATCATGAATCGCCTTGCGAAAGTAGGGTCTATGGGTAACGCTGTAACGCCGCGTTGTGCCGTCTGGAAGTTTAACGTTGATTGGCGGATAATGTGTGGATCGAGAACAGCGATTGCGGTTTTCGATACTGGCTGGTTAGAAGAAATTCGCACCGTTCCAGTCAGTCCCGCCACATGTTATGGTTGATTTGCCCCGAGGTTTTCCCGATGCGTCAAAGATTGCCGTTACGCTGCTGTTGGCAGTATGCGATTCTGTTGTTTCCGATCCTTACACCGGGGGTGGTGTTTGCACAGACCGACCCTACCGAGAAGCCACCGCTTGCCGTGGTCGATTTTCAGCGTGACATTGCTCCGCTGCTGGCGACTCGGTGCCTCGAGTGCCACGGTGGTAACGATGCGAAAAACGATTTTCGCGTCGATGATAAGGAGCTGCTTCTTGATCTGATCGAGCCGGGAGACGCCAACTCAAGTTTGTTATGGACAGACTATTTGCGGTCCGCTGACCCTGACATGCAGATGCCACCGGCAAGCCATGGCGGCTCATTGCCATCCAGCGAACTTGCTTTGATCAGTGTTTGGATTAGCGAAGGAGCAAATTGGCCCGACGGTGCAGTCGTCGCACTTCCAAGAGCGATTGTCGCACCAGCGCCTGACACCGCCCCTGATGTCGCGCCCGCTTCATTGTTTTCGCGTGTTTGGGCGTTTCAAGGTTTTTTTCATCCAGCGACGGTTCACTTCCCGGTCGCCCTGCTGCTAGTCGGTGGGTTGTTTGTGGTCGTTAGTTTTAAGTACCCTGAGCTTGGTCAAAACGTTGCTTTGGTATGTTTGTTTCTGGGAACGATTTCGGCGATCGCCGCATCGATGATGGGATGGTCATTTGCCGTTCGCCAAGGGTATGGCCGCTGGGACCGCTTCGATCTGGATTCGGAGATCTTTTGGCATCGCTGGTCTGCATTGATCGTAACATTCACCGCGATCGCGACCTCATTATTTGCCCTGGCTTGGCTTCGCAACGGAAATTTAAAGTTAGCGAAATACTGGAAAGTTGGTTTGCTTGCCATCGCCGCGATGGTTGGTGCCGTTGGTCACCAAGGCGGAGAACTGACGTATGGCAAGACGCACTATCAAGACGCATTTAATGCGCTGCTTGGTAATGATGCGAAAACAAATGACGCGAAAGCCAACGCCATGAAAGCAAGCGCCATGAAAACAAGTGAACCGAAGTCGAAGCCTCAGTAGCCATAACGGCTAAAGTAGTCGCCCCAAAACTTGGCAATCATCGATTCTTGATGAGGTGGCAACTGATGCCGGTTGGTTTTGTATTGCCGATGTTGCGTTTGCGTCCACTCTTGAATTGCGTCGCGAACGTAGTCAAAGTCGCCAAGTTTAAATTGAGAGTAGATCGTTTCAAGCTGCGCAACTGGGTCGTTAACAAGGTCTTCGTACCGAACATCGATAATATTTGCCGCATCGATCGTTTCACGATCGCGATGAAATGCTCCATACATCCTCTGAAAACAGTCTATGACATACGGCTCTAAATCCGTCTTGCTCGGACCTTGCAGACTTTGTGCATCGTCTAAGCTTTTCCACAACCGAACCGTGGAAGGGAACAAACTGCGAGGGTCACGAGTAATGTGAATGAACTTTGCTCCAGGAAATGCCTTTGCAAGTGTTGCAATCCGCCCGGTGTGTGTTGGGCTTTTGACTACGAGCGGCCGTCCAGTTCGGTAGCTGACGCAGCGCAAAAAAAGGCTGAGTGTCTCGGTCCACTGCGTTTTTTTTTCCTCCGGCAAACTCTCGGTATCAAAGTAGTCGAGATGAGGTGGCGGATTATTGGGAAACGCGATCCGGTGATAGGGCGAGGGTAGTCCAAGATTGACGAGCGCAAACTCGTCCTCTTGAGGTCGGTCCCAGCCGGCAGCCATGTTGTCCATTGGTCGTTGGCTGGGCAGCAACCAACTACCAAAAACCCGAAAGAACCATGCGCTAATCAAGAAGTGATGGGGAGCAAAACATTGGTACGTCGAAGGGCTACTAAGTCGAGCGTCGAGCACCATCAACTCGTGCAGCAATGTAGTGCCGCTGCGCCAATGACCGATAATGAAGATGGGTGGATTGTGAAGTTCCGATGCTGCCAACTTGCGTGAGAACAGTATGAATTGGATCCCCGCCAGCAATGTATTTACAAAAGTGGCAAACGATACCAATAAAACCATCGGAACGCGGCTCGGATGTACTTTAAATCCACCCTCACGCAGTAACCTCCACCATCCCGATGGCCGCATTCCATGCCAAAAGCGTGGCGAGTAAAACGGGTAATGATGAAACGAATCAGTCGACACTTATTTCCCGCTCGATTCTTGGACGCTGTAAATTCAATTAAACTGCGACGAAGTATAACCGCTGACCGATCGCGGAGTCAGTCATTGTGATCCATTCGCCGCCGCTGGAGTCGTTAGGCAAAACAAATGTTTCTCGCCACGAATGAAAATGCAATCGGTCGCGGGCACAGGTGAACCGATCACAGACTCTTCCATGTCATTCTCGGCGAGCAGCTCGAACCGATCGTTCGCCACTGACGCAACGAAAACAACACCGTCTTCTCGTGGTGCGTAGAGTTTGCCACCCGCGATCAATGGTGATGCATAAAAATTAGATCGACTTTTGGGGAATGTGTCGCTCCAAATCGTCTTGCCGGTGGCAGGGTCAATGCATTCGACTTCGCCGCGATCCCTCACCAAATAAACGCGGCCTTTGTAAACTGCGGGAGTCGGTACAAACGAACTGATATCGTCGCGTTGCCAAATGTGAGCAGATTCCGTCACGTTGCCGCTGCCTGTGATTCGGATTCCAAAGAGGCGTGGCAGATCTCGATCATTGCGACCGAAGCAAATCACGGCCATATCGTCGACGATGACGGGTGTTGCAATCGCGGGCCAGAGCTTGTTTGCCTCTGGATTGAAGTTGCCACAAGACCAAACGACCGCACCGTCGCCAGCATCGTGGATCGTCACTTGCTCAGCGCCCCAAACGAGAACCGACTCTTTGCCGTTATGTTGGATCACCAGTGGCGTTGTATAGCCGTGGTCGCATTCCGTTGGTGTCGTGTAATTTCGAGCGACCTTCCAAGCCATTTCTCCGTTCACTTTGTCGAAAGCCGCGAGCCATGACTCGCCTTGATGCATGCGAGCCATGATGACGTGTTTTTTGGTCAGAACTGGCGACGTACCGTGGTCCCAAAAAAGTGTGTCGTTTCCATATCGTTCGACGAGATTCGTTTGCCAACGAATCGAGCCGTCCAATTCCACAGCGGCCAGCGTGCCGCTTTTGAAGTATGCGAATACAGCTTCACCATCGCTGACGGGTGACGCATTGCTTCCAGACCCGTTACGATGCTTACCGGCATTCTCCGGGCCGAATGTCGTGCTCCAACGTTGCGTTCCAGACGAACCGTATGAAAGGATGGCATCGTTTCCATCAACCGGAGCCGTTAAATAAATGTTTTGGTCCAACACAATCGGCGTCGAACAACCTTTGCCTGGCAGAGCAATGCGCCACCGCGTACTGGCATCGTCAAAGCTTGCCGGATAAATTCCGGTTTCGATCGCGCCACTGTCGCGCGGCCCGCGCCAGCTTGGCCAATCCGCTTGAACTACGGACGTTGTTAAGCAGCTCGATATAAAGAAAACGAAATGGAAAACGGTCGCTTGATTTGAGCTCGTCTGCATCGCTTGAGTTTCCAAAAGGTTGGTTGATTAAAACCGTAGTATAGGCGAGACGCCCGTGCTATGCGAGGATTTCGTTAACGACATGAATAAGCCGCTTTACAGTTCGTCGTTAGAATCGAATTTCGCCAATAATTGCCAGCACGCGGAAGCACTAGCCGATAGACTACTTGTTGACCATCCCGAGCTTGGTAAAAAAGTATGCCGCGCATTGCTATGCAGTCGCGACGATGCAACGCGGGCGATCACCGAAGCAATAAAATTCGTCTGGCTCGCGGCAATTGCATCCGAGGGCCGTTTGACTCCGTCTCACCGAGTCGATCTCGCCTGGCACGAACTGATCCTTTTCACTTTCGTCTACCACGAATTTTGTCACCAACAATTTGGTAAGTTCGTGCATCATCACCCTGGGGACAGCCACCAAGTAAATCGGCAACAATTTGCCAACACGTTGCGCTGCTACCGTGAAACTTTTGGTCATCCGCCTCAAGACTATTGGGGAAACTTTGGTGGCCATTCTGTAACCTGTGGAAATTGCGAATCCGCCTGAGAGATAACACTATGTACATGAACGGCTATGTCGACATCGACCCGAGTCACCTGACCATCATTCGCCGCAAACCAACGAAGGGATTCCGGCGAATCGCCGAGATCTTAACATTCGGATTACTCTCCGAGAAAGAAGAGCAGGAAACGTTCACTGCGGTTGCAATTCTACAAGAGATCAACATCGCACTTCGTTCCTTGAGCATTACTGATGTTGTACGATTTACCAAAGACGACAAAGTCATCTACGACGACCAAGACAGTCGTGATTCCGATGACATGGGGATTGTATTGCAGGAAGTTTCTCGCGAACCAGTGGCTGCCAACGCCGTTTTCGAGTCGATGTCGCTGCTGTTAGAGCATCATTTACCCGATATCACATTGATTCTCGACGTTCGCATCCGCCGTACACATAACATCGGCGGTTTTCCCATTCAAATTGCCGTGAATGGTCTCGCAACTGAATTCCAAACCCAAGACGACGACCAATCGCTGGCCGACCGCTTAGAACAAACGTTCGCGGATCAGGAATCCTACAAGGCATTTGAATCGAAATTGCGAGAGCAGTTCGAGAACTTCATGCTAAAACTTGAGTTGACTGTACGCCAAAAAATGATGATTGATGATGTGCGGCAATCGACGTTTTCGAGCATTTTGCGTCCAACCAACGTTGAAAAATCACAAGCAGTTTCATCGCTCGCGGCTAACAGTACTACCGGATTCGATTCGTCACATTCGGATCCAGTATTCCAACGATACCACTCGGATTCAGGTTCGTTTGCCTATTGCTGGTTGTGGTCCAGTTTAATGCATTCGCATGGCACGCACGTTCATGACACAAGAATTGTAGATGAACAGGGACAGCACCTAATGACCGTTGGAACCGATGGTTTTAATGCTGATGAATCCACCGCGCTCGATCCCGAAACTCCATTCACAGAATCAGATGCGTCCAAATTCGGCGACGTAAACATCGACAGCTCGAGTGACGCCACGAAATCTGAAGGATTTTTTGGCGACGAGTCTGCGAGCGATTCCAGTTGGCTAGGCTCTTTCGGATTCGACGGCGGCGGTGATGCGGGAACTGATGGAGGCGGCGGCGACTCAGGAGGCGGTGGCAGTTCATGCGGTGGTGGCTGTGGTGGTGGCGGAGATTGATTACCATACGCCCTGATGGTTATTCGAAGTGCCCTAATATTGAGGCGATGTAGCTGTGGCTAGACATCTTTCCTGTCACAGGTGCGGACTGATTCATCAGATCCCCGATTTGCAACCTGGACAACGCGCAGAATGCACTCGTTGCGGATCGGGTTTCCCGCCGCCGGGATGTCGCCGGATAACATCCAGTCGCACCGCTGCGGCGGCGGTCGCTGCATTTGCGCTGTTCTGGCCAGCGATTCTCTGTCCAATACTTGAAATCGAAAAGTTTGGGATTCGACAACAGTCAAGTATTTTAGGAGGAACGATTGAACTGTTGCATCACGGTAGTTGGCTCGTCGGTGGCATTGTGCTCTTGTTTTCAGTGGTCTTTCCCCTAACAAAGATTGTGCTGTTGTTGGAACTGAGCCTGCTCGAATTCCTACATAAAAAACACAAAGCAACGACGCTTCACATCATGGAACATGTCGGCAAATGGAGCATGATGGATGTGATGCTGCTCGCATTTCTGGTAATGTTGGTCAAGCTTGGCAACCTAGTTCATTTTCAATTTGGACCCGCTGTGATTGCTTTTATCCTTTGTGTCGCCATGAGCATGGTGGCATCGATTTCCTTTCATCCGCATGCCATTTGGGAGGATTCTGAATGAGTCTTCCGGTAGAATTTCCTGTGGCGAAAATTCTTGAAGTGCAAGTACCGCGCTCACTCCTGTTGTCGTCCAAAATGTGGTGGGCCACAGCGATCTGCCTGTTGCTTGCTGGCTGGCTAACCTGGCGTGCAATACCTGCGCAAGGTCCAACGATTGTTATCCAATTTCCTGATGGCTACGGACTAAAATCAGGTGATGCAGTGCGGCATCGTGGTATTGATGTTGGCAGGGTGACTGAGGTCGTGCTCAGCGATGACCTATCGCAGATTTCGGCGTCCGTAACGCTGACTCCCGAAGCAGCAAAGCTGGCTCGCGAAGGGACGCGATTTTGGATCGTGCGACCGCAACTGAGTTTGACCGGAGTCAGCGGTCTGGAAACTGCCGTCGGTGCGAAGTACATCGCCGTCAGCCCCGCAGAGACAAACGGTCCGGTGCGGAAATCTTTCGACGGCCTAGCGGTTGTTCCGCCTAACGAAGTTAACGACAACGGGATCGATATTGTCCTCCGAAGCGATGCGCGCCATGGTGTAACTGTCGGTTCTCCCATTGCGTGGCGTGGAGTTGACGTTGGCCAAACCCTGTCTATTCACCTTTCGCCTGACGCGCGTCATGTGGATATCCATGCAAGAATTCAACCGGAATACTCAAGATTGCTACGTAAAACCTCGCAATTTTGGGTAACGAGCGGACTTGGCGTCGATGTGAGCCTAAGTGGTTTGCACTTGAGCGCAGACTCTTTGACCTCCATTGTCCGCGGTGGGATTTCTTTTGCGACGCCGACAGCCGACGATCCGTCGCCTGTTCAGTCAGGCCAAATGTTTGTGCTCCATGAAAAACCAGATGCGAAATGGCTTGAAGATTCGAGATCATTGCCATTGATCGATTTCAGCCTTCCACCGACTGTGATGATTCATGGAACACGTAAGAAATCATTGCTTGGCATTCCGCGAACGCAGTCGTTTTCGATGCATGGACTCATGGTGCAGCGTGATGGCGCGACGTTGGAACTGCTCACGGGATCGGACGCACTATCACGCGGTGCGGATACTGCAAGCGAAGCATCTGCGGAATTTCGAATTGAATCCCTTGTAACCAATTTCAAATCAACGATTTTGCTTCACGAGAAACTCGCTGCCGGGAGCAATCACGCGATGCCCGACACGTACATCTGGCTGGTCAGTAACGAACTACAGGGCGACTTCCCTGGGGTAAAACCCACGGACCTGCGTGAGCCTATTGCACCCGAAGACTGCTGCGTTTGCCGCAGCGTCCAAAACGATGGCGTTGCAACCTCCGTGATCCAAAGCATCAGCCGTGGCCAGATCATCGCGCGTGAAGCGATATGGGATGTCTCACTAGACACAGCGGACACTGCTGCTTGGCACGGTGCACCTGTTGTAGCGCTGGCGGACGGAAAAATCATCGGCATTTTCCTCGCGTCAAAATCAGGTGCAAAGATAGCGATATTGCGGTAAGGATCGAGTCTAGTTGGCAACGGCAGATTGGCTTCGAACCCAAAAAGAGGCTTCCTCGTGAAGTTTGCATTTCCGTGCAAACGACTCCAGCTTTTGGTAACGAGTGAGTGACGAACAACCACAAGCCCAACTGATTTTGGCTTGGCATTCGGGACAGAACTCCAGCGGCTGACGATCGCATTCGACAAGACTGTTGGAACCGTTCATTCCGCACTGAAATGCGATGCAATGAGGAATTGAAAGCATGCGCCCAGTCTCATGAACAGCGGTCTTCAGGGTTCGCCGCAAGAACAGACGCTGCTCATCCACCGACCCATCAACGTTGCCGTTTCGATGCAATGACCAGACACCTACACGTTCGGACAGCGACGCTTGCCCAAACACAAAATTCCAGTCATCTCCAGGCCAAAGATCCTCTGCGGTCAGCCCCAGTACGGCGACAGCATCAATCGGACGATGCGGCTTGAGCACGTCATCAAGCAGATTCTTGGTGAGCACCTGCGGAACATTCCAAGACGGATGAACGCGTCTCGCGGGTTTCGGCAGATCGGCAAGTGCCTTGTCTGGCAGTAGCTCCACGGGCATTCCAAAAAAGCAGCCCATGAATTCCGCAGTTTGTTGAACCACGGTTTTTTGAGCAGCGGAAAACTCGCCTAGCGGTTGAATATAGATAGCGCGGTATTGTTGGCATGCTCGTACTTTTTTGTTGGCCAGGAACTGTTCGAACGATTGGCCCGTCTCCTCGTGTTGTTCGAGCCAGTCCCCAGGCTGATTCGGCTTTTTCCTTTCGTGTAGCGGCAAAATCTGAGCTTTCACCTTCAAGATATCCTGCAAGCTGACTCGCTCGAGTCCTTTATTAGGATCCTCGGCGTTTGCTTCGAACGCACTCGAAAATTCGCCAAGACAGATCGAGGCAGTTGCAAGGAAGCCACGACGTTGCATCATTGATCCGCTGCTTTTTTTCAATGCCCCGCTTCGTTGCTGGGGCAGAACGTTTTGTGTAGTGGGATTCGCCAGAATTCCCAACGTTTTAGTGTGCTGAGGAATTCTGGCGAA
>JAYVSE010000113.1:0-5281 GCA_043775635.1 Planctomycetaceae bacterium | reverse complement strand
ATCGTCACTGGAAGTGGAAGTTTTTCTGCCGCATCAACTTTCGGACACATACAACGTCGGCGACACGATCCGCCTGAAGATCGAACCGTTTGACGAGCTGGTGCCGTGCGAGGTGACTTCCATCGGTGCGGAGCATCGTCGTCCACCGGAAAACATTGAAGTCTTCTATCGTTCCCATGTGCGGCTATTGCCAATCCGCGTGAAACCGCTGGGCGAGTTTTTCAGTGACAAGAAACTCTCCGTGGGTTCCGTCGCGAAACTACCACATTTTGGGAATGTCCTCTAGTGCTTTGTCAGGCTTTAAAAAAGGGGTCAGGAACCAATCGCCAAATGGCCCGGAGCGTGCTCCGCACGATTGGTTCCTGACCCCTTTTTTACAATGCCCCGCTTCGATGCTGGGATTTGATCGTAGTGGGATTCCCCAGAATTCCTCAGCACACTAAAACGTTGGGAATTCTGGCGAATCCCACTACATAAAACGTTCCGCCCCAGCAACGAAGCGGGGGAATTGATAAAAAGGCGTTGCCCCAGCTAGGCTATCGGATGCCGTCGCGTTGCGAATCGGAACCAAAACCGCTTAATTAAATGGATAAAAAAGCAAGGTGGACAGTTTGGCAACGTAACCGTGGAATGCTGAAGGGCGGCAATTGGCTGCAACTGTTTCAGGCCGAGGATTTCTTACGAAGCATCGATCGAGACGCTTCTGCGATCGCAATCTATGCCCTCAAAGGCAACGAACAATACGTTGAACCGTAATGAAGCGAAGGCTTGGGCTACACCCACGGGCTTCCTTGACGGCTTTGCTGGCCAAATCTCTTAGCCGCGAATGGCGGTGACGATTGCATATTGCTTGCCTTGAGTGATCGTTGTTTCTCGCCAACCGGGATACATGTTATCCTGATACCAAGCGGGATGCTTGGTGACCAGATAAATGCGACCGCCTGGATGCAGGGCCTTGCGGGCGGCATCGATGAACAATCGCGCAATCCGAAAGTTGGTGAAATAGGGTGGATTGCAGAGGGCGACATCGTAAGTCGCCGGCTCGTCACACTCACATTCGCAATTCAAAACTGTCCTGATCGAATCGCAGCCGTTTTTTTCTGCACCAAGTGCTGTGCACTGAACCGCACGCGCGTTGCTGTCGATTGCTAGAGCTTGAACGCCATGTCCCCGCTTTGAAAGCGCTAGTGCCACGGTTCCAGCACCGCATCCGATGTCGATGATTCGATCGCCGTCGCGCACCTCAGCAGCGTCGAGTATCGCCTTGGCTCCCGGATCGAGATGCCGATGTGAAAAAACACCAGGGCGGCTGACCGCGCAAATCGTTTGATCGCGATCCCGAAAGGAAAACTCACACATGAATGACCGCGGGCGTCGCAGTGGTTGGTCTTTGACGATTACGTAAACGACAGCGTCCTGGCGGCGTACGACGCTGACTTTCGACCCCAATTCCTTCATCTGTTCGTGTAGCCAGCGATCTTTCGGGTTGTCAACGCAGGAAACCAGCTTGCCACCGATCGACAGACGATCGTGAACCTGCTGCAACAAATCTCGCTGTAGCTCGGCTTCCCCGCGAACCGTACAGGGCACAATTCCAAGCTCAAATTCCTGTTTGGGCAGATCGCTGGAGCAAAGAATCGATAGTTGATCACCCGTTCGCCCACCCAGATCCTCCAGATCCTGGTCTAAATGGTCGGCGATCGCCTGGCGTTGTTGGTACTGATCAAGGTACCAGAGCGAAATTGTCGCATCCAAACGATGCCTCCAAAGGGCGCGGGCGGCCTGTCCGCGTCCAATGGACGTGCAAATAATGCGTTCGGCGGGAAGTTGCATCGCAACATCGAGAGCTGCCGACTCGGCAATCCTCGGGGGCGGAGCGGGACTGGACAATGCGTTTACCTCTTTTTTTTTGCCCCCTCGTGATGTCGTCGCTTCGGGGTATGATTCACGGCCATGACTAAACACATCTTTGTTACCGGCGGCGTGGTCAGTTCCCTTGGAAAAGGGTTGACCAGCGCGTCCATTGGAATGCTTCTCGAGCGACGCGGTTTGCGTGTTCGGATGCAAAAGCTGGATCCCTACATCAACGTTGATCCAGGGACGATGAGTCCGTACCAGCACGGAGAAGTGTACGTTCTGGACGACGGGAGCGAGACGGACCTTGACCTCGGACATTACGAAAGATTCACTTCCGGAGCGTTGACTCGCGATTGCAATTACACGACCGGTCAAATCTACCTGTCGGTGATTGAAAAGGAGCGCAAAGGCCAGTTTCTCGGTAAAACAGTCCAGGTCATTCCTCACATCACCAACGAGATTAAGTCCGTCATCCGCCGGATGGGTGGTAATGACGTCGACGTTGTGATCACCGAAATTGGCGGCACCGTTGGCGACATCGAGGGGCTGCCGTTTCTCGAAGCGATCCGCCAGTATGCGATCGACGTCGGTCGTGAAAACGTACTCTACATGCATTTGACGCTGGTGCCGTACCTCAAAGCTGCGGACGAATTGAAAACAAAGCCGACTCAACATTCGGTCGGACAGCTTCGTCAAATTGGCATCCAGCCCGATATTTTGGTCTGCCGTTGCGAGCACAGCATCAGTCGTGACGATCGGGAAAAGATCGCACTGTTCTGCAATGTCCCACCCAGCGCGGTCATTGAAGAAAAAGACAAAGATTTTTCAATCTATGAAGTTCCATTGTCGCTCGTTGAAAACGGGCTTGACGAGTTAATCATCAAGCGCCTTGGGTTGACCGCCAAATCACTCGATATGACTCCGTGGACGGAGCTTCTTCATAACCTGCGAAACCCAAAGCACGAGATCAGCATCGCGGTCGTTGGTAAGTATGCTGAACACAAGGACGCATACAAATCGGTTTACGAGGCCATCGATCACGGCGGGATGCATCACCAAACACAGGTTCGTGTCGGGCGAGTGCAGTCCTCAGACCTCGAACGCGAAGGTGCGGAAAGATTACTTAGCGGCTATCACGGCATTTTGGTGCCAGGCGGTTTTGGCGAACGCGGAATCGAAGGTAAAGTGCAAGCCGTGCGGTTCGCTCGGGAGCGAGGAATTCCGTTTTTTGGAATTTGCTTGGGCATGCAATGCGCCGTCATCGAGTATGGCCGCAACGTCCTCGGGCTCACCGGGGCTCATTCAACTGAGTTCGATAAAAATACGCCGCATCCCGTCATCTGCTTGCTCGACGATCAACGAAACGTCACGCAAGTGGGTGGAACGATGCGGCTTGGCACGCAACCAGCCAGACTGATTCCTTGCAGCGTCGCCGCCAATGCGTACGGGACTGACGCCATCAACGAACGGCATCGACATCGCTACGAATTCAACAATGCTTATCGAAGGCAATTCGAATCGGCTGGATTCCGGTTCGCTGGAACCAGTCCCGACGAACAGTTGGTTGAAGTGATCGAGAATCCTGATCATCCATGGTTCGTCGCCGTTCAGTACCATCCCGAATTCAAGAGCAAACCGCTTCAGGCACATCCGCTTTTTGCCGGGTTCGTTCGTGCGGCCATCGATCGACATCTGCGGCGAAGCGAAGGCAACCAACCGCTGTTGTCAGGCCTGCAATCGACCTGAACAAGAGTTTGAAAACCAACCCTTTGTCACTCCACCCGAAACCGAGATCATGAGCGAACCGACTTCAAAAATCATCGTTGACGACGATTGGAAATCCCAGGTTGAAAATGAAAAGCAAGGTGCGACCAACCCAGTAGCACGTCTCGCTGAAGACGAAGCCGAAGTGGAAGCGATGACGCCGGGATTGCCACCGAAGGCAACGTTCGAGACGTTGGTAACAATGCTGTTCACGCAAGGAATGGCCTCGCTGGGCCAATTGCCAGGCCAAGACAACCAGACAATGCCGATCAACAAGGATCTCGCCAAACATTTCATCGATACCATCGAACTTCTTGGTGAGAAGACGAAAGGTAATCTAAACAGTGATGAATCCTCGCTGCTCGGCGAAGTACTTCACGTGCTGAGATTGACGTTTGTTTCCGTCAAAGCTCCGAAATGATTGATGGGTGTAAGGACCGTTCGATCAAAAGCTGTCCGGTTTTTGAAGTGGGATAGGCTTCCAGTCTGTCATTTTCAATGCGACAGGCTGGAAGCCTATCCCAGTAACCGTAGCGGCGGCATTATTATCGCTGGTGGTAGCAAGTTTGGGCAAAGCACAAATGATCACGGCTCACCGCGGTGCGTCTCACGACGCTCCCGAAAATACCCTTGCTTCTTTCAACCTAGCTTGGTCCCAAAACGCCGATGCCATCGAAGGCGATTTTTATTTAACATCCGATCGCCAAATCGTTTGCATCCATGACAAAGACACCCTGCGGACGGCAGGCGTGGAGCTGGTTGTGGAGAACACGAGTTTCAATCGATTGCGGATGCTTGACGTCGGTGGTTGGAAAAACAAGGCGTTTGCCGGTGAGAAGATACCAACGTTCGAAGAGGTCCTGACGACTGTCCCGGTTGGTAAGCGATTGGTGATTGAACTCAAGACGGGCATCGAGATCGTTCCTGTGCTCGACCAGGAAATACGGCGGCTTAATCCGCCGAGAGATTCGTTGCTAATCATCAGCTTTAACGCAGCGTCGATTGCCAAGTGTAAACAGCTCATGCCAAATATTCGTGCTCACTGGTTAACTGACATCAAGGTTAACGTGATCGGGAGTGTTTCGCCACAGCCTGACTCGATTGCAAAAACAGTGGTGGAATGCGGGGCTGATGGGGTCGGCATGAAGGGCGAAACGAAGGCGATCGACCAGCAGTTTATTGACA
The DNA here is from genome assembly GCA_043775635.1 of Planctomycetaceae bacterium. Classification (GTDB taxonomy): domain Bacteria; phylum Planctomycetota; class Planctomycetia; order Pirellulales; family Pirellulaceae; genus UBA6163. The sequence continues at coordinate 475 of JAYVSE010000113.1, read as the reverse complement.
AGCTCGTTCAAGGGCATTGTCGAGAGTTCCACGTCTGGACAGTCGACAAGGCTGACGACGCCAAGTATTTCCAATCACTAGGGGCGGTCGGCATCACAACCAACCGTCCCGCGTTCATTCGCGATTCGCTTATGACCGATCGCTAATTTGAGAGGCAGCGTAGGCCAACGAATGAGATCACTAAACCGCGAAGCGGTGGCAGTCTATAGCCACGGGGGCTAGTCCGTGGTTGAACATGAGCGAACGAGTGCCAGTCGCGAAGCGACGACAGGCATTGGTGTTAACGCCCATCTGCGTAATACAATGCATCGCAAAGAGGAAGATCACTTGCGTAAACATCGAGCACTACGGATCATGATTGCCGCCATCAACTTTGTGGCTCTTCCGCAGAATCTGTGGGCAGATCCCTATTGGTTTTCAGTAGTGTTTCAGGGTTAGCACAATCTTGATGTCTTCGCCGCTGCTGAATCCAGGG
>JAYVSE010000112.1:0-11291 GCA_043775635.1 Planctomycetaceae bacterium | reverse complement strand
CGTAAGATGGGACCATTGTCCCGTCCGGTCAAGGGAGCCATTCTCCGCATCACGTGTTTGTTGTCGGGCAGCGAGTGCCGCAATTTCAATCGCACAGGTGCCTGGCGAGGAGTTTCCCGGTGGAAAAACCTATTTTCCATGGTCGCTTTCATCGGGAAAACTCGGCAACCGCGGGCCATTACGCACCCGATCTAAGACCGCGACAAACGACGGCACCAAGATCGTTCGAACGTAAAAAGTGTCGATGAGGACCCCCAGTCCCAGCGCGAATCCCAACTCGACAATACCTCGAAGTGAGGGTGCATGCTCGCCACTGGATAGACCGATCAGATGCGACAGCATCGGCAGCCAAGCTGAAGCCGTCATGCTGAAAAACGTCGCCGCCATGACAAGTCCACAGGCAGTAATGATTCCTCCCGTCCTCGCGACCGCGCGGCGCAGCGCCGAAAGCCAGCCCCCACGCTCTCGCTGTTCTTCCAATATGCGAGTGACTAAGTAGACGTTGTAGTCTTGGCCTACGGCGACCAGGATCACGAACAGAAACAATGGCAACTTCCAATCCAGTCCGACGTAATCACTTCCATAGGCAGCACGAAAAAACAGGATGGTGAGACCAAACGTTGCGTAGTAGCTAAGCAGAACCGTTGCGATCAAGTATAAGCATAACGACAGACGCCGTATCACCAGCCAAAGAGCACCAAAGACGGCGATGACAACGGCAATTTTGATACGACGATTGTCCGACAATGTCACGGTTCGCAGATCAATAATCGAAGGCGTCGTTCCCGTTAAGACGATCGTTGCGTCGTGCCACGGCGATGCTGTTTCAGTGGTTTGACTTTCCAGCCATTTACGAATACCCGTCACATGCTCCGCTGTCTTAATATCGAATGGATCGCCATCAAGTACGACATCAAGCCTGACCAGTCGATTTTTATATGCGGGCACGTCTGAGAAAAAATAGTTGCGGGCGATTCGATGAGTTTTGAGCGCGCGCCTTCGCCATGCATCGGCGCTTAGCAAGCTCATGGATCGATCCGGAGGAAAGTCGCCAAGCGGGTCGTCAGCAGATCGAACGGCAACCACGCCTTCCAAGGAATAAAGCGATTGTGCAAGTGTGACAGAATCCGTTAGAAGTTGTTTGGGGGTCGAGTCATTTGGAAGCGTGATCAATACCGTCGTGGGATTCACCTCGCCGATATCAAAATGTTGATCGAGCAACCGCAACCCCTGACGACTTTGAGCGGAGACATCGAGCTGGCTGCTGATGTCGTAAGTAACCTCATTCTCTGTCAAATAACCGAGAATTGCTGGCGGACAGAGTGCAACCAAACCGAGCACCATCGCCAGGACGGGGTAGCGTGTCAGTTTCAAGGCAATCAACCCCCACAGCCCCGTCGGTCGCAGTCCTTCGCGATTTCCAATCGGAGTGCTGGACGTGCCATCCAAGTGAATGGCTGACGGCCAAAATGCTTTGGGGCCAATCAGCGACAGTAGCGCCGGTGTAAATGTAAGACAGACCAACAGGCCGATCGATAAGCAAAGTGCGATGACAGGTCCGGTATGGGAAAACTTACCAAACTCGGCGATCCACAACATGGCCAAGCCAACGATGGTCGTCAGCGCGCTACCAACCAGTGCACTGGAGACTCCGGATAGGCTGCGATGGCATGCACGATCCCACGGCCATTGGGCTGCTTCTTCTCGCAATCGAGAAATCAGGAACAGGCAAAAATCGGTGCCAGCACCAAACAAGATCACGACAACAAAGATACGGCTGGTCGTAAAGATCTGAACATCAAGCCACGGTGACTCGGCCCAGCGAGATGCGATGGTGAGCCAAGCGACCAGACCACTTGAAACCGTCACAGCGATGGCAATCGAAATCATTGGGATCGCGACCAAGAGCGGCGCTCGGTAAACCAATCCAAGGATGATAAAAATCATCACAACCGTTAGCAACTCGGTGTACCGGATGGCGTCTCTGGCGGCAGTTAGCGTTTCACCACCGATCGCAGCGGAGCCAGTGGCAAGAATGGTTAGCCCCGGTCGCGAGACTGATCGGTGCCTCGCTAAAACCGCTTCCTTGAGCTCCTGAACAGCATTTAGAAAACCGATGTTGCTTGTCGCCGCCAGCTCCGCGTTGGAAAGCAAGATCGCCAGCCGAGCTTCTGGTTTTGTCATTTGCGAGCCAATCATGGCTTCTTTCCAGCTACGCAAATCAATGAAACTAGACCAATCGGCAAGGTCTCGATCGTTGATCGGCTTGGCAATTTTCTCAATATCAGGCTCTAAGACCAACGCAGCTTCCATGTCGGAATCCGCTAATTCTACTTCCCCAAGCTCCTGCAAAAGTTTTGCACGATCCCAAAAAGCTAACGCCAATCGCAACTGTTTCGGTGGAACGTTCTCAACCTTTCCTAGCTTTAACAGAGCGTCGAAATAAAGTTGATCAATGCGGATCGTTTCATCAAGAAATTCACGAGCGTCCGGTGCGGATACCGACCGTGTTACTTCGGCCATGCGATGGTAGAGGCGGCGAAGCAAGTCCAATGAAACCACTTCGTCGGCTTCATCCAGCGGCATTTCGTCGCGCGATATCACGAGCACGATCTGACTACGCGAACGCTGTGTCGGAAAAGCCTGATCAAGCAACCGGTCGCCCGCAACGCTTGACATCCGCGCTGGCAGGTACTCGAAATCACCGTCGTAAGCGATTGAATTCCAATCGGGAGCAAAGATTTTCGCAACCAGCGCTGCCATGGACCAGATGAGCACAATGGCGACGCGATGACGTAATACCCAATTTGCCATGCGGTCGCCAAGTGTCGGCGGCGGCGTGTAGGGGGCTTCTTGTGGCACGGTTATCTACGGTTGCTGGTGGGCGGCGATGAGCCTTTAGGATCGTTCGATCAATTAGTGGGATAGGCTTCCAGCCTGTCGCATTGAAAATGACAGGCTGGAAGCCTATCCCACTTCAAAAGCATATCACGGCGTCGGAGCGGGAGCTTCGGCCTCAGCTCCCTTTGGATTTTTATTTCCAGAGCCTGAGCGTTTCGGCGAAGAACTACTTGCCCCAAAGGCCCGCAGCGCGGCTTCCAGTGATTGAGCGCTGATGCCCCCTGCCAGTTTAACGACTTGAACGTCACCACTGGGGCGTGACGCTTCATCGAGTTGCTTCACCATGTCGCAAACCAAATCCAACAGGGGCTCGCCCTCGGCGCTGATCAGCAACGTGTTGCCGACCTCATCAGTGCCGATCGAAAGCTTGCCTTTGAACGTAAAGTCTGAACCACCACTTTGGCGAGCTCCCGCAGTGTCTACCAAGTCGCTGCCATTACCAGCTCGATTGCGCGGCGAGCGATTTCGCTTGTTGCCCGAATCGCCTGCGTCGCCTGCTGGGCCCTGCTGTTGAAACGCCTTGTCATTGCTGCTCAACAAATCTCGATAGGCATCCTTGACGGTACTCGCGATCTGTTCGGCGTTACCGAATTCAATCGCAAGCAGTTTCGTGTACCTAGTTTTTCGCTTATTCGCTGGTTCGGTGACGTCCCAAAGCTCAATCAATTCTTCGATCGTCTTAAGCTGGTCGGCGTCTGCGTTATTGACCACAATCGTGTTGGTATCAAGGTCGTCAATGAATCGGAGCTTGTTGCCTTTGCCGAGGCCTGCTGGCTCTTTCTTCTTGTTGCTGTCGTCATCAAATCCATACGCCCAGCGGAAAAACGAGTCGTTGCCGGAAGACTTTTTATCATCTTCGTCCTTAAAGTAATCTTCAAGGTTTAACCGCATCCAGCTTGCTGAGGCATACTTAATTTTAAAGACGCGGTACGGTCGCTTAGGTGGTGTGAACTCAAGCATTAACGCCTCCAGGCGATCAAGGGCTTCGGTGTCGCTGCTGCTCAACATCAAGTTACCCCCGCGATCGACCTCAATCCGAATCGGGTAGGCGGGTTTCTTCTCCACTTGAGCTGCTTGCTTTTTGTTGCCAAATGCTCGATCAAAATCATCAGCGTTTTCAATCTTGGGGAGATCCTTAGAGAGCTCGTCGCGCGGCTCGGCAGGAGACTGCAATAATGTAAAACGGTACTGAGTACCCGTGGAATCCATGGTTACCGTATCGCGATTGGAGTCTTTCTTTTTGGGTTTGTCTCCTTGGTCTTTCGGGTTCGCTGGGATCGATTTGGAACCATCTTTGGGATCTTGTTCGCTACTGTCATCGGGATCTGTTGCTGGATCGGCTGGATTAACAAATGCAGCGGGGTTGGGAAGCTCGATCACGTTGGGCGCAATCTGGCTCCATTGTTCCTTAAGTCGCTTTAGGTACTCCAGTGTTTCTGGCGTCGGCGACGCATCAATCAATCGAATCGTCCGTGAATCGCCGCCCGGTGGTGGCAACTCACCGAGTTTGATAAGCAGATTACGAACTTCGGCCATTTCAGATTCGTTAGCCCACAGCAGCACTTGGCGAAATCGCGTATTCGCAGCAACGCGGAATTTATCTTCTTTCTTTTTTTCTTTTTCTGGTTCACCGCCCCAGTAGTAGGACATGCGCCGGCCGCTCGACTTGTCGTCTGTTTTTTCCTCGCCCATCAGGAATGCGATCGATTCGGCAACCTCTCCGGCGTCGAGCCTGCGCAACTGGAGCACTTCGAATTGTCGACCGCTACCGTCAAGTCGCTTGATCAACTGGTCAATGATATAGCGGTCAGCGGCCGACCCTGAGACAATGACAGCGCGGTTCTCATTATCGACACGAGTTCTTGTTGTCGGTTCAAGAATATTCATCTCTTGGATGATTTCGATCAGCTTCTCTGGATCGAGCGACGCGAGTCGAAATACCTGTACCCGGTTTTCTACGTCGGCCAACGAGCTGATCGAGTTGCTGGGCACATCGATGCGTTTCAAAAACTCAGTTGCGATCGCCAGTCGATCGGGCGGGGCCATGATGATGATCGAGTTCTGGCGATTGTTAGCAACGACAGAAATCTCTGGTTTTTTTTCTTCGGGCGTCGGTTGGCCGCCATTTTGCTGTCGCATTTGCTGCATCATCTGCATCTCTTGCGGTGTCATGGGAGTTTCTTTTTTCTTCGTGATGCCAAGGAATGCTTCGAGCATTCGCTTCGCTTCTTCCGCCGGCAACCAACGCAGCTTGAACTCTGGCGCTAACGCATCGCGGCTTGCTGCATCGCGTTCTTGGGCCAGCAATTCGGCAACATGGCGCAGCGTGATGGCAGAGTCCATTGCTTCGAGGCGGTTCGTTGTTGTGAGCGCTGAGAGAACGCCGTTCTTGCTCATCATCGGTTTGAGTTCAGTGGCAAGTTTTTCTGCGGAGAGCCAACCGACATCGAGCGAGACACGCACAAAACTATGTGGCGGTATCTTTGCGAGTGCCGCTTCATCATGACGAGGCACAAGCGACGGATTGATTGAGTCGCATTTAACCACCGTCAACCCACCATCCAAAGCAAGCAGGGTGTAACCTCGTCCTAGTAAGTGGCGATTGAGCAAGTCACGGACTTCGCTAACGCTGTAGCGACCAGGGGTGGTAATGTTGACCTTGTCGCCAGGAAGTTCTTGCCAATCGAGTGGCTCACCCGAGATCGCTGATAGCCATTGAATCAACTCCGGCCACGTTTGATTGCGAAATTCAAACGCGACCTTACCGTCGTCACCCAGCACTGCCTTCTGTAGCTCACTTGCATTGGCGGGCTCGCTTTCCATTTCATCGCGGCGGATCACTTTGGGCGGTGTCGCCGGTGCATCGGCTGGTTTTTCACCGCCGGGCTTGGTCGCATCTGGACTTGCCGCCCCCTCCTGCCCTGGCTTTGCTGGATTTCCTCCCGGTGGCTTTCCTCCTGGTGAACCGGGGCCGCTCTGGGCTGCGGCCGTTGGCGCAACGGCCGGACTGATTGAGCCCTCGTCTGCCAACGCCCGAGCGTCGGTCAGGCTGCTTAAACAAGCCGTCATTGCGAAAAGAATGATGACAAATCGATTCATGGTTGCTTTGGCCTGAGGGAAAAGTAGAGGCGACAGCGAAAAAAGGACGGCGACAGCGAAACGCATTATGTACCGGGCGTGGTGAGGACACAAATGAAACCGACCTATTCGCCCTGCTTTTGGTCGCTGGGCTGTGATGGAGCGGCCAGTTCGGTCAGCCGTTTTGTGGCTGTTTCGATGGCAGGAACGGCCCATGGCTTGCCTCGATAAAGAAAAATAATTCCTTCCAACATTTTTCTTTGGTCGTTTTTGGTAAGCACGCCGGTCGCCCATTTGATCCGATCTAAAAGTTCCGCAGCCCGCAAATCCCCTGGCGAAAGTGGCTTCGAAGACAGTCTTTGCAGCTCTTGTTTGGCAGCTCGCGCCATCGCTTGACGCTCCAACGACATGTGACCTTTGGGTGCCACGGCAGGTGGATCGTAGACAGCAAGCCACTGGCTGAGCATGAGGTGTGTCTTGCCTGGATCGACCTCCACGTAACGCATTGCTTCGAGAAACGACTGCTGATGAGGTGCTAAATGGTCATCACCGCCTTCGCGTACCGACGCCAACCGCAGTCGTCGCACAATTCGCGTGGAGTCAAGTTCATCGAGATAAGCATCGAACTCGGTCAGTCGCGAATCCTCTGGATAAAGCCGTTTGAACTGGTCAAGCTGGTCTTCAACTGCCGTCGTATCGTCTTGTTCTTGAGCTGCGATGATTGCTTGGTAGAGCGAATCGGCGGTGGGGCGTTTCATTGACCAAACGAACAACGCTGCCGCACCCACGAGGACACTAACCATTGCCACAACCGACAAGACTTGAGCCAGCCGACCGGATGTTGGCTCTGCCACGTCGGCTTCCCAAAGTCCGCGTCTGCGCTCTTTCTCTTGAATCGTACTAAAGTGAGTCGACTGAGTTTCTCCAACGTGCGAAGTCGCGGTTGGGCCTCCGACTGATGATCCGACTGGCGAAACGCTAACCGGCTTGGCGCTGCTTTTGATCGATTCGCCTGTAAGGGCAAGATCGTTACTTCGATAAGTGTTGGATGAACTAGATTTGCGTGGGTCTGAGGACGACTCCATTGTCAGGTCATGCCGTGGGATGGCAGTGCGACTGGCGACATCGTCATCGGCGAAGACGGTGGGTGTTTCTGTGGATTTTGGGCGAACGATTGGGGGTGGCGGGTTTGAATGAACCGCAGGTTCCGGTTTTGCATGGCCCGTCTTACTGGCTTCGTCTTGCTCCGCTTTTCGATGCAATCCAGCACGAATCGCCATCATTCGATTCATCACCGCTAAGGCAGTAGGCGGGCGATCATCAGGAAGTTTTTCAAGTAAGTTATGGACAAGCTGCGCGATTTCAATAGGAACCTCGGGGGCCACCAACTCCAGCGGTGTTGGGTTTTCTCGCTGCAGGGCTTCGATTACCCTTACCATGGTGCGTCCTGCAAACGGCGGTCGACCGGTGAAGCAGGCGTATAACACATTTCCCAAAGCGTACAGGTCGGTCCGCGGTGAAATCGGACCATCACAAGCTTGCTCAGGTGCCATAAAGTCTGCTGTGCCAAGCACCGACCCAGCAGCCGTTTGGTCCACATTGCCGAATAGTTTTGCAATCCCAAAATCGACAAGCTTGGGGCTACCATCCGTGGTGATCAATAAGTTCGCTGGCTTGAGATCGCGGTGAATCACACCGAAATTGTGTGCGTGTTTGAGCGCATTGCAAATATCGATCGCCAAATCAAGAACAAACGGCCATGGCAGACGTTTTTCGCGTTTCAGTCGCTGTTGTAGGCTTTCTCCCGCAACCAATTCCATTGAATAAAAGAGTTGGCCTTTTTGTTCGCCATGTCCGATCAGCGTCACAATGTTGGGATGCTTTAACTTCTTTAATGTCTCTATTTCAGCCGTGAATCTGCGTCGAAACCTGGCATCGTCGGACACCGTCGAGGCAATGACTTTGACCGCGACTTCTTCACCGGTCTTCCCATGTATCGCTTTATAGACGGACCCCATGCCGCCCCGACCGATCGACTCGCCAATGCGATACGGCCCAAGATGTTCAAAGGGAGCCATGCAACCTGCTCGCGAAAAAGACAATTGAAAAATGCGATTCTAGCTTGGGGCCAGTGCCCTGGGTTGTTAATAATTTGGGGTTGACGGTCGTTTTTCCCAGTAAGTTTAGTTCCGTTTTTGTCCTGAATCGCGGAGCGATGGCACTCGATAGCCAGGGGTGCCAACCCCTGGTCACGCAATCGCGAACGCGTCGTTAAGAATCGCGGAGCGATGGCATTTTCCGACTCGAATGCCATCGCTCCGCGATTCCCCCATGCGTTTGTTGCGATGCTACCAGGGGTTTGCACCCCTGGCTATCCATTGTCACAGCTCCGCTGTTTTAGGACATCATGACTTGCGGATTTTCAGTTTCAGAGATTTCGTTTGAACAATCGCACAAAAGAATGTCTTATGAACTGCCGCCTCAATTCAATCTCACGGATCGAATAAGCTTGGGTCAGTGCGCATCTACACGGCGCAAGTTAAAATTTTCCGGTCAAGGCTCGCCCTGTACCACTGAACAATTTTCCAAGTCTTTTCCATGCGATACGGATCATTCCGACCCGCCAGGCTCGCTCGCGCCCCTTTTATTGTCGCGATTCTCGTTGCTTCCTTGGCCATAACCACGCAGGGAAACGACCGACCAAATATCTTGATTTTTTACGCGGACGACCTCGGTTGGGGTGAAACCGGAGTTCAGGGTTGTAAAGATATTCCAACGCCGAATATTGACTCGCTTGCCATCCACGGTGTTCGCTGCACACAAGGCTATGTCGCGGCGACCTACTGCAGCCCATCTCGTGCAGGGTTAATGACCGGTCGGTATCCGACACGATTCGGACACGAATTCAATGCGATCGCTCGAAACTTTGGCTTGTCAGTAAGCGAAACGACGCTCGCGAATCGTCTCCAGACCCTGGGCTACTCGACGGTGGCGATTGGAAAATGGCACCTGGGCGAAAAACCGGAATATTTTCCGACCGCGCGCGGGTTCGATGAGTTTTACGGGACGCTTGCCAATACGCCGTTCATCCACCCCACTAAATTTGCCGACACCCGCCAATCACTATCGATACAAGAAATCACCGACCCTAGTTTTTACACGACCGATCAATACGCGATTCGCGCAGTCGATTGGCTCGAAAAAAATAAACAGCGACCATGGTTCCTCTATCTGCCATTCAACGCGCAGCACGCTCCCCTTCAAGCCCCACAAAAATACCTCGATCGATTTCCTGGAATCAGCGACGAAAAACGCAAAATATTTGCCGCGATGATGTCCGCAATGGACGATGCCGTCGGTAACGTGATGGAGAAGGTTCGAAAGCTAGGCCAAGAAGAAAACACGCTTGTCTTCTACATCGCCGACAATGGTGGCCCCACGCAATCCACCACTTCGCAAAACGGTGCTCTTCGTGGATACAAGATGACGACCTTCGAAGGCGGAACGCGTGTCCCCTACTTGGTCCAGTGGAAAGGGTCGTTCCCCGCCGGAACCGTCTTTGAAAAACCGGTGATGAACCTGGATGTCTTGCCGACGTGCCTCGCCGCAGCCGGCGCGATCATCGATCCATCATGGAAGCTTGATGGCGTCGACCTGACACCGTATTTCACGAATAAAAACAATGCTTCGCCACACGAAACCATGTACTGGCGTTTTGGCGAGCAGTGGGCCGTTCGCCACGGCGATTGGAAATTAGTCGTTTCCAAAGGCGGAAGCGGCAAGCCTGAACTTTACAACATTGCTAAAGACATCGGCGAATCCACTGATTTAGCCCCGACGCACGCAGATAAGGTTGCCGAACTGCAAAAAATCTATGACTCGTGGAACGCTGAACAAGCGGAACCTACGGTGGCTGATCAGCCAAAAATCAACGGCAATAAGAAGAATCAAAAAGGTAATGTAAATTCAGCCAAGAAGCGTCGGACGGCGGACGCTTCGCCAGCTCAACCGTGATTACTTATTTCCCGCTCATTGCTTAGAATCCGGTCTCGCTTTTGATTGACCGTTTCGCCGTTTCGCCGTTTCGATCTTGATTGATGCTTCGAAAACCAATTGCCTTTCTTACCATGCATTGTCTGGATGGTTTCGTTACCTACGACCACTTGGCAAAGCCGCCGCTGCAGGATCGTGGTTGGATTGTTGTCGATGTTCCTTGGCGTGACGAAAGCATTTGTTGGGATGATTATGCAGCGGTCATCATCCGCTCGCCCTGGGATTATCACGATCACAGCGATGAATTCTTACAAGTCATTGATGCGATCGATCAATCGTCTGCAGTACTGTTAAACCCGGCGGCGGTTGTCCGCTGGAACATCGATAAGCTGTACTTGCAAGAGCTAGAACAGCGCGGACTGAGCATCGTGCCGACACATTGGATTCATTCACCAAACCAAGCTGACCTTGACCGTGCTTTCGACAAGTTTGGTGGTGATGAATTAGTATTAAAACCAACGCTTGGTGCGGGTGCAAAAGACACGTTTCGGCTGACGCGATCCGATCCACAGTGCGACGCTGCGCTCGCGCTGTACAACGACCGCACGGCGATGCTCCAACCGTTTCTTACAAGCGTTGTTGAGCAGGGTGAATGGTCGCTCTTTTATTTTAGTGGTCGCTATAGCCACACTGTCCTGAAGACTCCCAAGTCGGGTGACTTTCGAGTTCAAGAAGAGTATGGAAGTCAACTGCTTGCCGTTGTTCCGTTGCCAGACCTGCTTGGCCTCGCTAACGCCTGTGTTGCTGCAATACCGGCAGTAACGCTGTACGCGCGAGTTGACATCGTTCGACTAGCGGATCAAAGCCCAGCCGTCATTGAACTCGAGCTAATCGAACCGTCACTCTATTTTCCGTTCGATCAAGAATCGCCGGAGCGATTTGCAGAAGCGATCAATCAGATGCTGGCTGGCGCGCCGTAAAATGGTTGGCAGTAAGTTTTGAATTTGCGCTATCCGCAACCGGTCTGTTGGCCAAAGGCCATAATTAACTTAGCCAGGGGCAACGCCCCTGGAACCTCACACGAAACGAATCCGTTTGGCCAACGGCCATAATCAATCCATTCACGTTCAGGATGACTATGGCCGTTGGCCAATGAAACCACATGTCTTCCATATTCCTAGGGCGTTGCCCTAGGCTATGTTGAACAAGGCCGTTGGACCATGGCTCTTCCGCAGAATCTGTGGGTGCAAACCTGCTTAAAACCGATTTTGCATCGGCAAATCAAAGCGTTTTTGAACGAAAACATATAGGTTGGAAGT
>JAYVSE010000111.1:0-102550 GCA_043775635.1 Planctomycetaceae bacterium | reverse complement strand
CCATGAGCGTGATTTGCAAGCTGCAACTCCCCCTCCGGTAGCCCAACCCGCGTGTTGCCTTCATGGAAGGCTCCGCAACTTTTCCAAGAAATCTTGGAGACTGCGTCTCCAAAAAACTGCCTAGTCAGATTTTCAGGGTTCCTGAATAGTCCTGAAAAGAATTCTTAAGTCGCAACAGTCGTCAATGAAATACGTTGTGACACCTCCGGGCCTTCGGCGTTGCCTATCCTGACAAGCCCTTCCACTTGTGTGAGAACTCGGAAACTTGCTGTCTTCAGCCTGACATTTCGTCATGCGACTGCGAGCGTCGAGAACACCTCACAGGAAGGCAAATGCAATGAGTAAGAAGCCGAAGCAGAGTGATGCCCAGTGGACGGACATCTACACGCAGTTGCAGGAAGACAAGGTTGAGTTCTTCCTCAACACTCATCTGGAGCCAACCGTTTTGATCCCAAACGATGGGTTCCAGACGGAGTGGCCGATCGACAGTCTGAGGTTTCAGGATCTCTTGGTCTCGGTGTTCTACGAGATCAGCAATGGTGCAATCCTGAAGACCAACGAACGTGATTTCCTGATGGCCTAAATCCGCGAGGAGTGCCGAAAGGGAGGTCGGCGGCTGACGGAGCCGGAGGCTGCCGAAACCGACGAGGACGTGATCGTTCAAGCGATTCTCGCCCTGATGAATCGTGAGCCAGAGTTCTCGAACCAGACGGTCATCCTAGTCAAGAGTCTCTTGGAGATTCAGACGGAGGGACGCCTGTCTTCGTCCGAGGCGGTTCCGATCTTCACCAACATCTTCAGTCGAAAGCTCAGCCGACTGATCCCGGTTCTGCGGGGCTATGGTGTTGAAGTGGTGATGGACGTGCAGGACTGTTTGATGAAACGGGGTCCCGGCCAGACGCCATCCTGCTCTCACATGCCCACGAAGATCACACGGGATTGCTCCGACATTCCCAAGTCGAAATTCCCATCTACACCAGCGTCGGAACAAGCAAAATGATGCTCGCGGGATCGAAGTTCGCCGGACAGCCAGCCCTTCCACAGGAGCGACACCGGGAGATCCACGCAGGTCAGCCGGTCAGGATTGGCGACTTCAGCGTGACGGCCTTCTCGGTGGATCATTCCATCTACGGAGCCCAGGCATTCCTAATCGAAGCCGAAGACAAAACGGTTCTCTACTCCGGTGATCTGCGGATGCACGGTCGAAAGCCGGGGATGCACAGGTCACTGATCGAAGCGGTCAAGGATCGGATGATAGACGTGCTGCTGATGGAAGGAACTCACATCGGCCACCCCGATCACCGGGGAAAGAACGAATACGACCTCGAAGACGAGATTGTCGGGCACCCTTCGGTTCCGTAGACCGCCGACCGAATCGAGCGAATTTCGCGAAAACAGCCTGAAAACAAGGGAAATCTCTGTCACGGGCAACGCTCTCGGCGTTTCCGCACATTGCAGATTTTTAGATGTTTTCCATCTTTTATCAAGGTTTCAGTGACAACAACTGTGACAGAAACCGGCCGATTGTCCAAACTTTTTACGGCCGTCGGTCCCTGAACCGGATGCTCTACGATGTCTGTGATGCCGTCACTGAACCTGTCACAGATGGACCGCATCGATCATCGGTCTTGGGCCTTTTTTCCTACTCGTAGCGCGGTACAAGGAATGTGAAATCCCTTCCACAATGCGAAATCACAGAATACAACGATGGCCAAACTTTTCCACCCCCTGCTGACCCTGATCGCCTCCGCGACCGATCGCGAACTTGCGAAGTATGTCCAGTTCCTGAAGGAGGAGAACAAGATTCTCCGCAGCCGATTGGGCACTGAGGTTCACACGAAGCCGGAAGAACGTCGGCGACTGCTGATATTCGGTAAGGCTCTCGGCCGTGCCATCGAAGAATTGATCACCATCGTCAGCCCCAGCACGTTCTACCGTTGGGTCCGCGATGAAAAAACGGAGAAGAAAACTCCCAATCCCAAAGGTGGGCAGCGCAAGCCACGCGCGATTCGGGAACTGGTCATCGAAATCGCCAAAGTCACCGGCTTCGGCTACACGCGAATCATCGGAGAATTGCGGAAACTCGGGATCAAAGGGATCAGTCGCCAGACGGTACGAAACATCCTGAAGGAAGAGGGCATCAAGCCTGGCCCGGATCGTACCTCGGATACGTGGAATGATTTCATCGAGCGTCATGGTGAGACATTGTGGGCGTGCGATTTCTTCTCGGTGAAGTCGGTGACCGCTCGTGGCATCCGCAACGTGTATCTGCTGGTCTTCCTCTGCATGAAGACTCGTGAAGTTATCGTGTCGTCTTCCACCGCACGGCCCAATTCCCGCTGGGTTGTGAAGCAAACGGACGCATTCATCGAACAGACGGCGGGACGAACAGAGAAGCCGTCGATCCTGATGCACGACCGCGACACGAAGTTCACCAAGGAGTTCGTGGCCACGCTGAAAGCGAAAGGCATTCGCACGAACGCACTGCCGGTGGCTTCCCCGAATTTGAACGGACGAGTCGAAAGGTTCATCCAGACAATCAAGTATGAGTGCCTGTTCAAGTTTATTCTGTTCGGCCATCGGCACTTGGATCACATCGTGGATCAGTGGGTGGCCTACTACAATCGAACCCGGTCGCATATGGAGCGCGGGCACCTGCCGCCGATCCGCGACGTTCCTGAAGAAGTCCCCAAGCTCGATCGTGACCAGATTATCGTCCGGTCCTACGTGGGCGGACTGGTCAAGTCATTTGAGCGGAAGGCGGCATGACAGCCGCCGTCATCGAACTCGGCACAGTATCAAGGCAAGTCTTCCAGAGTGTGTACGTCATTCCGATCAAATAGACCTCTTGCAACAAGAACGTCGGTAGCCACACGGACATTAGGTACGAAAAGAACGACGGCAAGATCCTGCACCGCTCTGGAGCAGCAAACATAAAAGAGGCGACGTGTTCGATCCACAACCGAATCCACTTGGTCATGAATGTTCTCTTGATCCTTGTCCGATAGAGGCTCAAGGCCGAAATACTTGCCGTATGAGAACAGGTTGTATTGGCTTTCCTCATCGTCGAGGACGACCAGAACTCGTTGGAATTCTGCCCCTTTGATCCCTTGCTGAGTAGCGAAGGGAGATTGGTCTTCGACATAAGTGCGGTATCCCCAAAGTTGCGCCGCAGGGCATTTGAGGAAGGCTCGCACAGCGACCGCTTCAGGCTCGGTCTCATCGGCCTCGCCGACTGGCGGCTCCGCCAGAAAACTGAGAAATCGCTCGTCAAGATCAGCAAGTTCTTCGTCGCGAACAAACGCGAGCACATCGCGGATTAAGTGGTTTGATTCACCGCTCAGCATTTCAACGAGGCGATCGACATCAGACTTCAGCCGTAAAAGCAATTCGACTGCATTCTGCCCCAACAGACGTTCGCTGGTCAGGAGCGGGCAATTGCTTCGTAGCGCGGCGATGACATTGAAATCAGCGCCGTCGCGTGCAGCAAGCACGAGGGGAAGAAGATTGGTCATGAAGGGCCGGAGCACCCAAGCGGTGCCATCCAGCAGACCGTCCTTCAGACTAGTAGCCCCATTATCATTGAGCGCAGCATAGATGTCTGCGAAGCCAAGACGCCGCGCAGCCATACGGTGGACGAGGACAAGAACGCGCACGTCCGCTTCGTCGGCATCGCTCTCCCAAAGCGGATCGTCATTCGACCGAGATAGCCACTGACGCACCTGTGTGAGGCGTTCGTTTCGGCGAGCGTCTGCCTGGATGATGAAGAGCCGCGCAGTTCCCTCAACCGGCTCGACAGCTCCGTTGCATTCACTGGTTCTTCCTCGAATCTGTTCCAGCCGATCATCCTCGGCACGAACTCGATTGATGACTCGGAGAACGCTAATTGGACAGCGAAAATTCTCCGGCTTGGTGATTACTGTCCAATCCGCGCTGGTTGCAATCGCCCCGGCACCGCTCGTATAGATTTTTTGCATCGGGTCACCAAAGAATCCGAGGCAGAATTGTTCCCCGACCATCTCCGCGATCTGCCTCAGCGCGTCAACGACGGTTGGGTTTGTGTCCTGGCTCTCATCGACAAAGATGTAGGGAAAGCGACGCGAAATCAGCTTGCGTAGCAATGGCCGCTCGCTGATCAGCTCCGGGCCGATTTTCAGAATGTCGTCGTGCCCAAGGGTTCCCTTCGCGTAGTTGCTGCCCGTGCCATAGGTAAATCGCTTAACGCGGGACAAGTCTGCAAGCTGGGATTGGTATCTTTCAACGTCGCGGGCCAACCGCTCTCGTGTATTCGCTCGTGTTCCTGGTTTGGCGAGTTTCGCATCGGCCTCAGCGATTTTCTCGTTGATCCTGCCTGTTACCCACTCACGCACATCGCCCTGGAATGAATGAACTATCGTCCATATGAAGCTGTGAATCGTGGATACGTGAAACAGAGGAGCGTTCCCGACATCGCCCCGTATCTCGCCTACCGCAATCTCTGTGTAGGTAATGCAGGCAATCTGCTGGCCATGATGTCGTAAATCAGCACCTCTACTTCGTGCGAGATGATCAAGAGCCTTGACCAACGACGTTGTCTTGCCCGAACCGGCTCCAGCCACCATGACGAAGTTACCCGGCGTTCGCTGATTGAGGCAGTCTCTCAAATGCCGGTCGGCATCAGTATCTGCATTTCCAATTCGACTGGTCATGCTACAGCCTCCGGTGCGGCAGGTGCCGGAAGAGGAGTCACCTCGTCCTGAAGCCATTGCAGGCCCTGTGTGATATATGCGGGCACTGTCCAGGCTGCGGGGTCTTCTGCAAGCACAGCGAGTGCGAAGTCGGTCTTGTTGAAGGACGTGCCTTTAATCCGTTTGTGGAGACGTTCGGCAAGCTGCTCCAATGTGAGTGAGGCATTCTTTGGGATGCGAAGTTTGAGGTCAGCCCGCAGTTGATCCTGGCACCAGACAAGGTTGTCGATCGCGAACGCTTCTTCCAAGGTTCGGCCGGTCAGATTTGTCGTCACGCCCTGCCAGGTTACATCGACCGGAGTTTGATAGGTCACTCGGATCATCGCGCGGACACTATTCGTGCGTGCCTGAGTCCGCTCCTCCGGAGTCGCCGCCAGGAGATCAACAATCGTCTTTTTGCCTGGCAGCCACTGGATTAGGGTCTGATTGGAAGTCACCGCGTCGGGAGTGTTCACCATGCAGGCTTTGCCGACATTAGCGACGGCTTCCTCGCCGTCTTCCTCTTCCGCAGGCACTTCGCTCTCGCCTTCGATGGCGGGCGCTGGGTTGCCGATAACACTGTCTATGTCGGTCACGATAAGAGCGGTGATACCACGAAATTCGATCAACGAGCGAAATCGATGACCAAAAGCACCACCGATTTCGAGAATACTCAGATACGCCGATTTGAGCCTTGGGGCGACCGTCTCGATCATTTGGGGGAGAAGGAGTCGCTCAACATTACCCTCCACGAGGATGGCGGCATCAGCGAAGAATAGATCGCAGTGAGTGAGTTTGAGATAGCGTTCCAAAAAATCGCGTGTCGGATTCTCGGTGCTAGCGTAGAAGGCAGAAAGATTCAGCACTTCGGAAAATTGACCAGCCGCAGTTTTGCAGCGATGGAAATAACGGATCGGTCGAAAGCCGCGTTCGTAAAGAATGTGCGGCGAGTGCGTGGTCACGACGAGTTGGCTTCGATAATGGGCAGCCTCGTCCTCATCATCAATGGTCAGAATATCGAGCACTTTGCGAATGAAGACCTGCTGAAGCTGTGGTGTAGATGCGCTTCGGGTTCCTCAATGAAAACGAGATGGAGAGGCGGACGGTTCTCCTCGACTTCCATCCACTGCGTGTGAAGATCGAGCAACTCTACGACCATATAAATGAGATTCTTAAAACCGAGACCGTTGTAGCGGTCGGGAAGGGTCAGTGCTTCGGCTCCGTTCTGCAAATCGTCGAGCGCATAGTGAACCCGCGCGCCGTCGTGGCTGCTCATGAGAGTGGCAGGGTTCAACGCGGATTTGATGACTAAACGCGGATTGGTCAGGCCGGGGTATCCCAGTTCCCCAAGACGACGCAGGGTTGGCTCGAATACTCGCGCAAGGTGCTCGTTGAGCAAGTTTTCAGAATCAGCCAAAGCGCGTAGTGCGTCATAGTCGTCGCTACGCTTCTCAAGGTTACGATCGTAGAAGCGGCTGAGACAACGGGATAAATCTTCGACGCGGCTCCCGCCTGCATTGTCGGACAGATGACGCTGAGCACTGAGAAAATCGACACGCAGAAGGGAGTTCAGAACGTCCTTGCTACTCCGGCCCTTATCTGGAGTGATCTGGAGCGGCATGTAATCGACCGCCTCGACGAGTGAGTCATCGAAGCACGCGTGATCAAGCACAAAATACCGTAGCTCGTACTCGCGTTTAAGATTGTCGGACAGATACTCGCTCAACGTGCGCGGTGATGGATGATAGTCTGCGGCGGCATCTTTTCCCATCGGCCGACTCGCTCTCGCCCTATCACGAGCGGATCGAAAATTAGCGAGCAACGTCGCTTCATCTGAGGCTACGAACTCAATTCGTATGCCAACCAGTGAGCCTTCCCAATGCAGGCTTGGCAAAAGATCGATCACTCGGTGGAGATCTGGAGCGTCAACATGAAACCAAAGATCGAGCGAGATTTTGGGCAGAGTGGCGTTTTCGGCTTGATCACCGAAGGCATTGATCGCCGACCAGCATTCCGCGCTGAAATCATGAATCGAGAATCGCTCACGCGTTGCCGCCAGGAATAGCTGTACCGCCTGTGATGCCGATGTCTTTCCGCTATTATTTGCGCCAACAAAAATGGAAATGTCGGCGGCCAAATCAATTCGCACGTCCTTCAGTCGCCTGAAGTTGCGAATTCTCATTGCGTGAACGTACATTTCACCCCTCTCCTCTTGTGGTTTGCGGTATTCGGCTTTTGAGGCGTGACAAGGGCTGTTTCATTACGCCTACACCTCGTCTGCTGACACGACAACTGAAAACGACACGCCAAGGGTCTCGAAGTGCTTTTGGCCGCAGCGAACCTTGTCCGCTTCGCTGGTTCGCAACTTCAAAAAGTCCTTGGTGCTTTTGGTCTCGCGGACAAGATACAGGGTCTGGTCATCGTGCTTAATGATGGCCCAGTCCGGGTTGTACTTGCCGACCGGCGTGTCGATCTCGAACCAGCCGGGGAGTTTCACGAAAAGTCGGATGTCCTCGCGTTGGTCGAGCTTCTTGGCAAACTCCTTCTCAACTTCCGATTCATAAACGACATATTCGTAGAGCGAATGGTTCACGGCCAGAGCATTCAGGTAGTTGACGAGTTCTTCGTTCTTGAAGAGCAGCATCTCCCATTCGGTTTCCGGACCGGCCCCGTCAATTTTCTCGTACTTGATGCCGTCCACCAAAAGCCGATGAAGCTCATGCTTGAGGATGTTGGCGATGGCGTCCATGAAGCGTTGCGGGTCGGCAAAGAACTCCGCCAATCGGTCGGATTCCTTCAAAATCCGCACCAGCGTCGAACGGGTCAGTTCGGTTTCGTTTTGCAGGTATGCCAGCACGTCTGGTACGGGTCGGTTGCGATGTGTGACCTGTTCCTCGGCGGCACTGATGGCGGTTGTCGTCACGCCACCGCGAACAACGCCGACTTGTCCGGCGGTGACGCGAATCTTCGCGGCCTCGATCTTCTCCATCTTCTTGATTGCGGCGACGGCGCGACGGACCAGTTCATCCGTCTCGAACTCGACGCGGTAGGTTGTCTTCGGCTTGATGCGATCCCAGATCGCCTGAAATTCGGGATTGAGCAGCACTTCCTTCTTGAGTCGATTGACTCCCTCGTCCTTGTCCTGGCGGATGTGGCGTTCGATTTGATAGGAGGCCAGCAGGTCCACGACGGCGGGCGCGAGTTCCTGGAATTGCTGGGGAAGCTCGATCTTGAAATCCGGCTTCTTCGGGTCGAAGGCAGGCAGTAATCGCCCCTCGGTGTCGAGCATCTTTTGCTCGACAAGGGATTTCTTGATCGCCTCGGCATCTTGTCTGCCGATGGGCTGTGGCTCGCCCTCGACGACGCGGGTGATCTTGGCAATCGCCGTGATTGGTACTTTGCCGAACGTGACACCGCAATCCTCTTCATACTCGGTTTGCAGGGCGCGAGCGAAGTCTTCGTAGCTCTCGTTCGCCATGACGTAAAGCTTGTTCACCGATTCGTCGAAAACCCGCTGTCCGTGTTGATTGACCGGCAGACGCAAGCCTCGGCCAATTTCTTGACGCTTCTTCATCGCACTGCGGGTTTCGTTCAGCGTGCAAATTTGGAAGACATTCGGATTGTCCCACCCTTCGCGCAGGGCCGAATGGCTGAAGATGAAACGAAGCGGTTCCTCCTCGGAGAGAAGTCGTTCCTTGTCCTTCATGATGAGGTTGTAAACCTCGTCGTCGGCCTGAGTGTCACCTCGGGTGTCTCTCCAGACGGGTTGCTGCTGGCCTTTTTTGGGCTTGTCGGCGGCGAAGTAGCCGTTGTGAAGTTGCTCGAAGGGGAGCTTGATCCAAGGGAAGTCTTTGTAGCGGGCATCCTTGGCAAACTCGGCAAGCGCGGCCTCGAACGCCTCGGCAAACTTGCCTTTGACCGGCTGGCCCGATCCGTCGTAGTCGCGGTAATTGGCCACACGGTCGATAAAGAACAGGCTCAATACCTTGATGCCACGGCCACGAAGTTGAAGTTCTTTCTCCAGGTGCTTCTTGACAGTGTGTTTGACCTGCACCTGCCAAACATCATCACGCATTCCGCCAGTTTCATCGCCTTGCCGCATGACCCGTCCGCTCGTGAAGCGGACGTACTCGTTACCCGGTTCAGCATTGATCTCGGCAACTTCGTAGCCGTTGCGGTAGTTGGCTCGCTCATTCGAGACGCTGAACAGGTCGGCCCCGTTTTTCACCGTGACCGATTTTTCCTTCGGCCCTTCCGCCGTCTGTACGTGGATTCGCAGCTTGGCCTTAATGCCCTTTTTGTAGTCGATCTGCTCGACGCGAACGAAGGCATCGTTAGCTCCACCTTCGGCGGTGGCACTGGCGACGACGATCTGCTTGACCAGTCGAAGCTCGAACGCCTTGACCGGGTCGAGGCGATAGACAATGTTGTATGGGTTCTTATGGGTCGCGGAGTAGCGAAGCGTACACAGTGGATTCAGCGCCCGGATGGCTTCCTGTGCCCGGTCAGTAGAGTCCACGCTTTGTGGCTCGTCGATGATGACGATGGGGCGGGTCGCCTGCACGAACTCGATGGGCGCTCGTCCCGAAAGCTGGTTCATCTCCTTGTAGATGACGTTGCTCTTTTGCTCGGCCTCTGTGCCGGTGAAGTTCTTGCGGAAAGCGTCGATGTTGATGACCAGAATTTGCAGCATGTTGCTGACGGCGAACTGCCGCAGGCGGCTGACTTTCTTGGCGTCGTACACGAAATGCTCGAAGGGCGGATTGTTGTAAATCGCCCGAAAATGCTCGGCAGTGATCTCGATGTTCTTGAGTACACCCTCGCGGATCGCCACGCTCGGCACGACGATGATAAACTTCTGCAAGCCGTACCGACGCGAAAGCTCGAAGATCGTCCGCAGGTAAACGTAGGTCTTGCCCGTGCCGGTCTCCATCTCGACAGAGAAATGCGGGCACTGTCGGGCGACGTTGGCGGCTGTGTCGAACAAGTCCCATGCTTCAAGCGGTGCATCGGGATCAGCTATCTCGATGTCGTTGCGGTGCTGAATCAGCCGGGCGTTGGTTTTCAGCTTGTCGGGGGCCAGGAGTAAATTGTTGCCGACGCCCAGTTCCGAGCGGGCTTGGCCGGTAAAGAGTCCATCGTCGTCCCAATGACCAAGGTCGATCACCGTATATTCGGGCGCACCCTGGGGTTGGCCGTCGAACAGGTCGGTGACGGCGGCCACAGCATCAAGCTGGAAGGTCTGATTGGCGTTGAATTGGAGCTTCACTCTGCGTCTCCCTTCGGCTTCTTGGACTTCTTTTCGATTCGCTGGATCTCTTTTTCGAAGTCGCTCTCGAATCTGCGGTCTTGCTGGATGCGGAAGTTGGCATACTGCTTTTCAGCCAGGAGCTTGGCCACTTGGGCAGAAACCGAGCCAGCGTTGGTCAACACGTCATACTCGTTGAATTTCAGGAACGCATCGAGCTTGGTGACCCAATCGGACATGCGCATCACGATCTGGCGTGCCGCCTGATTCTCGGCATAGTCGAGATACATGGTGACGATGCGCTCCAGCTCCTTGATCTCTGGCTCGATCAGGTAGTTCTTCGCGATCGACACGTCGCTTTTTAGAATCTTACCCTCGGGCGCGTTCTTCCAGGTGGTTAATCCCATTGTCGGCTTCGCGGCGTCGACTCGCTCTTTGATGATCTCCGCTGCGGTCTGGCCGGTCACCGCCCAATGCAGCTTGTTCTGCACCGTTTTGAAAAACGTGATGGTGATTTCGGCGGTTTTGTCGTAGTCGATGCTGCCCTGCTCGTAGATATCAGTGATCTTGAGATAGAATCGCCGTTCGCTGGCGCGTATCTCACGGATGCGCTCGAGCAGTTCGTCGAAGTAGTCCTTGCCGAATCGCTTGTTGAGCTTCAAACGCTCGTCGTCGAGGACAAAGCCCTTGATGACGAATTCCCGCAGGGTCTGCGTCGCCCAAATACGAAACTGCGTGGCCTGCGCGCTGTTCACCCGGTAGCCGACCGAGATGATGGCGTCGAGGTTGTAGAAGTTGACAAGGTACGACTTCCCGTCGGCGGCAGTTGTCCGGAATTTCCGGAGAACTGCCGTTTCGTCTAACTCCCTGTCGGTAAACACGTTTTGAAGGTGCTCGCTGACTGTGCGGACATCCACGCCAAAGAGCTCCGCGATTTTCTTCTGGTTCAGCCAAAATGTCTCGGATTCGTACAGGACCTCAATCCGCACCGTCCCCTCGGGGGTCTTGTACAGGATCAACTCGCCTTCGTATGGTTGGCCGGATTCTGGCATGGCGGAACTCCTTTATACCGTCTGAAACTTGACGATGCCCTTGGTCTTGAACGTCTGCACGGCATTGGCCTTCAACTGGTCGTTACCGGCAAACCCCTCATCCAGGCAGACGACTCGCTCCGGCTTGCCTTCGGCAATGGCCCGGATCAGTTCGAGGGTCAATTCCCGCTCCAGGCAAATCACGAGCGCCCCACCGGCCACACTGTGAACCGTCTTTCCTGCCAGCGTCTGCTTTTCGACGGGTGTTGTCAGCGGGAAACCGCTCTTCAGCAGCAGTTCGTAGAGAATGTCATCCGCCGTCCGTTCGTCCCGGATGTGATCGACGTGGAAGTCTAGTTGGTTTTGCAGCGCCTTCGGTTCGTGGGCAACTTGAGCATCCCATGTGGTGAAGTTCGATTCCGCCAGCTTGAAGACGCGAAAGCCCCGATCTTGACCTGCCGAATCCAGTTCCAGTTTTCCTGCGTCTTCGGCATTCAGCTTCTTGATGACGCGGCGGACTCGCTCTTTCGTGATGTCGGAGATCGTCGGGAAGTCT
Organism: Planctomycetaceae bacterium; assembly: GCA_043775635.1. Lineage (GTDB taxonomy): Bacteria > Planctomycetota > Planctomycetia > Pirellulales > Pirellulaceae > UBA6163. The sequence continues at coordinate 91,009 of JAYVSE010000111.1, read as the reverse complement.
TTGCGATCAGTCGGCTCAGGAAGTTGGACGAGAATGAATCGCCGATTGCCACCGTCTTGCTTGTTCAATTCGAGAACTGCGTGGGCTGTGGTGCCGCTGCCCGCGAAGAAGTCAAGAACAGTATCATCAACATCATTTCCGGTGGTGAGACCAAGCATTCGAGCAATCAACGATGAGGGCTTCGGCGTGTCAAACGGGACTTCACCGTCGAATGTCTGTCGGATTTCAACCTTTGCATTGCGATTCGATCCGGCGAACTCGTAATCCCACCAAGTGACCGGAACAACTCCATCGCGCACTTCGGTCAAGAATTTCTTTTTGAATGGAAGCTCGCCGTCTGCGTCTTGGCCCCACCAAATACGATTCTCTTTCACGAGCGTTTCGTAGGTTGCAGGGGGAACACGCCAACTCGTTCCGGGTGGAGGTACGCGTTCACGCCCCTGTGGGTTCTTCACGATGTAGCACCTTTCAGCGCGAAACTCTTTGCGGATGAGCGTCGAACGAATCCACGGTCCACGTGGGTCGTTGTCCGGGTTTTTATAGTTCGCGAGTTGGTCATCGTTTCTTGGCAAAAGCAGTCGCTGAAAAGTCTCCGACCTCGAATATGTGACAACGTATTCATGAGTGATCGAGACCGACTTTGCATCATTCGACGGCGTGTCCTTCTTCTGCCATGCCATCATTGCGACAAAGTTTTCCTCTCCGAATAGCTCATCCATCAGTGCCCGCAACTTATGAACCTCGCAATCGTCGATGCTGATGAAGATCACGCCGTCCTCTCGCAGCAAATTGCGAGCGAGGTAAAGGCGCGGATACATCATGTTGAGCCACTTGGAGTGGAAGCGTCCGTCGGTCTCTGGGTTTGTTCCGAACTTTGTGCCCGCATCATCAACTTGCCCGGTGTATTCCAGATACGTCTGCAAGCTCTCAGAGAAATTGTCGGGGTAGATGAAGTCGTTACCCGTGTTGTAGGGCGGGTCGATGTAGATCATCTTGACCTTGCCCAGATACGATTTCTGTAAAAGCTTCAGGACTTCCAGATTGTCGCCCTCGATGATGAGGTTTTCCGTCGTATCGAAGTTGATGCTCTCCTCGGGGCAGGGGCGCAGCGTCCCCAAACTTGGAGCCTGGATGGTCTTGGAACATTCGGCCTTGCCTGGCCAATTCATGCCGTAGCGTTCCTTGCCCACGTCCACGGTTTCGCCAAGAGCGAGCTTCAGCCGGTCGAAGTCCAGCTTCCCCCCTTCGGTGCGGATTTCCGGGAAGAGTCGCAGCAATTCTGCGATCTTATCCCCCGCCGCGTCGTGAGAACGAAGGTCGAAGTTGTCAGGTTCGGTCATCGGTGATTGCTTCATTGGGGACGGCCCTTCTTCGGTTGTTTCTTCTTGGCTGGCTTCGATGGCTTCACCGCTTTGCGTTTCTTCGGTGCGGGGAGCGTAGGCGGTTTGGACGGATGAATTGAGGCGGAATCAGTGAGTTCGGCTTCGATCTCTTCCACAGTGGGCAGAGCAGATTTCAGATTCGGCGGCAAAGCACGGGTCAGTTCGTATTCGGAGATGCCGATAGGCTTGTCTACGCCACGCAGGGTATATTCAGCGACGATGTGGTTGCGATCCTGACAGAGGATCAAGCCGATGGACGGAGCGTCGGCAGCGTGCCGAAGCTGGTCATCCACGACACTCAGATAGAAGTTCATCTTGCCCGCATACTCAGGCTTGAACTCCCCTTTTTTCAGGTCGATCACGACGAAGCAGCGCAGCTTCAGATGATAGAATAACAGGTCGATGTAGAATTCGCGGTCGCCCACCTTCAGGTAATACTGGCGACCGACAAAAGCGAAGCCTTGTCCAAGCTCCAGCAGGAAGCGTTCAAGCTGGTGCAGGAGATTGGTTTCCAGTTCCCGCTCGTGGAATGGTTCCTGGAGCGTGAGGAAATCAAAAATGTACGGGTCTTTGAGCGTCTGCTGAACAAGGTCCGACTGCGGTGGCGGAAGCAACCGCTCGAAGTTGGTGATGGCCTGTCCCTGACGAGCATGTGCCTCGGACTGGATCATCGCCAACAGAATGTTGCGACTCCAGCCGTTGGTCAGCGTCTGCTGCATGTACCAGAGGCGGGTCGCCCGGTCTTTGACTTTCTCCATCAAGACGACATGATGTGCCCATGGGACCAACCAAAGCAGGGAAGCTGGCAATTGTGCCGCGGGCTGCGGCACTTTTTCGGCTGTCTTCAATTTTGCCACCGCTTGTGGCGAAATTGTCCTGCGATCTAATTTCGCCACCGGCGGTGGCGAAAATGCTGCTGGATCGGAATAAATCCGATAGAAGGCAATCATCCGATCGAGATTCCGTTCGGAGAAGCCTTTCACTTCCGGCAGTTCGTTGAGCAATTCACGGGACAGTCGGGGGATGACTGCGGCTCCCCAGCCTTCCTGTTGCTGGCGTTCGGCGATGATGCGGCCAATATCCCAGTAAAGCTGCACGAGTTCGGCGTTGACCGCCAACATGGCCCGCGTTTGAGCCTGCTGGATTCGGTTCTTGATCTCCTTCAAGAGGACCGGAAAGTCGGCAGGTATCGGGAGATTCGTTTTGCTCATTTGACCCTCCAGCGCAGCGAGAACAGCGTCTCACAAGTTGTCTGCTGCTCAAGGCGGCGGCTGATTTCGTCGAGCAATGCGTCCTTCTGGTTGTCCACGTCCCGGCTGGCTGAATCATAGGCACGCCATGCTTCATCCCGTTTGGTTTCCAGCCCCCGGAGCGTCCGCTGGATTTCAAGCTTCTCAGGCAGGTTGGGAGCCAGCCGTGCGGACTTCTTCGCGTCCTTGATGCTCTGGTCGAGTTCCTCCAGGTCCGCCTTGAGGGAAGTTCGGCGGTCCTCTGCCCAGCGGTCGAGCTTGTCCATTTCGATGTCAAACCATTCGCCGTTCTTCGCGGACATCGCCGTTAGCAGTTCACTCTGCCGGCGAGCCGTAGCATCCTTCAGCAGTGGCAAGGTAGCGGCTGGAATCGCAAGCGTATCCCCGGTCGCACCAGAAACGTCGAACAATCTCCGGCATTGGCCTTCGTCCAGTGCGTCGCCGTTGTCGGCCACGCCCGCGAGGATCAGGTGTTCCTCGGTTTCAAGGGCGTTCACGCTGAGACTCGTACAAGTGAGCCAGCCGGATTTTCCGACTAACGGTGCCAGGACCGCGATTTTCTTAGCAGAACCGGAATAGTCGAATGTCACCTCGGCAGGCGATGGCTTGAGCGACTTGCCTTGGCCGATGATACGCTGCGCGAGCGGATGGCCGACGCGGTAGGTGTTGGCGTCTTCAACGTGCTTGCCCAGCCGGTATGGTCCCGGATGGATTGTTTCGCCGGGAAACGGATTGCTGGTCAGTTGGAAACTGTACTTGTTACCGTCGAACTCCGCGAAGGAGTCGAGTAAATACCGGGTCAGAATCCAGAGCCGTTCGTTGAAGCGGTCTAGCAAACCGCTGCTTTGAATGCGGACCTTTTCAACGACTTCTTGATCGAAGTTGTCGAGCAGTTTCTCGCGGGCATCGCGTTGCCCTTCGGTAATTTGGGAATCGAGTTCCTGTTGAAGTTGGTCGAACTCGAACTTAATCTGTTGTGGTGAGCGGCATTTCTGGTAGATACCCGCGATTCGTTTCTCGAAATCGACGCCGGACTCAATCGCACCGAGAACCTCGTCACTGGCTCCGAAGACGCCGTTGAACAAGCGAAACTTGTCGGCCAGCAATTCGTAAACACGCTGATCGGCGGCATTGTTCTTGTTGAGGAAGTTGACCACCACAACATCGAATTTCTGTCCGTAGCGGTGGCATCGCCCGATCCGCTGCTCGATGCGTTGCGGATTCCAGGGCAAGTCGTAATTGACCACAAGGTTGCAGAACTGAAGGTTGATTCCCTCGGCTGCCGCTTCCGTGGCGATCATGATGGCCGCTTCATCCCGGAAGTTCTCCACGAGAGCGGCACGCATGTCCGCACCCGGTGAGCCAGATACGCGATCAGTTCCTTCATTCTTTGTAAGCCAGCGGCGGTAGATTTCCTTTGAACCTGCGTCGTTGTTCGTGCCATTGAAAAGCATGACCTTGCCCGCGAATTCGGTCTGCTCCAGGATGCGGAAGAGATATTCCTGAGTGCGGCGGGACTCCGTGAAGATCAGGGCTTTCTGTTGAAGCGTCGCACCATTGGTGCCCTGTTGCGCTTCGGCGGCGGCTGCGAATCCGCGTCGGAGCGCCGTCAAAAGAACTTCGCCCTTGGAATTGCGGGCGATGGATTTTGCCAGTGTGTGAAACTCGCGGAGCTTGGCCATTTCAACACGCATTTCCGTAACCTGCTGCGGCGAGAAATGCGGCTTATCTTCACCTGACTCTTCCCCTTCATCCGGTTCCCACTCGTCGGCGAGTTCGTCAAACTCCTCAAGGTTCTCGGCCAGTTCTTCAGGCGGTGAATCAACTGCCTCGGCTTGTTTGGCTGCCGTTTCGAGTTTGAGGGCCAGACCGCTCAAGGTGTCAGAAATGGCATAGGTTGACGAAGCCAGAAGCTTTCGGAGGATCAGCGTCATCAAGGAGCGTTGGCTGGCTGGCAGTGCGTAAAGTGTGGGTTGCTGCAAGTATTCCGACACAAGGTCGTAGAGCCGCTGCTCCTCTTCCGTGGGATTGAACTCTTGCACCAGTGCGTGACGGTCGGTGTAGTTGACGTATTCCAGCACCTGCTTGCGGAGCGTTCGCTTACAAATTGGGCGAAGCCGTTCCTTCAGGTCGTTGAAATCATCGTCATTCGCCAGCCGCGTGAAACGAGCGCGGTACGTTTTCAGGTCGCCGAAGGCGAAGTCATCAATGATGCTGACAAGGCCATAAAGCTCCAGCAACGAGTTTTGCAACGGGGTCGCCGTCAGCAGCACTTTGCGAAACGGTGCGACGGCTTGCTTGATGGCATTGGCAATCTTGTTCGTCGGCTTGTAGACGTTGCGGAGCCGATGGGCTTCGTCGATGACGACCAGATCCCAAGGGGTCTGGCGAATGTACGGTTCCATCTTCTTGGTGAATTGGTAGGAACAAATGACGACGGCATCTCGTTGAAACGGGTTCAGGTTGCCAGCACGAATGGCTTCGTTGAAGGTTCGGGTTTCCAGAATCGCCGAAGGTAGGAAGAACTTGTCGGCAAGTTCCTGTCCCCATTGCTTTCGCAGATTGGCTGGTGCAATGACAAGAATCCGGTGTTTCTGCTCGGCCCACATCTGTGCGATTAGCAAACCGGCCTCGATCGTTTTTCCAAGGCCGACTTCGTCGGCTAAGATTGCTCCTCGTGACAACGGATTCCGAAATGCAAAGAGAGCAGCCTCAATCTGGTGGGGGTTCAGGTCCACTTGGGCGTCGGACAGTACCGCAGTGAGCTTTTCGACACTGTCAGAGGCGCAGCGCCGAGTAATCTCATAGGCAATGTATTTGGCATGAAAGTCGGTAATCATTGATGCTCCGATCTTTCACCAATCCGTATGTTTTTTGGCACGCGACTGCGGGGCTTTGATGTCAGTGTGCGAGGTGGCAACGTATCTCCAACCGCTTTCATAGTGTTCTGCACGAATGTCGTGCCCCCTCTCCCGCAAAGCAGCAACAATTCGAGAAATAGTCGGAATCGAAACGCCAAGTCTCTCGGCCAGCATCGGTGTGGAGTACTCCCCTGAGTGGATCGCCTTCAAAACGGTCTCAAGCCGCTGTTCGATTTCGAGTGAACGCTGATACCGCATTCGCTACCTCTTTCCATTCACTCCTGTCTATCCGTCGATGATAGGCTTGTCAATGAATGGCTTTCAGCAAAAGGACTTACGACGCATTTGCAGCCAGTGCTTTTGCACGGGCGGCAAGGACGGACAAATCAAACCTGCCTCAAAATCAACCGCAAATCATCCAAAGAGCCGAAAGCCACTTATTCCTCAAAAAAAGTAACCAAAGTTGATCCCCCTCTCCTGCTCGTGGAAGAATTCAATTTTGGCCGATGCGAAAGCCTCGCGTGACGATCTGATTCTGAATGCCACCTTTGTTCTCTCCGCTCGCCGAGGTGTTTCCCAGTAGCAAGTCGTTGCCGATACGCCGCCTCATTCTCCGGACTCAGAGAGATGCGAGGGATGACCTTTCAGCAATTCCATCGGGGGAAGGGTGATTGCTTCGCCTGACAACACAGCGAACGCTTTTTTGTTACTTGTTGCACCAAGAGTTATCCACAGAGAATGATTGGTCGTCGCAGAGTGTTAAATACTTGTGTTAGATATAGTGTTACGCTGTGGATAGTGGTCGATAAGCTGCTGTCTTTGCGACGTGATTCAGGACGGCCGGTGTGTAAACCATCGAAGCGTGGTGTGTGAACCATCGAAAAACGGTGTGTAAACCATCGAAGCAAACCTGCGATGTGCGATCTATCGAAAGCACGTCGGCACGTCATCCCCGGTTTGTAAAATATCGAATAAACGCTCTCGGTGTGTGATCTATCGAATCTGCTTGACAAGGTGTGTGATATATCGAACTATCGCCCGATGTTGATCGAGACTGCCAAAGAACGCCCTCCCCTGCTCCCTGATCGTCGCACGACGCCAGACTTCTTCGTCTGCGACCTGATGGATGCAGCCCCGAAGGGGGATATGGCGTCGATGGAACACCCGATCTTTTCGCTGTCCACCAAACCCGATCATCGTATCCGCCGCTACGAGCACGGCTCAACCTATGTCGAGGTCAAGCCCTCGGCCGATGGACTGGCCACCGTGCATGACCGGGATATCTTGATCTACTGCATCAGTCAGTTGATGGCAGCGCAGAATGCTGGGCAGCCGGTTTCGCCGGTGCTGCATTTCAAAGCCCATGACTTGCTGAAGGCCACCAATCGCATGACGAACGGACAAGGGTATGAAGCCCTGAAAGCCGCTCTCGAACGACTGGCGGGAACCCGAATCAGCACGAACATCTCCACCGGTGGGCAGGAAATCTTCGAGACCTTCGGAATCATCGAACGGGCCAAGATCGTCCGCGAAACACGCGACGGCCGTATGCAGGAAGTTGAGGTCAAGCTGTCGGACTGGGCGTTCAACGCCATTCGACATCAAGAGGTGCTGACTCTGCACCGCGACTACTTCCGGCTCCGAAAACCGCTCGAACGACGGATGTACGAACTCGCAAGAAAACACTGCGGCAAGAAGGAAGAGTGGAAGATTTCGCTTTCGCTGCTGCAGAAGAAGTGCGGATCGGCCTCGACGGAGAAGGAGTTCCGGCGGTTGGTCTCAAACATTGTCGAGGAAGATCGACGGTTCTCGCACATGCCGGATTATTCGGTAACACTGGAGTCGGACGACATGGTTCTCTTCCGCAGCCGTGGCAGCGTCCCCCTCGCTACTTCCTCAGTGCCGCTTGTGACCGTCGGCAGCCTGGATACTGAAACCTATCATGACGCCCGGATCGTGGCTCCGGGTTGGGATGTGTATTACCTGGAGCGTGAATGGCGAGATTGGATCACGGAAGTCCCGCGAAATCCGGACGCGGCTTTCGTTGGGTTCTGTCGCAAGTGGTCGGAACGTCGGGGATCGCCGTAGGGATTACGTGCTGATTTCCGTGTGATTGTTTACGGCAGGTAGCCATGTGACTTCAGCCACGGTTCGATGGCCTCCTCCAGAATGTCTTGGAGCGTGTTTGGCTCCGTGCTGCTGAGTTGTCGTTCTAGCGATGCTCGCTTTAGTGCCTGGGCGAAGTCGGAACGGATGCGGGTGCTGATAGGTGCTCGGGCCAATTGCGGTGGGGCGGGCATGGCCGCCGGTGAGCTGGGTTGGTTGCCTATTTCCGATACGGGTTTTCCATTGGCTCCGAACACAAAGTCTTTTTCGACACCGTCCGTAGCGACGGGTGCGGGCGGTTTGAGTCCTTCAATCAATGATCGACGGTCGGCCATCCCTCAGACTCCTCTTTAGCGTTTTGCAGGCTTGGACTTGATGGACTTCACCCGGCACGCCTCGGGCAGAATCTCGCGGAAAAGTTGATCCACTTCGATGGCCGCTTCACGTCCCCGCGAAGCCATCCGGCCGACGACAGCCCCCTGCCCCGGTGCGTCGGCGTAGATCTGGCGAAGGATCAGCGGAACGGATGCCATCGGCAGGTCGAGTGCGGCGGCGGCGTCCTTCATGTCCTTGGTGAGTCGATAATTCTTGCCGACCATGCTGAGGACAATGACCGCCTTTGGCTTGCCCGCCCGGATGTCCTGAGCCTGACGCAAAACATCGGTGGCCTTGGCGAGCGCCCTCACCTCCAGCATGGATGCCTTGCAGGGCACGATTGCCAAATCAGCACGGAGTAACAGAGCACGGCTGGTTTCAGTCTGGCTGCCGGGACCGTCGGCCACGACGAAATCGACATCGTGAGCAAGGACCGGCAACTCGTCGAGAATCATATTCGGATTGTCGAGCCGGACCGCTTTCACTCCCGGAACGGCTTCGCGAATCCATTCGGAAGACGATTGCTGGGTATCGCAGTCGGCCAGAGCGACGCGATGGCCCTGGTCGTGAAGCCACGCGGCCAGATGCACGGCCAATGTTGACTTGCCGACACCTCCCTTGGAATTTGCGATCACGATAATCATCAGGCGACCATACATGCTTGATTGCTGTCTGGCAAGCAGTATTTCATGCAAGGTGTCAGGCATGTTGGCGTGATGTCGAGACAGCAAGTTGACTCGCTGTCTTGCCAGCTTGATTGCTCACTGGCCTACAAGATTGCTGGCATGTTGGCAGGATGGCATGACGGAAGGCTGACAAGCTTTCTGGCTGTCCGTCCTTCATGCTGGCTTGATGGGTTGCCTGCCAGCAAGACATCAAGCTGGCCAGTCAGACATCCTGCATGAAAGCAGATTTTCACCGTGAAAATTTTCCTAAGCTCTGCTTAGGGGAGATGTCTGACACATTTTTAGCTTGCTGTCATCTCGCGGCGGGACGTTTTTCGGGGTGTGCTTCAGAGGCGTTTTTGAGGCGTTCCATTGGTCATGGTTTTCGGTCCGCGAGCGGGCTACGCGGCGTTTACGAATTGTTTAGCGATGGGGCGTAGACTGAGAAGACCGACGGAGTTCGGGACCAGTAACCATCAGGGAGGAGACAATGCCGAGGAAACGTAAACAGACAGAGACGCCGGTTGAGGCCGGTGACGATCAACACGAGTCAGTCGGGACGACGGCAACGATGGTTGCCGAGCCACCTGCGAAGTCACCGAAGAGGCGCAGGCGAGCCAAGGCGACTGAAGCCGAAGTTGTTCCCAGCGACGTTCAGAGCGAGTCGGTTGAGATGACAACGGCTGCGATGGTGGAACCACCGGCAGCAGTGTCGGCTCCGACAGGAACGATCGAAGAGCCGCCGTTTGAACCGACCGGGAAGTACACGCCGGGCGAGACACCACCGGAGACTGCGTCGGCAGTCGATGGAAAGCCACGCGGGCAGTTTCGCAGTTGGGTGGCCGACACGGCTCGTGGCTACAGTCGATTGACCGATGAGCAGCATCAGCGGATCGTCGTGCAGTTCGATGCGAAGCCTCCGGCGGACGTGCTGACCGCTCTCAAGGGAGCGGGCTTTCAGTTTCAGCCGGACTATCAAGGACAGAAGAACGCCTGGGTCCGGCAAAACAACTACGAGGGACGCCTCCAGATCGAAGCCATCGAGGTGTTGCTCCGGGAGACGGTTCAAGGATCGCCGTCACCCTCAAGGTGACCGGTTCCGTTCGGCGACCGTCTCTTCGTAGAGCTGATACGCTCGGCGGCGGGTGGCAATCTCATCGGGTACACCACCGCAGGCGACGGCCAATTCCACGTAAGCGGCGAACGCGCAGCCGTGGAACAAGTCGTCAAGCATGTCGCCGCTCAAGGGCATCATTCGTTACCGCCGTCGGGAGCGCCACCGAAAAGGATACTGGCGACACAGTCGAGCACGTCCCAATTAACGCCAATCGTCGCGTCGTGATGGCGATCGACGTTTTGCAGGACTTGCCAACATTGGTCTTCATTGAGGTCGGGCCGAACTTCTATCACATCTTCGATGCACCAAATGATGGCGATCTCCCGACGTTTGGCGAGTGTTGCGTGAATGTCACTGTCAGTTTGAATCATCAAGCTCATATCGTGTCTCCTATCGTTGTTTTGTGGCAGTTGGACGCTCGAAAACCATGCAGGTATCGTGCAGTCCGGGGATGTATGTTGGTTGTCGTGTTCATGGTGGGATTCCTTTCTCGGTTAAGTGGGCGGGCACACTGGCCCGCCGGGTGATGGGTTACTCTTTCTTCTCGGAAGCGATGCGAAGCGTGATCCGGCCGTCGAGCGGGACACATTCGATCTGGATGTTGAATCCCTGGCCGTCGCCGTGAGCCCAGGCCGTGCCGATGCGGGTCCAGAAGCTTTTCTTGCCCTCGCGGTCGCGGACTTGATAGGCGACGTGGCTCGGTTGTTTGGAAGCGAGTGCTTCAGTGGTTGTGGTGTTAGACATGCTTGTTCTCCTTCTTGTGTTACCGGCTGCGACCATCGCGGCCTGATGGCACGTGAACCAAAGCCGCTTGAGTCGGGGCGCAGCGCACCGGTCCAGCGGAAAATTGGGGGAGACCTTCAGGGGGAACCGATTTTCCGCTGGATTGGCCCGGCGGCGGCTTTAGCGTGCCCATCCCATAGGCCGTGTGGTTGAGGCGGTGCTCCAGATCGAAGGAGACGAACCTTGGATGAACCACAGCGACAGTTCACACCCGTTCTGCCGTGCGAGTCATGACTGAAACCGTCTGCGACTCAGGCAAGTAAGGCTTCTGGAACTCGCTGGCTCTCGCAGTCAAAGCGGGCAGGGGCAACATCCTTTGGCTAAGTGCCCGCGAGTTCACACGGATTTCGCGGGGCGACCGAATGAGTCCTTCACTTCGGGCCAGGCTCCGCAATCATGCGTCGCTGAGATATCGACCGTGTCGTTTACGATTTGGCAATATGACCTCGCGTATAATGAATCATGCTGCGCATCATCCAGAACAATTCGGCGGCGGGAGCGAAGAGCTACTACAGCACGGCCGATTATTACACCGAAGGGCAGGAGCTGGTCGGCCAATGGCGTGGCCACGGTTCCGAGCGACTCGGCTTGTCCGGACAGATTCGACCTGAGACGTGGGATGCTCTGTGCGACAACCGACATCCGCAGACGAACGAACCGCTGACGCTGCGTCGCAAAGAAGAACGTCGCGTCGGCTATGACTTCAATTTCCACGTTCCGAAGAGCGTGTCGCTGTTGTACGGGCTGACCAAGGACGAGCGGCTTCTGGATGCCTTCAGCGACTCGGTCGATGCGACCATGCAGGACATGGAAGCCGAGATGAAGACCCGCGTCCGCAAGCGTGGTCTGAATGAAGACCGCACCACGGGAAACATGGTGTGGGGTGAGTTCGTCCATTTCACGGCCCGGCCGATTGATGGGATTCCCGATCCCCATTTGCACGCCCACTGCTTCGTGTTCAACTCGACATGGGATGACAAGGAACATGTCTGGAAGGCGGGACAGTTGGCGGACCTCAAACGGGATGCCCCGTACTTTGAAGCGGTGTTTCATTCCCGGCTGGCCAGCCGCCTCGGTGATCTCGGACTGCAAGTCGAACGGAAGAAGTGGGGCTGGGAACTGGCCGGGCTCGACAAGGCCACCATCGACAAGTTCTCACGGCGCACGGCTCAGATTGAAGACGAAGCCCGCAAGTTGGGCATAGTTAGAGGCTATCCGGGAATTGGTCTTGCCGTAAGCGGTGGATGTTGATGATGTTCGCGTTTTCCTCATACGCAAAGGAGTGCGCGAGCATGTCGAAGACGATGAATGAGGCCGGGGCGGGAATGAAGCGGCGGGCGTATCCCACGGATTTGACCGACGAGCAGTGGGCGATCATCGAGCCGCTGATTCCGGCGGCTCGGGCGGACGGTCCCGGACGCAAACGCGAGGTCGATCTGCGCGAGGTCGTCAACACGATCCTGTACCTCAACCGAACCGGCTGTCAGTGGGAGTACCTGCCGCACGACCTGCTCCCCAAGAGCACCGCCTTCGACTACTTCGCGAAGTGGCGCGGCGACGGCACGTGGGACAACATCGTCCGCACACTGCGCGAACGTGTCCGCCAGGCGGCGGGGCGTGAGGCCACTCCCAGCGCCCTCTGCATCGACAGCCAGTCGGTGAAGACCACCGAGGTCGGCGGCGAACAGCGCGGCTACGACGGAGGCAAGAAAGTCAGCGGGCGCAAGCGACATTTGCTGACCGACACGCTGGGTCTGCTGATCGCGGTCATCATCACGGCGGCGAACGTGGACGACGGCACGGCCGCACCACAACTGCTGGCCAAGATCACCACCGCAGACTGCCCGCGACTGACCACGATCTTCGGCGACAACAAGTACCGCAATCATTCGCTCAACTCCTGGCTGGCCCGCGAACGCCCGACATGGCACGTTGAAGTTCAGACCCGCCCGGCAGACACACCCGGCTTCACTCCCCTGAGAATCCGCTGGGTCATCGAACGCACCAACGCCTGGAACGGCCGCTGCCGCCGACACAGCAAAGACTACGAACGGACCGTCGCCTCCAGCGAGGCTCACCTCAAAGTCACCGCGATCCACCTCATGCTTCGATCCCTCGCCCCCACAACCAAACCCACTTTCCACTACAAAACCGCAGCCGCATAAAACCTTACGAAATAGCTCATTATTTTCCGGATAGCCTCTTACTCCCGAGGGCAAGTCGGAACTCGGTGCCAAGACGCGGGAACGAAAACAAAAGAGTCTCACGCTCGATGCACTTCGCCACGAATGGCGATCCCGACTGACGGACGACGAGTTTCGGTCGGTTCAAGCCTTGACCGACAAGATTGGGGGGCGTCCATTGCCCGAAGATGCGGACGCGGCGCGCGGAGCCATCGAACGTTCCATCGAGCACGTCTTTGAACGGAAGTCGGTCGTCCCTGAACGGGAACTGCTTGCTCATTCGCTCAAGCGGTCGGTGGGGCAGGCTTCGGTGGCGATGGTGGAGACCGCTTTCCACCAACATGACCTCATTACGGCAGAGCGACTCGGACGCCGGATGGTCACCACGCCGAACATCATCGCCGAAGAGAAACGGATGATCTCGTTCGCCCGCCAGGGACGCGGTTCGCAGCGTCGGCTGGGACACAAGCACCGCACGTTACAGCGGGAGTGGCTCAACGACGGGCAGCGGCGGGCCGTGGAACATGTATTGAACTCACCGGATCGAGTCATTCTCGTGCGGGGTGCGGCCGGTGTCGGCAAGACGACGATGATGCAAGAGGCGGTGGAAGCGATTGAGGCCAACGGCCAGACGGTCTTCACGTTCGCTCCGTCCACAGCGGCGAAGAGCGTCTTGCAACAGGAGGGTTTTGAGCGAGCCGACACGGTGGCTCGCCTGCTGGTCGATACGAAGCTTCAAGAACAGGCCAATGGACATGTCGTCTGGATTGATGAAGCGGGACTGCTCGGCTCAAAGACAATGGCTCAGGTCTTTGAACTGGCGGAACGTCACGACTATCGCATCGTGTTGTCTGGCGACCGTAAGCAACACGGCTCGGTCGAGCGCGGAGCAGCACTGCGGTTGCTCGAAGAGGAAGCCGGTTTGATCCCGGCTGAGATTCGCGAGATTCAGCGACAGTCGGGCAAATACAAATCCGCTGTGAAGGTCCTTGCGGCGGGAGACACCGAACGGGGCTTCGACCAACTGAACGACCTGGGCTGGATTCGTGAAGTCCCGACAGTGGATCGCTATCGCATGATGGCGGCGGATTACATCGAGTCTGTTTCGCACGAACTCGACACGCTCGTCGTGTCGCCGACGCATCTGGAAGGGGAACGCATTACGGCCGAGATTCGCAGTGAACTCAAGGCCGCGAGGAAGCTCGGCTCTGACGAGCGAACCTTTGCCTCGCTGGAGAACGTCCATCTCACACAAGCGGAGCGGGCCGAACCGGAGAGTTACTTCCCCGGTGACGTGCTCGTCTTTCATCAAAACGCCAAAGGCTTCACGAAGGGACAGCGTGTTGTCATCGGCGATGAGCCACTTCCTGCGGATCATGCCGCGAGGTTTCAGGTGTTTCATCCGACGAAAATTGCCTTCGCTCGCGGCGACAAGCTGCGGGTGACACAGAACGGCAAGACGCTCGATGGGCAGCATCGGCTCGACAACGGAGCGTTCTACCGGATCGACCGCTTCGATGCCGCAGGCCACATCGTGCTCGACAACGGCTGGACCGTCTCGAAAGACTTCGGCCACTTCACGCACGGCTACTGCGTGACGAGTCACGCCAGTCAGGGCCGCACCGTGGACCGCGTGCTGATTGGCCAGTCTTCGGAGAGTTTCGCCGCATCGTCACGTGAGCAGTTCTATGTCAGTTGTTCCCGCGCTCGCAAAGAGGCGACCGTCTTTACGAATGATCGTGCCGCGCTGCTTGATGCCGTCCGTCGCTCGGACGAACGGCTCACGGCAACGGAACTGGTCGCCGACCGCGATCGCTACGAGCGGGCGACAATCCTCCGGCAACAAGAGGTGTCGCCAGCTCATTCAGTCCACGAACCGCAACACCGCAACCACGAGGTGATTCATGACCGATAGCCTGCTCACCAAATACATCCAGCGGAATCCCGGCGAAGGGGGCGACAGCTCTCCATTGCCTGAAGTCGAACCGCTCGACGACCTCGGCACATTCGGCTGGCTGCGGGGTGTCCGCGACCGAGCCGTGATGTTTGAACTTCGCAAGAAGGACGGCAACATCCTGGCGGTCGGTTACGCCTGGCTCGACAAGGCGGAGTTTGATCCTTCAATGGGCATCACCCTTCATGTTGGTGGCCAAACCATCAAACTACGAGGCCGGAATCTCAACGCCGAAGTCCGGCCCAATGTCCGGCTGTTCCAGGGGATCACTCGCCACCGAGTCCCGTGGATTCAGGAAGCCGACGAACCGGCGGCGATGGAATCCCAAGGACAAGGGACTCTCGTGGAAGAAATCGAATGGTGATGGTGCCCATGAGTGGCTTGGTCACAATCCGCTCGACGAATTGCACCGCGTGTGGCATACTCGAAGTCAGTTAGGTTACGCACAAAGTGGAGTTGAGACACATGCCAGTCCGTGAAGTTCTCTTACAAGAAGCCCTGCTGTTGCCGCCGGGAGAGCGGGCGCTGCTCGTGGACGCTCTGGAAGAGAGTCTCGATCACGGCGAGTTCGCCACGCCGGAAATCGCCGCCGCATGGTCGGAAGAAATCGACCGCCGTCTGGCGGCCTATGATCGCGGCGAAACGAAGGCCGTGACGGTCGATCAAGCGATGGGTCACATCCGGCAATCGTTGGCCGAACAGCGTGCGGGGCAGACCACGCTGTGAACATCCGCCTGTTGCCCGAAGCGGTCGAAGAGGCGAACGCCGCCGCGTTGTGGTACGACAAACGGCGTCTCTTTCTCGGCGATGAGTTCCTCGCCGAACTGCAATCGGCGTTGGCGATCATCGAGGAACGTCCACACGGGATGCCCGTGCTGGAGTGCTATTCCGGCTCGCATGACATCCGTCGCCAGTTGCTCAAGCGATTCCCTTACATGGTGATTTTCGCGTACCGCGACGAAGAGTGCCTGATCGTCGCCGTGCCCCACACGCGCCGCCGTCCTCTGTATTGGTTGAACCGCCTCCGTTAGAGAATGGCAAGCAAAGCCTCAACAATCAGCCGTCACCAAAGGCTGAGCCGAACGCTTGCTTCGGAAACGCCCGCCACGATGGCGGGCGAAACACGGGCAGGGATGCGACATCGGGCGGGGCGCTCTGAGTGCCCCGCCCGATGTCGATTTGAAAAAACAAGAAGCCGCGTGAAGGTCATTCCCTCACGCGGCTTCGTCATCTGGCCTGTTGCTCGCTCGGCCTGCCCCACTACTTCCGGCAGTCGGGGCAGATGCCGAGATAGTTCGCCTGCGGCAGTTGTGGGGCCGGTTCGATCTCGGTCCAGCCTTCGTCCATCGCCTCCTCTTCGGTTGCGATCCCTTCGCCCGCGTCGCAATCGGTGCATACGAGACTGAACGGCAGTTCGGGCTTCTGGCGTCCGGCCGTGCGACGCAGGACAGACGCAATGTAAGTGTGGATCGCCTCGGGCGAGTATTGATCAGGATAGAACCCGCCCTTGGCAAACCAGCATTGCAGGGCTTGGGCCAGTTCCCTTGCGGTCGCGTGGTCTTCGTCCTTCATCGCCTGAAACATGTCGAGAAACGTTTGATGGGGGTCCATGATGGAAGCTCCTTGAAAGATCGTGAGTGAGCAGAAGAGAATCCGACCGCCGCAGAGCGGCCGGGAGTGTGGGTCAAGTGGATCAGGCGGTCGGTTCGTCTTCGGTCTGCCGTATGTCCTTGTCGGTGTAGTCAAAGGACGAGTCGCACAGTTCACAGACGACAAGGTGGCGTGCGTGGTCGCTGCCGGTAGGGAACGCATCGACGCGAGACTCGCAACAAGGGCAGATGACGTAGAACGTCGAGAGACTCGCCCGCCGCAACGTCGTGAAGGGGAAGAGGTCAAGGCTGGTTTGATTCTGGTCCATGACGGAAGCTCCGTTGAAAGGAATAGCGAAGGGAGGAAAACCCGACCGCCGCAAAGCGGCCGGGAGTGTGGTTCAAACCGATCAGGCTTCCGGCTGTGGTTGCAGGCCGTGCAGGAAGTCCACTGCTTTGGATGCGTGAGACGCGGCGGAGAAGATCGCCCGCTTGTCGTCCTTCAAGACCTTCAGCCAGTTGGCGAGATAGGCGGCGTGGTCTTCCCGCACTTCGGGCGTGATGTGCAGGTCGGCACAGAGAAACGCCGATCCCAACTCGGCGACCAGTTCTTCCATTGCATAGCCTTCATCGCCCCAACGTTTGCGGCCGAACTCCCGGTTGAGGCGGGAAGGGTGCCGTGTCCAGTGGGTCAACTCGTGGGCCAGTGTCGCCGCGTGCGATTCGGCATCGACGAAGGTCTCGAAGGGCGGCATCCGCACGTAGTCCGAGTCCACCGCATAGAAGGCTCGATTGCCGCCGGTGCGGATGTCGGCCTTGGTGTGGGCGAAGAACGTCTCGGCCTGTTCGATGCGGGCGAGTGTCTCTTTCGGCGGCTCGGCAAGGGCCGTGAAGTGCGGGGGCAGTCCTTCGCACTGGAGAGCATTGAAGACCCTGTATTCCTTCAGAAACGGAATCTCGGCCTCGGTCTCCTGTCCTTCGTCGCTCTGGTCCTTCTTTTTGAAGGTGCTGGCGTAGACGACGGGCGAGCCGTGTTCTCCCTTCTTCACGAATCCGCCGAGTTCCTTCGCCTGCTGAAACGTCATCCAGAACGGGCAGTCGAACCCCTGCAATTCCGCAGAAGCCCAGAGCATCAAGATGTTGATGCCGTTGTAGGGCTGCCCGTTGTGCCGCAAAGGTCGCGTAATGCGTCCGGCGGCATGTTCGGCGTTCCAAGGCTTGAGCCACGGGCGAACGCCCCGTTCCAGTTCTTCGACGATGTGGGCGGTGATGCGAGTGTAGATGTCAACGCGGGGTGTGGTGGCAGTCGTCATGGTCTGGTTCTCCCTCTTCAAGAATGGATTTGTTCGCGAGCCAAACAGCTCATGCTTTTGGCGAACGGAACAAAGAGCCAAAGGCCGGGGGGAGGGCAGTCAAGGACGACCGGCGCGGAGGGCACCCGTCTGCACAAGCGAGTTTCGAGCGCGGAAGATGGGGAGGCAGCCGCAGAGGTCGCGCGGCCAGATCCTTGACGGACCGGGGGCTTCTCCCCCCACGCTCAGAAGAAGCAACAGCGCCGCAGGCGTCCGCTTCAGGCCGAAGGCCGCAGCACCAGCGGGCCGCAAGGGGCGTTTCGCCGTTCCTCGACAGAGAACCGCAGCGAAGCGGAGCCTGGAGTCACGCGGTCGCCGCAGCGGCGAGGTGCCCACTTGCCCCAGCATTGTTGGGCCGTTACGGTACACGGTGCATCGAATTGCATTCAAAGAAACCGCTCGAAATTCCGACCAGGTTCAATTTGAAAGATTCAATCCCATGCTAGCTGGCGGGCCGCCAAACGACGGGGATGATCCGGACCAACACTCCCGGCCGGATTTTGACTACCTCTTTGAAGAGTTCCAGTCTGCCTTGCGACGGATTATCCAAGGCATGTTGCGCCGAGGCTTGCTGCATGGAGATGATCCGAAAGACCTTCTTGATCGAACGCTGCGATACCTGAAGGTCTACCTGCGATCGTTGACGCCGGAAACGCTCGCCAGCTATTCCCCCCTCGCGCTCAAGGCGCTGGGCATCTACAAAGCGTTACAGGTTCTCAATCCGAAGCCAGAGTCTGCCGTCCCACTGCCAGGGCAGAAGTTTCGTTTCGATCCGACGTTGCCGGAAGTGACGGGATATCAGGCCCGATACCACTACCGGCCCAAATACCAAGTCGGCGGTGACTTGATATGCGTCCATGTGGCGACAAATCACAACGTGTGGATTCTGTTAGCAGATGTCATGGGAAAATCAGTGGCGGCGCATCTGACCGCCGCCAGCTTGGAGGCCCTGTGGGAAATCGGTCAAAAAGGCGAAATGAACGAGCCGTTGGATGTACTGTGCTGGCTGAAACGAGAATTCACTGAATACCTGCCCAAGAAGAGCGTGCATGTCGAACTCGTCGTGCTGCGGGCGAACGAATCCGGTGAAATTCGCGCCGCTGCCGGCGGCGACATCCAATATCTCGTGGGGAACATGACCCATCGACCGGTGAAGGTCGTCAGATTTGGCGGCATGTTTCTCGGTCGCGATTACCCGGAAATGTTTACAGTCCAAGACGAGGTTGTCCCGCTCGACCACGAAATTGTCTTCGCGACCGACGGCGTGTTTGACCAGTGCAATGCGCAAGGACACTTGCGGGCGA
This sequence comes from Planctomycetaceae bacterium, assembly GCA_043775635.1. Taxonomy (GTDB): domain Bacteria; phylum Planctomycetota; class Planctomycetia; order Pirellulales; family Pirellulaceae; genus UBA6163. The sequence continues at coordinate 72,088 of JAYVSE010000111.1, read as the reverse complement.
CATTGCAACGCCAAGTGGAGAATTCGCTGAATGTGACATCGCTTCACGATGCGGTGGTCGATGTTGTATTGGACGCGCTACGCGACCATCCGCAAGATGACGACATTGCAGTGATCTCGCTCCGCCGATTGCCACCTGTGATCGGGAGCGCATCATCGTGATCAAGAAATTCTGTCGATGCCCAAACGGCTGCTGCAATGAACTGGCTCGCCGCTATCGCGTTGGCGATGCTGGCGCTGGCAATGAACTTGCGAGGACGCATCAGGGGCGTATCCACTCCATCGCGGCACGCATACTGGGGCCAACTCGGCGGATGGATTGGGACGATGCGGCGCAAACGGCGTTGTTCCACGGCCTGCTGGCCCTTCCAAAATGGCGGGAGGACTGCCCGTTTTGCTGCTTTCTGGCCTCCGTTGCTGCCCGGAAGTGCATCGATTACGCCCGTGGTCTGGATTCCCATCGCTTCGTTCCACTGACGGACGAATGGCACTCAGGCGGTGTTTCCGAACCGGCGGACCCGGAGCTGATTGTCAGCTTCCAACGGGAAATGCAAAAGTTTCCAGAAGAATACCAGCAGGCTTGGCAACTGTATTTGGACGACGTGCCGACGGCTGACATCGCCTGCCAGTTGGGACTTGGCGAGCGGGCTGTTTATTACCGGCTGGCGGCTGTAAGGTCGCGACTCGCCAGAACCCTTCGTGAATTCGGAGCAGAAATTCATCGCGCGGAAAAGAATCCGTTGCAGGATTTGGCATTCGCCCCGTCTATTACTGGTGAGGCAGACCAATGACGCCGCCGGAAGCACCACAAGAGCGCTGGGATCGACTGAAAGTTGAGCTGCGCGCGTACAACGCGGCGGAAGCGGCGATTTGGGGCGATATCGACGACGGCATGGTCGCGCGGTACATCGTGGATGAATGCAATCCTGATGAAAAACGTCAGGTGGAAGAGGCGGCAGCGAAGTTCCCGGCCGTTCGCGAAGCAATCGAAGTGGTCCGCAGCGTCATGGCCGAACCCCTTGAGACGAGCGCAGCCGATTTTGTGGAAACGGTCGCCGCGCCTTCCGTCCCGGCATCGGAAAAGCAGAACCGTGCCGGGGGCACCACACCAAGAGAGAGCATCACGGTTGCGCGGGACAATGTTGCATCCGCATCGTGGCAGATACCACGATCATGGCTGGCGACGGCAGCAGCGGTCTGCCTGCTTTGTGCGGTTACCGCCCTCATCGAATTTCGGTTGATCCAAAGGCAGCGTGACGAAATCAGCCGATTGACTGCCGAACGTGATGGCGTTCGCAAAGAACTCGACGCAATCGTCCAAAATGGGAAGCCGGGGATTCTTGTTCCCACCAGCGATCAGCAGCAGGGGGCCGTCGAGTGGCTCAGAGTGGTCAAGGCGTTTTATGATGAGAACCTGTCAGACGAGGAGAATCTGGAGTCTCTGGAGAAGCATGGTGGAAACGATGTCCGCTCCAAGATCGCGGAACTGCGGCGGTTGAAGCCGCCGCCGTCTGCGAAGGAAATGATTCGGGAACTGTTCCGTATTTGGGGTGGGCCAAATAGCCGCTAATGGGGTTTTGTCATGAAGTGCGGAAGGTGCTCAAAATGCCTGGCGTGGTCGGCTTGGCTCGTGTTAGCTGCCGCCGCGCCGTCATGGAGTGAAGCACAGTCGGCGGACAAAGGCGTTGAGGTTCAAAACAAGATCGAGCCCTCGGTCGTTTACCTTGAGTTCTGGCCGGAATCAGGCAAGGAGCAGGGGTCGCCCGGCCGTGGGACCGGATTCGTGGTGTCAGATCCCCAGAAGCGGAATTGGATCGTCACCACAGCGCACTCTCTGGCACCAACTGAAACCGGCAAAAAAATCGCGACCGTAAGATACCGGCTCTCGCAGCAAAAGATCTTTGCAACGTGTTTGGATGTCATTCTCGATGAAAAGCATGACCTCGCGGTTCTGCGACCGCATCCGACCTATCCTCTTGCAGTCCCCCCCTTGGAACTGCATACCGACGACCGGAAGATCCCAACGCCGCTGTACGCGCTGGGTAGCGAGTGGGCTTTGAAGGTCGCCCTATTTGAAGGCAAGTACGTTGCGGAAGTCATTACGGTCAAACAGTGGGCAGACCAGTTGCTACTCAGTGACACCAGCAAATTCAAGCCGTTTGCGGCCGACGCAACTTTCGTTCGGCATGGAATTCCGATTGCACTCGGATACAGCGGATGTCCCATTGTCACCGGTGATGCGAAGGTGATTGGCATCCAGTCCAGTAAGCTCGAAGTTGCGCCGCGTGTCGGCATTGCCGTGCATTACAAGCATATCCGTGATTTCGACTGGAAACAGAAGCCAGTCGCTTTGGCGGCGCTCGATCTTACGAAGTCCAATGCGGATCAGCTTCTGGTTCACACGAGCGCCCCGCCGGTGGCATTCCGGGCGGAGCCAGCCGGACCAACCACGGCATCTGCCACTCGACCAACCACGATCAAGCTTGGAGGCGTGGAGGTCGAGGCCCCCCTGATCCACCACGGCTATGTCGAACGAGATGCCTTGACGGTGATCAAGAAGTACATTCAGGACAAGGAGTGGTATCTGACGGAGCAGTACGGTGGCATACGCATTCTGCGCCTTCAGCAACTTCTTGACCGGACGCGCCTCGCTCGCATTTCAAATCCGCTGCTCGGCTTCCAAATGCTCGTGCCCGAAGGTTATCGGTACAGCGCACAATCGACGACAAAGCCCGACGGCATGTTGGTGACCTTCAGTCCGCCGAAGGACCGAAAGGTAGGATGGCCCTATGATTGGCCTGTTTCGATGTGGGTGACGGTAGAACCCGAGCTATTCAACAAAGGACGCCAGGACTTCCTAAAGAAGATTGAAACCGGCGAACTGAAACTCACACCGGAAGAAGACAAGTCGCCGGTACAGTTTGCACTATTCCGAGATCGGTGGACAAGAGCAGTCGTCGCGGACGCCGTCGATCCTCGATTCGCCTTGCGTGACCTCGACATCCGAATCAAGGACCAACTCAAGGACGGGTCGGTGAAATTTCGCGGCAATCCGAAGTCGGAGACGTTTGAACAAACGCTCATGGGGGAGGGGGCCTGGTTGCGCAGCAATTACGTTTCAACGACCCGTTCTCTGGGGCACATTGTCCGCATCGGAAGCCGTGACCCGCTGGCCTTGATTGTTCATTTCCAGGTATCCAAAGAGAATGCCGAAGCATTCAATCGGCGAGATGGTGTTCCCGATATGACACATCACGACTATGCCATTTTAGGGTCATCGTTTTCGTCTGAGTGAGGTCATCTTATCCGAGTGTCAGGGCGGAATACTCGCTTTTTGGCCCCGTTCTGCTGGAGGAGGAGATGCAATGGGAGGCAGCGGTCGATGTTGGGCATTCATGGATGGGCAGAGGATTCCCAAAAACTGCGAGATTTTCGTGTAGTTCAGGGGCCAGGGCTAACGCACCAAAATCAGCGGCGAATATGCCATTTTCCGAGATAAACCCGTGTTGACGTAAGTTCAAATTACTCGTGAAACATACGAGTTTGATTGGAGTCAACGCAAACACCTTATTTTTCAACGGTTTCCGTTAGGAATTTGATGCGTTCGCCCTGGTTCAGGGGCTGACACCCGTCATTCATATAGACAGATCAATATCTATATCAAATTAGCATCTTGCGGGCTTCCCTAGAAAGCGATGTCATTGCTGTTCATAACACTTTATGCAACGAACAGGTTGGCTGCTTGAGATGAAGGTCAATGGATACTTTGCTAACAGCATTGCAGTCTGGCGAGAATTAGATCCTCGGAATCTTGGAAACGTTGATGACGACTAAACGCACTCGATGCCAAGCGGAGCCGAATCACGAACGTCGTGACCTAGAGTGGCGATCACGGCATCCTTCGCTCGCACAACTACATACTGTTTTCAAGCGTCTTGGAGACCAAGCGAGGTGTTATCAGGTCTCTGATCTAGTCGAGACGTTGGATGAATCGCATGTGAGTGTGGTTGTGTTTGGCGATTTCAACCGTGGAAAATCGACGCTGATCAACGCTTTGCTGGGGCGACGCTTGCTGGCAGCAAAACTGATTCCGACAACCGGCCACGTAACCTGTCTTCGGGGTGCAAGCCACGAGGAAGTGGAGATACGATTTGCAGACGGTCGCATTGAATCGCATCCGCTGGACAGATTGGATTCGTTTGCAGTCCTTAGTGATGATGGACAAGTTTCCGACAACATCGAGCGGATCACAGTCTTTGTTGCATCTGACTTGTTGTCGCAAAATGTGATGCTAATCGACACGCCGGGCACGAATGAAGCTGCAACGCAAAGCGCGCGGGCAGAGCGTGCGCTCCGCCACGCCGATGTGGTGATTTGGTTGCTGGATGCCCGGGAGTGTCTCCAGCAGCAGGAGCGGGAATTGGCGGCGAACTGGCTTAAAGCACGTCCTGAGGTTCCGATCATTCCTGTGCTGAACTTTACTAACCTGCTGGAAGACGACGCTGAACGCGACGAAGTTCGAGTTCGCCTGGAGCGATGGCTCAAGAGCGAATTGATAAGCCACATCTCATTCCGGCCACCCGGCCATGATCGTTTGTATTTTGAGGTCAATGTCCGGGCCGCACTCCTTGGCACTGACAAAGGCAATGGCGAGGTGTCTAATGACTTCGCAGCGTTGAAGGCGGTGTTGGCTCATTTGAGTGCGGAAGAGGGGCGAGTGCTGGCGCAACGAAGTCGTGTCTCGCAGGTACGGGCGACCTATGAACAATTCGATACAGGAAACTATGGGCGGCTGAAGGAACTGGAAGACAAGGCTCATGTGGCTCGGAAGGAACGCGAAACTCAACTGGGCGAACTACGGCGAAAACGGAAGGAAGCGGAAACATCCGCCAATTTGATGCTTGCGGGACTGAAAACTTCAGCAAGGAGCGTCCTCGCGGAGACCCAGAGCAACATTTGCAGTTGGTATTCGAACGAAACTCGGGCTCGGCTCGACGAGCATGCTTCGGGTTGGTATCACCACCATCTTTGTTCTGTGGCCACGTCGCTGGAAGGACTTGTACGTGACGCACTCGTGGAAATAGCACATGATTGCGGGCGGGACTTGACCACCAAACCAGAGTTACCGCCCCCCAAAAGCGTTTCAATCAGTGTTGGCAGTCTTCCGGACAAGCCTGCGAGCGGAGGCGAAGTTGGTGGTGGTGCGTTCTTGTATGGCTTGCTAGGCACTATTGTTGCTGGCCCGTTCGGAACTGCAATTGGGGCCAGTATTGGCGCGGCCCTTGCCAGTCAATCGACGCCTGCAACCGACGCCGAATATGTTTCCGCATTCCAAACTCGCGCGTGTGAGGAGTGGGAACGTTCCGAACGACTTCTTACAAGACAAATGGTAAGTGTCTTTGAAGCGACACTGGAAACCTTGCTCAGTGAGTTTTCTGTTCAGACCGCAGAACTCGAAAAACCTCTGCCGGTCGAAACTGACGCAGAACTTATCGACCGGCGGCAACTTCGACTCCTCCTGGAGGAATTCATGGCGACAAATTGCCAACTAATGCGAGTCGCCAGTTAATGAGATCCAAGGAGTCATAATGCAATCGCTTCAAACTGCAGATTGGGATGAACTCAAACGACTCGCTCAAGCGACAGGATTCTCTGAAGAGCGAGTGATCGTCGTCCAGCATCAGGCGAAACCTCGCGAACGGACGTTCGCGGGATCTGCCACTCTACTCATCGGACAGCCCCACGGCGGATTGGATTTACTTCTTTCGCGATGGTTGGGGGCTGGCGCAGTAGCGGCAATCGGTAATGCTGACAACCGTCCGGTCGTTATCGGCCACCGTCCGGATATGGCTCAACCCCGCTCATCGAATTGGCCGGTTTTCAAAATGGATCAAATGCTGGATGGATACCTATATGCTCTTGAGGTATCGACGATCTCCACCAGTCTCATTTCTAGCTTCGCCGATTTCGGCGGGTTTGATCAGGCCATTTTTGTCACGCGCTGGGCGCAACCATTAAGCGAATCTGAGCGCCGAATTGTGCCGGAATTAGTCAAGCTCACCGACTACATTCGTGGTCTCGTCATCGCCCTTCCCGGCGAGCAACCAACCCCAGACGAGACCATCGAAGTCCGACAATTCGTGGAAGCGCATTTGCAGCGGAGCGGTTTCGCCGGTAGCCGAACACTCGGTGTCGACTTCTGGGAGACCGGCGGCAAACGAATTAACGACGGTTTTATTAGTTCACCGGCAGACTTATTGGCGGTCCCCCCCGCCATTCGCCAGTTGGCTCGACATGGTCACGAGCGGCGATTGGTCGCCGATCTCGTCACTCAGATCTGCGCGAGGTCGAACCAGTCACAGTCGAAGCCCGTTTTGCCGCTAACCGCTGATGAACATACGCGAATTGTGGCGGAGTTAGAAAAGCATTTGACAACTCTGAAACGCGGTATTGAAAAGCAGATGGCGGGTGAATTGCGTGATACTCCAAGATTGCGGGCCGATGTGCTAGATCAACTTCATGAATGGCGAAACAAGTCCACTTTACATGGAATTTGGCTACACCATTTGGAGGCAGTGCGGCCGGGTGCTCAAGAGGGATTGTTTGCTAAGGCGGGAGAGGCCGTACAACAGCTAGAACTCTCTTTAGCGCCGGCATCGACGACATTAAAATGTGCATTTCCGCCCACTGATGCAAAGTGGGTGGCAACAGCCAAGCGCATAGGAGTAGCGCTAGTCACCGGCACGATCGCGTATGCATTGGTAGTTGCTTTATGTCCTCCTGTATTTCAAGCGTACTCGATCTTGTCGAATGCGGGCCTCATGATTGGGGCAATCATAGGCTATTCTTGGATCTCTCCAAAACTCATTTCTACGAGACACACGACAGACTCTGGTAGCGGACACCGCGACGTGGATATCTATCTCCACAACTGGAATAGCTTCGAGCGCGAGCTCCACTCGTGGCTGCAAGCTCATTTATCAAATGAACCGGCAAGCGTGACAGCGCGGTGTCGCGCATTTGCCAATCGCCTCGATATTCCCCTATTGGAAAGGTCGTCAGCCCAACTATGAAAACCGTTCTTGACTTGGAGCAGAACGATCTACTGGCACAACAGCTTGCTATGGGATTGGAGCAGATCGCGGGGTTGATGTCTCACGAGAAGGAACTGGCTGAACGGGCTCGGACCATTCGCCATCAGGCGGAGCGCATCGCTGCGGATCGCTTCACAATTGTCGTCGTCGGCGACTTTAATCGTGGCAAATCAACATTGATCAACGCCATGTTGGGACAGAAGATTCTGCCACAGAAACCGGTGCCAAGCACTGCGATTGTGACTAAACTGGTATACGCAGAAGAGCCCGGCGTGAAGATTCTCTTCAAGGATCCGGCGAGTCCTGTAGCAAACATGTCGCTCGATGACTTCAAACGAAGATATATTCTTTCGGAAGAAGATCACCACGGCCGCGACAAAGTAAATGTTGAGCGATTCCAAGTCGTGGATTATGCGGAAGTGCAATATCCTCTGGAACTTTGCCGTCACCGCGTCGAACTCGTTGACTCTCCTGGTTTGAATGACGACCCGGTACGAACAGATCGCACAAGCCGGTTTCTCGAAAAGGCAGACGCAGTCGTGATGATCCTCAACGCGACTATGCCGATGACTGAACAAGAACGAAACTTTATTGATTTCGTGCGCGACGTTCTTCGTCAAACGACATTCTTCTTCGTTATCAATTACTGGAACCTGATTAGTGAGATGACGGATGATCCCGAAGATCAACGACGTGTCGAAGAGCGTTTCCGCACTCTTCTCTCTTCCTACTGCCTGATCGACGGAATCAACCGCTACAACGAACGAGTATTCCCAGTCAATGCAAAGCAAGCTCTGGATTTGCGTGTAGCGGGAATTACTGACAACACGCAACTACAAGATTCAGGCGTACCCCAGTTTGAAATGAGCCTCAAGAAACTCTTATTAGAAGAACGGGCGGCTGTGCGAAATGAGTTCGCTTTACAAACGGCTCGCGCTGCTCATATTCGCTACGGAGAATATCGGACGACTCAGATCAAACTGCTAGGTCAATCCGTCGAGGAACTGGAACGAAAACAGAAGGCAATCGAACCAGAACTTGATCGTCTACGGCGGTTGCGCAAACACATTGAAGCATTTCTGCGCGGTCGCGGCTTGGAATACTATCAGTGGCTGCTCGATTCGCTCCGCGAACACATGCGCTCTGCAGACATTGATGCGACGGTCGAGACGTTCGACCTTTCTGAAATCACCGAACGCCTACTCGCTGTGCAACCGCTCCTTGACTGGATGCGGTCAGAGGAAGACAAACTTGAGAATCGCATTCGAGCTCAACTCCAGCCACAAGTCGAACATTTCATTAAGGGATTATTCAAGTCATGGCAAACCACAGTTGCCTCCGTCCAGATGAAGACGGAGCAGAAAACATTGATCGACTACCTCACTTCTGAGGCGGATGAGTATCGACAGATTCTTCACAAAATCGGGGAAACGACTGACGGACAGGACTCGCCCCAAACACTTGATGTCGATGAGATCGTTGCAAACTGGCTAACATCGGAATGGGATGTCGGTAATCCCGTCGTCAAGCTGGAAGCCGCCGGAATTGCGATTGACATCGCTCCGCTCGTTGCAGGAATCATTGCTGAGATGATGTTCCACGCCTTTGCGCACATGATACCCGTGATCGGCACAATTGCCAGCGTCGTAATGGCAGTGTGGCGGCAGGGTGCAACGGTCAACAAGATGAAAAGCGGTATCATCGCAGGCCTGCGCCAAGCAGTACAGTCCATTCCCGCTGAAGAACAGTCGGCTCAGCTTCGACAACAAGTTGATGATGCTTTCAACGGCCTCGCAGAGCTTGTCACACGCAACATTGCCCAAGACATTTTGGAGAGAGAAAATAGCCTTATCACAGCGATCGAAAACAAGCAGCGAGAGCAGTACAGCTTTGACTCCGAGTGCAATCGGCTCGCCGCCGTTGAAGACAACATCAGTGCTATTGTGGATTCACTGCAGGTCGCCGCGTTCCAAGGTGCTCCTGGGCGATGAGATCATCGGGACAGAGACCTCTCACTAAAAATACCGCTGGTCGTACCAGCAAGAACAATAGACATGTCGCTTTTTGTTGTTCTAACTTTCATTACAGCGGCAAGAGGAACAGGCAATGCCAAATTTCAACTCCTTAAAGCGCGTGATCATGGTTGACAAGGCCCACGAAACTCAGCTTAAAAACGCGTTTCAGGCCGGAATTGCTTGGCAAGCTGGCAGCGTTGCCACGAGATGTGTATACGAATTCGTCAAGAAAACTCTTAATGATCTCGGCATAACGCACGAGGACAAGCACATCGATCCCGCAGACTCGCTTCCTACTGGGAAAATCGCGCGGTATCATGATTAGAAAGCGAAGGCGCTAATGCAAGGCCCACGCAACCACTTGTGCCGACGCGCGTGAGTTTTTTTGCGACGCAGCATAAGTGGTTGTTATTTATGGTTCGGTAGCGGTGAGCGGAGTGGATCCCAATGATAATGCAGGTTGTTGTTGCCGTATTATCATCTTTCACTTGTATATTCACCTCGGGGTATCGGGCGAGTGATACAATTGGCCCAAGCCCGATTGTGCGAGGCGAGGACAGTTGACGCAGTTGTTGGCGGACTGTCGGAATTGCGACGCTGCTGATGACATAAATCATCACATGTAGCAAACTGGCTCTTGAGGATGAAAGCTCCATAATTTGTGACAGCTATTCCTGCAAGACAGCTCGTGGCTATCAATAATATTTGTAGATTAGATTTGCCTTGCCATGACAAGATTCCACAAAGTGTGGCACCTATAAAGGCGGACCCTACCTGGTCGATGTAGGCAAATGACCGAGCACAGTCACGTTGCGGGGTGGAGAATATGGATTGATATGTGTCAGTTGCATTCTGGGATGTCATGGTCTTGGCCCTTGTCGTGTACCATGACCCACCATATCATTGCGAGCGATACCGGGCATTAGCTGACGATAAGCGTGTGACTGCTCCGATGAAGCTGCCTCGTTCTCGGGACTCGGTACACCATAGTTGCGCCATTTGTTGATCAGGTAGCCAGCGGCAAGCCCCGCGCCAACGGCGATTACCCCAAGTTCGACTTTGTCAATTGTTTGGATCGTGACTGACCGCTTGACACCATTGACGGCCTTCGCGAGAGCGCCCCTGTATTTCTCGCAGGCAGCCTCATTTGTGTGGCTTGGAGGATGCGCAAGTCCCGCGATTTGCAGTGCGTTCCTCGCCAGTTCGCCAGTGGCGGTTGCTTGTTGAACTGCTTTCGCCTGATCCAGCATGTGAGTCGGTTGAATATGAAAGACCCATCCAAAAAATCCCGTTCCTGCACCAATCGCGGTTCCGGAGACCAATTCGAGGATGCCTGGTCGTTTGCGGGTGTCTTTTCCTGTATCGGTCATATTGCGCTCGATGATTGTGAATGCTGTTATTGATGATTGTATCACACTCATGTCTGCGTGTGTGTGACAGTTATTATCGTATCAGTAACATTGTCATAAGTCATGTGACAGTTATATGACAGCTACCAAATGACGGAAAACAAGTGTTTTCCGAGAGTTCGTTGCGGGTGATCCATCGATTCCAATTCCTCTGTACGGTGACTCCGATCGTCACGAAAAACATTGTCGGAATCCTCAAATCGAAATCCGCTCCACCGTGTTCCGCGTCACCTGCTTCTGCCTCCGGTCGTAGAGCCGAGTCGTCCGTGGATCGGCGTGGCCCGCCAGATACTGCACGTCCTCCAGCGACACGCCCTGCGTCAACAGATCCGTCACGGTGGCCACCCGGAAAGAGTGCGGCGAGAAATGTCCAGGCAACTCAGCGGTGCGAAGCCTTCGCTTGATCATCCTGCACACGTCGATGTTGCGGAGTGGCTGGCTCGTCAATTGGCCGACTCGACCGGCAACCGAACGAAAGAAAGGTGCGTCTTTCGGTTCGGACTGACCGTCGAAGACTTCCAGATAGTCGAGCAGCAACTGCTGCAAGTCGTGGCGGACGGGGATGGACCGTGATTTTCCGCCCTTTTCCATGAAACGAAGTGAGTACTGCGTGCCGTCATGGGTGAAGTCCTTGAGTCGCAAGCTGGCGACGGCCCCGGCACGGGCGGCGGTGTAGATCAACGTTGCAATCAGTGCTTTGTCGCGAAGTCCGACTGGCCGAGACGTGTCGATGGACGCCAGCAACGTGCGGGCCTGGTCGCGAGTGATCTCTGGTGTCTTGCCCTCAATAGCCTGATAGCGTTCGCCACGGACAGTAGCTGCCGGATTTAGGATGAGGACGTGGCGGTTGACCAGCACGTCACAGAAATTCCGCAACGCGGAAAGATGAAGTTTCTTGGTGGGCAGGCTGCCGGAATGCTGATCGAAATAAGCTCCGACCATGCCCGGTGTGATCCGCTCTAATGCGATTCCGCGTGATTCGACCCAGGTGAGGAACTGCTTCACTGCATTCAAATAGGCCGCTCGCGTGTACCGGTTGCAAATCATTGCTCCGAAGAACTCATCAAACGCAAACGAAGCCGCCGGTCCCGCCGCGAGAATCGAAGCGGGAGGTGTGATCGCCGGAAGGTGCGTTCGCTCCATTGAGGTCATCGGCAACAAGATCGTCGGGTCGGATTCCATGACGCGACCATGCCACACTCGGGAAACATGCGCAAGAAGTATAGAGGCAAACAAAGGACGTTATTTGCCTCTATCTCATCCGGGAAACAAACTGGTTGCGCGAATCGTCCACTTGTGTCATTCTGGCTGAAAAGGACAATTCAGCCATGCAACATGTCAGTTCTAGTGATTTCAAAAGTCAGTTCGGCGAATACCTCGCGATGACGAGGGACGAACCGATCACGATTCAGAAATCGGGAAAGCCGGTTGCCGTCGTTCTCTCACCAGTCGAGTACGAGCATTTGCAGCGACTCGAAGACCTGTACTGGATCGCTCGTGCGGAGGCTGCCGAAGCGGCGGGCGAATGGGTCGGACATACTGACGCGGTCCGTCTGCTGACGAATCGACTCCGTCAGTCCGAATGAGGACGCTCTCGCTGCAAAAGGCGGTCATCAAGGAATTGGATGAGTTACCCGCCAAACAGTATCGCCAAGTGGTCGGTGCCATCCTCGACCTGCTTGCAGACCCGGCCCCGCACTATTCCAAACCGTTGCAAAACAGCCCCTACTCTCGAATCGCGGTCGGTGAGTACCGCGTGATTTATCGTGCCGACGAAGAAACGGTCGCGGTGGTTACGTTCGGAAAACGCAACGACGGTGCAGTGTACCAGTGGCTTGATCGACGACAGTAGCTCCCCGGACAGGCACGCGGCGGTTTCCCGCCGACGCCCAAGAGCGTCTATCCAGGGAACAAAAGTTAGGTTTCACTTTGACTGAGGAACAATGGCAAGCGAGGACAGTTCCAACTCAGCAGCATCGGTCGTCAGAGCAAGATAATCTGCGACTCCACTCCTGTTCATTTCTCCGCCGAAGTCGATGTCGCAATAAATTCTCTTCCCTATTTTTGAAGGATCGACATTTTCGATCATTGTTGCCGCCGTCCTGCCATTGGATTCCAACAACACAATGACGATGCACGACTTCGACTTCTCGTCGGTGGGTTTGAATGACTTGACGACCATTTCGAGTCGGAAACGACTTCCTCCCACTGGAATCTCCGGATAAATCGGGCCGCCTTTACCGGCAGCTCGACCGCTTTCACCCTTTAAGACGCTCATTTTCAATATCCGAGTGCGTGGGTCTGTGCGTTCAATCGACGAATTTACTTTCGATGTGGCCTTCGTGACTTGGAACTCGATGCCTGCGGTGACCTGTGACTCATTCTTTTCTCGAAGAATGTCCAACAGCCAAGTGCGAGGCACCAAGTCATACGCACTTGTGGAGACATCGGTGATTCCAGATTTCAGTGCCGCGTTGTTGTTTCCTAGCAAGATCATGCGAGTGACTGTCACCGAACAGCCTTCGGGCCATGTTCCCACACCGTTAGGATCTTTCACGACGGATTGAGGATCGACCGAGATGGCCATGGATGTCAAAAGGCTGCTTCCCTTTGGAACATTGTCGAGCGGGATGACTAGTCTGGCGGGACGATTCCATGGAATGGGTTGCGGCTTGCTCCACCTGGATGAAAACTGCGAGAGTTCCAACTTCAGTAGATTGTTGCCCGGTTGAAACAAACACATGAGGCCATTGTCATTCCGATCTTTGTCCGACCGCGCCATGACTTCGATCAACACGGACATTCCGTTATTGACATCCACAGAATCCAAAAACGAAGTGGCGCTCAAACGACCCGTGCGGGTTCCGGGGGTCCGGGTAATCACGACGTGGTTCGGAGCATCGACATCGGTGGCCAAGTCCGCCGCTGCGAACTCCCTCCAACTCGCCAACAAGTCAATTGGAGGTTGGGTGTCATAGATGCCGTCCCGTGCCGCGATGACCATCGACTGATCGATGTAACCGCGTTCAACGTGAACAACTTGTTCGCTCTCCGACATGGTTCCAATTCGCACCATGGCATAGTTGAACCAGATGCAAAGCGAGAGGTCTTGATCGCGAAATCGTCTCCCTAGATGCTCTAAGGGAATCGTTGAGTGCAGCCTCGCCTCGAAAGCGGCGGGCCCCTCCGGATCTTTCAAACCCAGCGCGAGCGTTCCCAACAGGTCAAACTGCGTGTCGGCTGCGGGACGTAGTGGGGCAGTGGCATAGACGGTCAACGGACTCCACTTCGCATGTTTGTCATCAACGTCACCTTTACGTCGGTTGATTTGAAATCGGTTTCCCCTGCTTCTCTTGACCATTGCCTCCACGGATGACTTGTTCATACCCGTCGAGACATCAGTCCGTTCGTGCCCCTTGGGTTCATTTTCATTCGGCGAAAGCACCGGGCTGGGATTTGCGTTTTCCATCGACCGACAACAGTCGATAATTAAGACCACTGGCAGGCGTCGAGAACCAATCGCAGTTTGCAAGCCGCGAATGCTGAGCCCACCTTCCCCGGCCCTATCGGTTGGTGTCATGAAGAATTGCTCACCGTTCCGCACTTCGCCGTGCCCGCTGAGGACCAACAATCCGAATGGAGCCCGCGTCGGTCCTTCAAAAACCGATTTCAGCCAATTGTCGATCTGAACGCCCAACTCGGCCACCGAAGAGCTTTCCTGCGAGGCATCAATACTCGCATTCAACTTGGCTGTGGCGTTCTGAATACAGTCTTTCCCGGTCGTCAGGGTGACGCGATAACCGCAGTCATGAAGACCATTCGCCAATGCGATCCCGGACTCCACCGGATAGGTCAGCTCCCTTGGATAGTCCTTAAGTACACCAAAGAAGGCTGCGGGTTTTCCGTTCTTGGGGTGGGGCACTTTCGAAATGGCTTGCGCCTCAACCTGATGCGGCGCGCAGGCGGAAAAAACCGCGACCCACATCACGCAGCGCCGGATAGTTCTGGAGGTCATGTGATATCCTTCAGTAGGGGTATTCTTGATTCAGTCCGGGCATTCGCTATTCACTGAAATCGTCACTGACGATGAAGTTCGTCTCACTCATCAGTTATGCTCTTTGGTCGCTGTGTAAGCAGGTGCTTGTAGTGATGGACGGACAAACGCAATGTCCCTGCAAACCCTGAGTCACGCAATGCGCGCTCGATGATCGCTTCGGCCGCCATAGCGCTGGAGCTGTTTTCGGCAAGCTGCTGCAATCCGGCAATCTGCTCCGGTGAAAGCCAATCAACATCCTCCGAATGAAGGGGGCCAAAGTCATTGTCCGCAAGGATGACCGCGAAGAACTCGTGACACTCACGGACATCGAACTGACCATGATGAGTGAGAACGATTTCATTTCCGGAGTTCTTGGAAAACTGCCGCATCATCGCAGCCTCGTCATCCATGGCCACCAGCCAGCCAAACGGGAGTTCGGTTCGTGATTTGGCCTCAAACACATACTTGTCCAGGCTATGGACCGTCGTCGCCTCGTCGCCCTTTGAATGACCGGAAAGCGTCAGTGAAGCGAGAATCGATGACTGCTTCACTCTGCTGTCGGGAGATAGAAGTTGCGGCAACCAGTTCTTAGCGCCCAAGATGATGAAGGGAATCAGACAAGCCGCCGCGAGCGTACCGAGAACGTATATGCCGTTCCATCGAGGTTTCGATGGTTGAACGAAGGCTGTTGACCAGGTGTGGTGCAATACCATTTTCAATTCGTCGGGCAAATCCAACTGCAAGAGTTCGATGGCCGCACTTTGCATATCCAGTTCGGGAAGTTCCCGAACACATTTAACGGCCGCTTTGATCCTGATCGAAATCCACTCGGGCGCGTCATGGACTCTCGCTAATGCGATGAATGCTTGCGCCTCACGAAGAAGCCACCACGGAGAAGAACTTTTCAGGGCAAGTTCTTCGTCGGACCATCGTCCATCGCCCGCAGCGACCTGCAGGAACCTGTTGAAACCTGGAAGGCGATTGAGTGGGTGGTCTTGAAGACCGCCATTTTCGTGTTTCACGGTGAACTCCGCGTGGTAAGTGTTGTGTGATCTGACGGAAAAGGCACGGCAGCGTCGCGACGCATCGGTGATGCTCGCGGCACAATCAGTGGAGTTTCTTGAACAGGCCCTCTAGTTTGTTCCAGGCTCGGTTGTATTTCTGCCACGCGCTCTTGTTGTTCATGAACACCTTGAAATAGTAGAACAGTTTCTGAGCGGATGGTTTGGGCTGGAGTCTGTCGCACAGCTTGGCAATCAGCAGTTGCCGGTCAGTGGGTGGGAACCGGGAGAGTTGGTTGTGAAGCCACTGCCGGTCCTCCGGGCCGACATCCTGTGGCGGAGTCTCTGGCGAAGGCCGCTTGCCGATTGGGACGTGAACCTCAAGGTTGGCGTCATCCAGTGGTATGACCTGATTGCGTGAGCTGTTGTATTTCCGAATTCCATACCTCAGAAACCGGGACCAGACATACTTAGCTGGATGCCGGATGGGTTTATGGGGTTCCTTAGATACGGCGATCGCGAGAGTCTCGTCGATCAGACTCTCTGCAATCGCCGCGTCATCATGAAGTTTCGGCAAGGCAGCCTCGATCAGCGCCCTGCGTAGGTATCCCCATTTCAATCGGTACGTGCGCAGTGACTCATCGGCCTCGGGAGAGACACCGGCTTCATCGTTGACAGGCACATCCCAATTCTTGACGGCAAGCACGAGCGGAGATGGTTTCTCTTGAGGGTCGGGGCCTTGGAGCAGTTCAAGGTCTGAGAGCGCTATTGGCTTTGCAGGTTTCCCATTCGCCCTGGCTGTTGCGTCGGCGCGGTGTTTGTCGTTGACAACGAATGTTTCGCTGAACATCCGGGCGAGTTTTTCGGGCGCGCTGCTCAGAATCAGAAATTGCGCTATGACGCCGGCGAGCGGTTTGAAGAGAACCACTTTCTGTCCGAAATCTGAGTTGCATTCGATCGCCTGATTCATGTGACTTATTTGCTGCTGAACCGATTCGGTACGACACAGCTCGGCCGCCTTGACCCACAACTCTTCAAAAGGCGCTGAAGAAAAACCGATCGTTGAGTCCCAAAAGGTGGAGTGAGCGAGTAGTGACTCACGAATCTGAGGCTCTGAGGAAGAGTAGAATTCAATTACGGCCTTCTCACGCTGTTCCGGTGAACCGCTCCGGAGCGCGACGAGCGCGGCCATCGTTGTGTCGAAAGGCATGGGAAGACTCCGTCGAAGTGGTGAATTCGTTCTGCTTCCGCAATTAGGGGAACTGTGAGGCTCGTTTTCTTCACAGTTATTTTCAGACAATTCCGCAACCCACTGCGGCACCGGCGAGTGCGGCAATTGCAGGTTTTACCGGGCAGTCTCCGACAGTTGAAAAATGTCTGGATACGGCACGTTCGGGCTATCCCCTGCCAAGCGGGCGTTTTGCGCAATCTTGGGAGAGACCTGGATTGTAATAGGCTCGTATCTTGTTGATGACTCGGCTGAATGCTTCGTGCTGCGAGCGATCCGGCAGAACATCGTCCCGGATGCTGAGCAGCGATTCAACGAGTGACGGAACCATGTCCTCATGGGGTTGGTAGTCACTTGTGTTGGCTAGCTGCTGATGCAGCACTTCTAGCTCAGCGATGATGCTGTCCACCCGCACGACGAGTTCCTGACAACTAACGTCAGGATCTTTCAGCCAGTCGATGAGGATGCCATCAATCTGGTCCGCAATCGCCAGCGGAATCGTCTCGCAATACGCTGCCTTGAACGTATCAACCTCAAAATCCGACTCATGCCCCGGCATGATGTGGCTCCACAACCGAATACCCGGCGAGTATCCGCGCAGCGTTGCCTGCACGGTAAAGCGAGCAGGGGCCAACTCAGCCTGACGCCGTGTTTTCGCAGCTTGGTCTCGATGTAGACCGCCTTCTTCCACGCACGCCTATTTGTTCACGTTTACTGATTTATGTGCTTATCACGGCCAATTGTGAATGTCAACGCGTGATGCGTGCGACGGCTCGTCATCCAGAACAGCCGCATGACAACCAGTTCGATGGAAGTCGATGAAGAAAAAAGCGACGTGGCCCGCCCATCGTTGCAGGGCGCTTCTGATGTTCACGCAGTATTCCGGTGCATCTGCGTGCGTGACGGACTTCAAGCACCAATCGTGTTCTTACGAAGGAGAATTGGAATGAAGAAGCAAACACTGAAGGCGATTCTGGCGGCAAGTTTGATTGTGACCGGATTTGTTGGATGTGGCCCCGAGACCGTTGTTGCTGTTGCAGGAGTCACACAAGCAGCGACGGCTGTCGGGGCAGTTGCAGGCACTGTATGGGCGATCAAGAGCATCGAAAACGTGTCAGTCGACACGGAGAAGAAGAGGCTCGAAATCGACGCTTACCAGCGCGGCAACTGAGCAGTGATTGAGATGGTTGCTCGGATATCGAGGTGCTTGAGAGTGGCAGTCGGGAAGCAGCGGCCACTGCTCTGAATATTCCGACCAAGCAACACGCGCCGCGTCTTGGCCGGAAATGTCGCGACCACGGATGGTTCAAAGGACTTCAGTCCGCTGGATCATTCGTGGTCGTTTTTTGTGTCTGTGTTTGTTGTTCCCCGCAGTTTTCTTGAGGAGCTTAGTCATGTCTGCAAATTCGATGGTAGCGAAGTGGAATGCGTTGAAGACGAATCCGAACAGGACCGTGATGACGGCCCTCGGGGTAACGGCCGGAGTGATCATGGCGGTGATGTTGCGAGTCGCCCTGTCCAGCAGTGGAAGCGAGCCAAGTGGCGAGGCAAGGTCCGTGAAGGTGAAAGGGGCAACCGAAGTCCTGCATCGGCATCTCGATTGGGCCGACCGCGAGAGTGCCGTGGGTCTCAATCCGTATCTGAATGAGGTCCACGAGTTCTTCGCCAAGGCCCGTGAGCGAAGTCGGCCATTTGCGGTCGAGGCACTGGGGTGGGACAGCAAGCTCAAGCTCACCACCGATTTCTTCACGAATAACGGTGATCATGCGACGTTTCTTCAGGAGCGCTTTGCGGCCAATCTGTTCAGCCCCGACGAACTTGAACAGTTGATGGAACGGATGATCGGTGGATATCTGCGACGGCTCGGTGACATCGAGTCACAAATGCTCGTTTCGATGGAAGCCGATCTGGTGGCGCTGCCCTCGACCGGTGTCGCGGTGGCGATTGATCGGGAGGCATTGAGTCAGGCACTGCGTGCTGCCCTTGAAACGTCGGCTCAGGCGGCGGCTGGGGATTTCCGAGGGATGATCGCTCAAGAGATCGTCTCGTTGGTGGCGGGTGAGATTCTCGCCCATGTGGCCGCGCAACTGGCGGCGTCGGCCGGAATTCTGAGTGCCGGAGCCGCCTCGGGCTGGCAGACGTTTGGGATCGGAGTTGTCGTCGGCCTGATCGTCGATGCCATCGTCTCCGAAATCTACAACGAGGCGTTCGACCCGGCGGGGCAGCTCGCAAACAAGGTGAACGAGAACCTCAACGAGATGGAACGGCTGATCCTCGAAGGAAGCGAGCGAACCCCCGGAATGAAGGGGCGTTTGCAGGACTATACCAATCGCCGCAACGTGGCGCGTCGGCGGGCCATCGAACAGGTCGTGCTGACCGGTATGGCACTCTGATCCAATCCTGATCCCAAACCCAAAACAGAGAAGAGGGGGCATTCGATGAAGATTATGCAAGTGGTGGCGGTCATCATGGCTGTGCTGTGGGAACACGTTGCCTGGGCGGGAGTCACTTCCAAGGCCGTGCAGGAATCGGTGGAGTTCATGACCCGGAAATTCGGGAAGGAAATTGCGGTTGAGGGAATCGACCGGCTATCCAAACGGATGTCGCAACTGGCTGTGCAGCACGGTGACGAAGTCGTTTCAGCGGCCTTTCGGAAAGTTGGCCCGGTGGCGGGGCGAGTGGCTCAAGAGGCCGCCGAAAATGGTGGTCTCGCACTGCGCCTGCTCGGCAAGTATGGCGATGACGCCGTGGAGCTTGCGGCGAAGCCTCGGTCCCTGAAACTGATTGCTCAGTACGGGGACGACGCGGCGGAGTCGCTCGTCCGACACGGAACGGTCGGCGAAGGTCTGGTCGAGACGTTCGCCGAGTCTGGGGCAAAGGCGCTGGCTCATGTCACGCCGCAGAACGGACGACGCCTTGCGATGCTGGCCTCGGACAGCACATTGCAAAAGCCACTGGTGGATGTGGTGGCCAAGTTTGGTGACCCAGCTTGCGAGTTCATTTGGCGCAACAAGGGGGCACTCGCCATCGGTGCAACAATGGCCACATTTCTGGCGAACCCCGAGCCATTCTTGAATGGGACGGTGCAGTTGACAGGGATCGTCGCCGACTCCGCCGTTCGGCCTTTGGTCGAAGAAGCGGGCCGCCACTACGGTGGAACCTTGCTGCTGTTCGGGGGAACGCTGGCCGCTGCCGGGTTTGTTTATTTCCGGTTCTTTGACCGGAACGGACGCCGGACGGTGCTCATCGGCGGACTCCTGCAACGAGAACTTCGGAAGCGGTTCTTTCGCAGCAACTCAAAGCAATGAGGGACGGCTTGCTGGAGCAGCATGAGGACCAGTGGCAACGTCATTGATTTCGGATCGTTCGGGTGCTGTTGCTCACGCAGCACCCGAACGTCTGATTCACCATATAGGCAAGCAATTACAAGGAGCATCGGCGTGGAACAGATTCAGCACATACCGCTCGACAAGATTGTCGCAAACGTTCAGGTACGGAAGGTGTTTGATCAGGAATCCTTGGACGGCATGGCGACGAGTCTCAAAGAGGTTGGACAGTTGCAGCCGTGCCGGGTTCGTCGATTTGGGGAAAAGTTCATGCTGGTGAGCGGAGAGCGAAGATGGAGGGCGGCTCCAATGGCCGGACTGACATCACTCGCGGTCATCATCGAAGGCAAGGATCTGTGCGAAGGTGAAGTGCTGCAACGGCAATTGATTGAAAACGTGCAGCGAGAAGATCTCACGCCTCTGGAAAAGGCCACCGCCATCGTCGAGCTAATGAAGTCCACCGGGTGGAAGGCAGGAGAGGCGGCGACTCGGCTTGGAATCAGTAATGCGTCGGCGACGCGGTTGCTGGCGATGCTGACATTACCGGAATCGATTCAGAATCAAGTGGCTGCGGGGTTGATTCCCGCCAGTGCAGCCTACGAGCTTTCTCGCGTTGGCGATGCGGGCCAGCAGCAGGAATTGGCGAACCAGTTCGCCGCCGGGCGGCTGACTCGGGATGGGCTCGCCGGGGCGATCAAGGCCCAGGCGAAGAGCGTCACGAAAGACCCGAGTGTTGCCACCGGTCGAGCCACGGCTCAGTTGGGTGATGGACGAACCGTCACGGTCGTTGGTCACTCACTGAGCCTGGAGGGCTTTATCGAAATCCTCGAAGAACTGCTGGGCAAGGCTCGCAAGGTGAGGCCGCAAGGGGTCGAGCTGGGGACATTCATCGCCATGCTCAAGGATCAGTGCAAGGCGGCATGAGTTTGTCGGGCCGCGACGGCCCCTTCTTGATTCACCACGATGTTATTGGGAACCATTGCCATGAAAGCCTCCGATCGTTTGTTTGCGCTGGTCGGCCCGTTGTTCATGCTGGGACTCGTGTTTTACCACGCGAGCCAATTTGGAACTCGCTGGGAGTTCGGGCGCTACGGCATGCCGCGCACGTTGGTTGATGCGAGTGGATTGGCTCGCCCCGATGGAACGCCGCTCGATCAGTTCACTCTGATGATGGTCCAGTCGGGGACCGAAGAAGAGACGGAACTGTTTATGTGTGGCTTCATGGCTGTGGTGCTCACGATGCTGGTCCTCACCGTTCGCAAGGGAATCGTGCTCCGAAAACAATTGGCTGCAAGCCGAGCGGAGCGTGAATGGTGGGACTCACAAAGAGTTCGCCGGTGATTGGGTTGGGATGACAGCGTTGAAGGAAGTCGCACTCTAGGACGGTGCATGCGCATATCGAGCGGCTAGGGCTGGCCCTTGTTCATTCAAACCGGTGGCACCGGTTTCAACAGTGGAAGGTCGCCCATGTACGCTCCGTTGCCATATGCCGTGTCCGGTTTCTTGACGTTCACGGCTCTATTGCTGGTGGTGATTGCCGCCCTCTTCAAGCGACATTGCCCGACAGGGCCGAGTGATCCACTGGAGACGACGCTGTTCAATTGGAGTCCGCGCGATCCGTTCTCGGTGCGGTCATTGCTCAACGGTGGTCTGTGCATTCTGGGGATCGTTGGTTCCGGAAAGACCAGTTCTTCTGGAAAACTGGTTGGCACGAGCATCGTCCGTTACTCGAACGGAAAGATGCCGATGAGTGGCGGGCTAATTTTGGGTAGCAAACCCGAAGACGCGACGATGTGGAAAGGGATTTTCGCCGCTGCGGGGCGAAGCCAAGACCTGCGTATTTTCTCGCCGTCAGAGCCGCTGAGATTCAACTTCCTCGACTACGAAATGCGGCATGGTGGGCATACTCGCAACATCACGAAGTGCATTCTTACCATCGGGGAATCATTGCGGGCGAGTGACGCCAGCGGCGGCTCCGACCAAGACCCGTTCTGGCGACAACAGTCTGAACGGATGATCTACAACGCCGTGGAGATTGTGAAGCACGCGACGGACAAGGTGTCGGCTCCTGACCTGCAACGGTTCATTGTCGGGGCCGCTCAGAATGCCGAGCAGCTCACGAGCGATGCGTGGCGAGCAGGCTTTCATTGTCAGTGCCTGGAAGCCGCCCACAACGCCGCGAAGTCGCCCGTTGAGTCGCACGATGTCGCGATGGCCACTGACTACTGGCTCGGTGAGATGCCATTGCTAGCAGATCGGACGCGAAGCAGCATTCTGGCTTCCGTGATGGGGCTGCTTCACGTCTTCAATACGGGAGTGGTGCGGGAATTGGTCTCCACGACAACCAACATCACTCCCGACGACATGTTCAACGGGACGTTTGTACTAA
This sequence comes from Planctomycetaceae bacterium, assembly GCA_043775635.1. Lineage (GTDB taxonomy): Bacteria > Planctomycetota > Planctomycetia > Pirellulales > Pirellulaceae > UBA6163. Next base: position 49,591 of record JAYVSE010000111.1, on the reverse strand, counting down.
TCAACATGTCGCCGACGGAATGGGGTGATATCGGCAGCTTTGTCTGTGCCGGTTGGAAGTATCTCACGCAACGCCGCGTGTTACGGCGCGAGGCCAAACCGGGCGACTGCATCAACGTAATTTGGGCAGACGAGGCGCAACAGCATGTGAATTTGTTTGACGCTCAGTATCTGGCTCAGTGTCGGTCGCACCTCGGCTGCATGATTTATATCGCACATGGACTGCCTGACTTCTATGCCGCACTCAAGGGCGAATCGGGCAAGCAGCAGACGCATGCTTTGCTATCGCAATTCTCGCACACGCTACTGCACACCGTCGATGTCGATACCGCCGAATGGGCTGTGAAAAAACTTGGTAAACGGCGAGAGACATTGTTCGGCGGATCATCCGCTCCGACCGGAGATGTCTGTGATGACTTGTTCGGGCAGAGTCGATTCACCGGCTCTTTCTCGGAACACTACGAAAACATCGTCCAAGAAAACGTTTTTATGAGTGGTCATCGCACGGGCGGTCAGGCCAACGGCCTCGCGTGCGATGCCATCGTTATCAAGTCCGGCTTGCCGTTCTCGTCAGGTGAGAACTGGATCCACAGAACCTTCTTTCAGGAGTAATCATGCCTCAACAACCTGAACAGGGCGGCTTTGAACACGACTTTCGCAATGGTGTGAACTGGCTGTACCTGCTGGCCAACGCTCATGCCATCTGCATCACGATGTTCATCCGGCACAGCTTCGGGACGAACGTTCCCGGCTTCAGTGGCGTCTTTGCGGTCATCATGATGATGCTGGTCGTGGCCGAGTCTAACGACATCCGCATGTTGTGGTTTTTCTACGCATGGATCATCGCGTTGGTCTGCCAGCGGCTGAGAACCGGATTCCTCCACGCTCGTGGCCACCGAGAACACAGTGAGTACTCCGGGTGGCCGTGGCTCTCGATGCGCGTCCCGTTCACAAAGTCGGAATCGCAGGCCAAGAACCAAGAGCCATCCTTGTGCGTGCCCCTCGGGGCGATGCTCTGCCCGTTCTCACCCACCGTGGGTCTGTTCGTGATGGCGGGAATCGTCTCGTTGACCATCGTCCGCTGCATGAACCAATACGCCATCAGCCGCCAAGTCACCGCCATGCGAGACATGCAGATCGAACAACAGGCCATGTCGGAGCGGATGCGTGGCCTTCGGAAAGATTTTTGATTGATTGGGTTTCTGCAACGACCTTTGAAACAGGAATGACAAATCATGGCAGCAAGTACATCGAGTGTCCTCTCCGCCGAATGGCGACGCGGACTCAAAGACCTCCAAAACGCGGTTCTCAACCCTTGGAACGGAATTACCCAAACCCATGAAGAATTGGGCACCATTGCGAATCCCACGCAGTTTCAGGTGACGAGCGAAACACGTGGTCATGAGAGTTTTGAGTCCGTCCTCAATAACTACGCCGCCCGGAACACCCCGGCGAAAGAACCAGTCCGGGAACAGCAATCCGAACGGTAGTCGATAGCGAAGGACGTGATCTATTCGGCCGTACTCCAAGGAGGTGACATTCCTCCCGTGGGCCAATGTGCCTACGGGAGGGCGACTGAAGAATGGTGGAACGGCGCGACCAATGCTTGTTTGGTCCCTGCATCGAGACGGGAGAAAGTACATGCTGACAGTCACCCAAGTTGCCGTGCGTCTGAACTGCTCCGTCTCGACGATTTACGGTCTGATTACGTCGGGGCGACTGGAACACCATCGCTGCCCGGGTGTCCGAGTCAGTGAAGAGCAACTGGAAGCCTATCTGGAAACAACAAAGCGGGGACGCAGGCTGGAAATTCCCAAGCTCCCTCGCCAACGCCCTCGCCTGCGTCACATCAGCCTCAGTTGACTACGACAACCCCGCCACGAAGGCGGGGTTTGTCATTCCGCCGCTCGCTTGGCCTGATTGAGCATGTGACTCGGATTCAATGCCACATGCTGGTAAACCTTTGACAGAGTGCCGGGGTCGCTATGTCCCATCAGAATGGCCGTCGTCAGCGGGTCTACGCCCTTCTGCAAGGCGTTTGTGGCCCAGGTATGGCGGATGGCGTACAGCGACCAGCGTTGCGCGAGACTGCACGCCAGCCTGTTGGACAGTTTGCGTCGAGCTTCCTGACGCAGCAGCACGGGCGATTTCTTGAGGAGCTTGCCTTTGAGCTTCCGCGTGGGGGCAAGGGTCGGGATGAGCTGCTCGATGGCCTCATCCGATACCGTGAGACCGCGTTCCAGCATGAGCTGTTTGCCAATGCGAATCTGAATCCGCATGAACATGTTGTTGACAGCGTCTGTGGTCCACGGCGTCCCGCCACCGTTGCAGAACAACTTGCCCTGCGGGCGGGCCAGTACGAGTCGCCGAGTGATCTCGGCGGCTGTGTCAGTCAGGTAAACCACTCGCAAGAGCTTCTTGTTCTTGCTTTCCGATTTGGGAAAGACCCAACGCTGTTTGACCAGATCAACATGACGGGCCTCGACCCGGAGCGACTCCTGCGGTCGGCAGCCGGTCTCCCATGTCGTGACAACCACGTCGCGAAAACTTGGGTCGCGGATCAGCGACAGCAACTGCTGGTACTCCTTCGGTTCCGTAGTCCGTCCTTGCTTTCCCAACGCGTTCCCAATGCTCACGAAAGCCCCTGTTTTCAGGGGCTTTCATTTTTACCATGCTTGGAGGAGGCGTTGCTCAAACGCAGATTTCGCGTGTTAGTGGGGGGATTCGTAGGGGGAAATGCAGGCCGCTGTTTTGGAAAAGTGCGCAGCCGCGTCAGAGCGAATCGCAGCCCCACGCAGACATCTTCGCGTACCAAGACTGGCCGCATTGTGCGGCCTGTAACACGTCACGAAGACGGCTTTTCAAGTCGCCAGAAATTCGCTCGTGAACCGGCGGTTTTCCCAGCTCTTAGCGCGGTACAAGGAATGTGAAATCCCTTCCAGAATGAGAAAACACACAATACGCCGATGGCCAAACTATTCCACCCCTTGCTGACCCTGATCGCATCCGCGACGGATCGCGAACTCGCGAAGTATGTTCAGTTTTTGAAAGAGGAGAACAAGATTCTCCGCAGCCGACTTGGCACGGAGGTACATACGCGGCCAGACGAACGTCAGCGACTGCTGTTGTTCGGAAAGGCGCTGGGCCGGGCGATTGAAGAACTGATCACGATTGTCTCGGTCTCGACCTTCTATCGCTGGTGTCGGGACGAGAAGACCGACAAGAAAACTCCGAATCCCAAAGGGGGCCAACGCAAACCCCGAGAGATCCGGGATCTGGTCTTGGAAATCGCCAGAGTCACCGGCTTCGGCTACACCCGGATCATTGGAGAACTAAGGAAACTGGGGATCAAAGGGATCAGCCGACAAACGGTACGTAACATCCTCAAGGAAGAGGGCCTCCAACCTGGACCGGATCGCACGTCGGATACCTGGAATGATTTCATCGAGCGTCACGGCGAGACGTTGTGGGCGTGCGATTTCTTCTCGGTGAAAACGATCACGGCACGCGGCATTCGCAACGTCTATCTGCTGGCCTTCCTGTGCATGAAGACGCGGGAGGTCATCGTCTCGCCTTCAACTGGACGGCCCAATTCCCGCTGGGTGGTGAAGCAAACGGACGCATTCATCGAGCAGACAGCGGGACGGACAGAAAAGCCCTCGATTCTGATGCACGACCGGGACACGAAGTTCACCAAGGAATTCGTGGCCACGCTGAAAGCGAAAGGCATTCGCACCAATGCGCTACCGGTGGCTTCACCCAATCTGAACGGACGGGTGGAACGCTTCATTCAAACGATCAAGTACGAGTGTCTGTTCAAGTTCATTCTGTTCGGCCACCGGCACTTGGATCACATCGTCGGTCAGTGGGTCGATTACTACAACAAGACCCGTTCACACATGGAACGGGGGCACCTGCCGCCGATCCGTGAGGCTCCCGAAGAAGTTCCGAAGCTCGACCGCGACCAGATCATCGTCCGGCCCTATGTGGGTGGGCTGGTGAAGTCATTTGAACGGAAAGCGGCCTGACTACCGACTGTTGGAGAACGATCCGCATCTTCGGAGGATGTACGAAACCCCCACCCACTGGCTCTCAACACACGATCAACTAGGCTCGATAACCGCGTGACGAAGGCCATCGATGAGAGTGGCGACCTCCTCGATGCCAATGTGCGTAGTGTTGATGGTCACGTCCGCGAGATCCTTGCAGGCTTCGTACACGGCGTCGTGGTATGTCAATGTGAGCTCGATGTTCTCCGGCCTCCTCCTGTGTCCCCTCGCATTGGGCTGCTCTAGGAATTGTCTGCGCTTCTCCAGGTCCGAGTTGTACAGATAGACGAACAGGATTTGACTGAAGCGATCCGCATGCAGGGCGTTCCGCTTCGCATCCGTCATGTCTCTTAGCATTTGTATGTGGGCACTCATGTCCACAACGTTTTGGCCCTCGGTTCGCTCAAGTATCCACTTCAAGACTTGCTCATACGGTGGCGAGACTCGTGTATCGAAATGCACGTCCATCTCGGCAATAGCCAAGTCCCCGCCAAGCATCTTCACGGAACTCGACCTACCCGATCCTGAATTCCCGATGACGGCGATCTTGCGTCGTGCCATGTGTGCCCTCAAGTAAATTGAAGCCTTGCGTGGAGTCCCATGCGTCCGATCTGTACCCAACGGGGATGAGCCCTCCCGCAGTCTACGAAGAAACCCAACCGAGTCTTGAGGCGACAGGAAATTATTCCTGAACCGATTCACTGACTCGATGCTGACCCGCGTCTGAACAGGCCCTGCCCTCGTTCGAGCATCGGGTTCACGAACAGTGGTGGTTCAATGTTGAACGGTGCGATGACTCCCCTCTTCTTTGTCCGCTGCGTACGCTGTTCAGCCCTTGAACATGATGATTTTTCAGTCCCCTACCGTCGGCTGGTTTCATGGTCTGATCCCCGTTCTGTCAGGGCGTGACCTGAGGCCAGTCGTGACCTTGGTTCGGCGTCCTGATTTCGCCCGGATACGAACCGACTTCGTGAGGGGCATGACATCATTCAGGAACCGGTCCATTGAATCGGTACGGAACCGCTTTGAACCTAACTAAACGGGCGATGCACTCCGGCCATGACTCCCCTCTCGAACTGTGCCATGCCACCCCCCGTTTGACACCGGTTCAACAGGACTGTGTCAGTGGGGATTCAGCTCGATTTGCGTTCAATTCGGTGTTGCGCTACGGTGCGTGTATCCCCTCTTCCCCCCTATGGATCAGCATCTCAGTGTCAGCGAGGCTCGGGAATTCATTGGAAAATCGGAATCGACGATCAAGCGATTGTTGCGGGAGATTGTGGCCGATCCACAGCACGTCGATCGTTTGTTTATCCTGCCGTCTGCCGAAGAGGTGGAGCGGCGCAAGGCCGCCAAGGAACCGTATGTCTGGAAGATTGACCGGCAGTTTCTGTTGAGGCGATTTCCGCAGGAGGATGCGGCGGAGAGTGGGGGAGTGACGGACGGCGGACCGGTCATGACACACGTCGAATTGGTCATGCAGGTGTTGCAGGAGCAACTCAAGAGCAAGGACGAACAGATGCGGACGCTGGAGAAACAGCTCGATCGCAAGGACGATCAGATTGCGAGTCTCAATGAACGGATGCGGGAGTCGAACGTCCTGATGCGGGAGTTGCAGCAGCGGCTGGCGATTGCCGCTCCGCAGCCGGTTGCTTCGGAGGCATTCGTCGAACAGAAGAATTCGACTGACGCTGCCAATGTCATGAAGTCCGTTGCGAAGCCGCCCGTGGTGAAGGCTCAAAACAAATCTCCGAAGAAGGCCCAGCGACCGGGAATTTGGTCGCGACTCTTTCGCTCTTCCAAGTAACGCTTTACATGTCGCCGATTGTGACTCCGCAACGGCCCTTGAAACGGACACCGACTCGGAAGGGGAATGGGCTGGCCCAGCAGACGCTCGTGGAACACGCCCTGTGCCCCTTGGATGCGTCGCAGTCATTGCAGGCGGGAAGTCTTCATCAAGTCCGTTACGACTTCACAGACCGGCATCGGAATCGCAAGACGGCCACGGCCCACGTGGCCTGTCCGTTTGGCCTGTCTCCGAATGACGAACTGTATCTGTACGGGTTGCTGGCGTTGACGTTCGCCCAGCCCGAGCCGAGTGCCGATTTCTATGCCACGCCGCACTGGTGTCTGAGACAGCTTGGACTCATCGAAGCGGGAAAAGAACAGGGGAATCGGTATCAGTTGTTTCGCGATGCGATCCGGAGATTGGCGGGCGTGGTGTACGAGAGCGACCATTTCTATGACCCGTTGCGGGGGGAACATCGCCAAGTCGCGTTCGGTCTGTTGAAGTACAGTTTACCGCTGGATGATACGTCATCGCGGGCATGGCACTTTGTGTGGGATGCCCAGTGGTTTCGGTTCTGCGAGGCCGTGGCGGGGAGTTTCACATTCGACTTCGGTATGTATCGGCAACTCGATGTCGCGTCGCGACGGATGTTTTTGCTGCTGTCGAAGATGTTCTGGCGGAGCGATCATTCTCCGGCGTTCGAGTTGCGGCAGTTGGGGGTCAACACGCTAGGGTTTGCCGAGACGCTGGCGACGAAGGAGATCAAGCAAAAGCTCGTCCGTGTCGCTCAGACTCTGCTGGACAATGAGATCATCGCACTGCCATCTGGTGTCACTTCGGTGCGGGGGCTGTTCACAAAGCGGACCAAGGGTGTGCATGTCGTGCAGTTTCCTCGCGGGGTGTATTTTGAGCGGGTGACGCAGCCTCAAGTGACCTTCACGGCGGACGAATCTCCACTGGTCGAGCCGCTGGAGAAGATCGGTTTCGACCCGGCCACGATTCGGCGGATACTGGGCGAGTTCTCGCCGCGACTGATCGCCGAATGGTCGGACATCACGCTCGCGGCAGTCGAACGGAAGCTCATCAAGGAATCGCCCCCCGCCTACTTTCAGCACTACATCCGGCAGGCGAAGACTCAGAAAACCACGCCGCCCGACTGGTGGCGGGAGCTTCAGAAGCAGGAGCGGGCGAAGCAGGCGGATCGTCCGCAGTCGATGGTAGCTGGGAACGAACAGGCCGCGTTCGAGCAGTATCTCCACAATGAAGCCCGCGACGCTTTTGAGACGGTCATGACCCGACTCTTTCAGCAATTGCACGCGGACGGTCAGGAGGAGTCCGAGGCTCGGTCAAATGCCGACCGATTTGCTCGGATGCACTTGAGCCGACAGTTCAGGACTGACCATCCCGAGTTCGCGGGCGATTCATCCGCATCGTTGTCCCAGCTCTTGCAGCAACGGAACCACAGCGACCATTGAACGATTGATGAGACCTGCCCACCCGCAGTTGGCGTCACCTTTTTTGTGCTTGTTTCCCGCAGTTGGCGTCACCTATTCCGGGGGAAGACCCGCAGTTGGCGTCACCTTTTTGAAGAGTTTGCCTTCGCTCCCACAGTGAGTCCATCGAGATTTCTTGGCTGAAAAGGCAAACAACGACTTGGCCATTGGTTACGCCAAAGAAATTGAATCAAAGTAATTGAAAACAAAGAGAGGCGGCCCGAGGCCGCTGCTTGTCAGAAATGTTTTGCACGACGAACGACAGGGGAGTGTTCGCGGAGCGAACACGGGACGCCTCAAACAGAAGAACAGGCTGCACACTCGACCGGAGCGAAAAGTGATCCCGGCCCGGATCGGGTTGAGGATCACGCCCCGGATCGTCGGAGACGACACGCACGGCGCTTCGCGTAGCGAAGAAGCTCCCCTCGATGAGGGCACACCGTCGCGAGGCTATCGCCCGCGACCCCCGAGCTTCCGACAACGCCGACTGAGCGGCTGCGTAACCTCGGGGGTCGCGGCCTCTGAAGCAGAGCCGCGACGGTGTGCCGCACGCCACTCACCGTGCCGGAAGCAACGCCGCTGAGTCACGACACCTCGACCCCACCCCTCGCCATGACTTGGCAAGGCTTCGAGGCTGCGTTGTTGGAAGCTCCCGCGTTCGGGACAGCCGAATCACGCCTCGACCGCTCTGAGGGGCCTCGACGGCCCATGATGCGGGGAGACCCCTCGAAAACAAAGACGACCCCTCAAAAAGAGGAACGGGGAGGTTCAGCTTGGCCGCGCGAGATGAGTCATCAAGCTCTGCCAGTCTTCGGGTGTGAGGTCTTCGGGTTGTCGGCCATTGAACTGACCGCCGTGCGAACGACGTGACCAGGCGAGACGGACATCGAGGCCCCGCTCGGCGAGCGACCATAGCAATTCCTTGAAGCCGGTTTCTCCTTCCTCGTCGTTATCGGGGAGCAGGACGAGGCGACCGCTGGCGGCGGCACGGGCGAAGCGGGTGAGCTTTTCAAGCTGTTCGTTCGTGGCCTGATTCGAACAGATGCCGACGGCCGCCACACCGAGTTCGTTGAGGCGGATGACATCGTTCATCCCCTCGACAACCGTCAAACCGATCCGACCGAGTGACTCTTTCAGGCGACGGTCCTGCAAACGATCCGCCGATTGTCCGTAGAGTTCGAGACCCTTGTGATAGCCCTTCACGTAGCGGTGTTTCATTGGCCGAGTTTTTTCGGGACGGCCGGCTCGCACCCACTCGCTCCACTTGTCGGCGAAGGCGGGGTCGCGGCCCGAGTAGCTGAGGATGTCGCCCGCCTCGTTGGTGTGGGCATAGACGATCAGACCCCGCAACAGGCTGCGTCCATCGCGGGGAAGGTAGCCCATTTTCCACTGACGGCAGACTTCGGGCGTGAGCCACGGACGCTCCCGGAAATAGGATGCCGCCGCCGGGGACATCTGCTCGACCTCGACGACGAGATCTTCCCACAGATTGACGAGTCCTCGCGTTTTCTCCTGATCCTGGAGCGGGATGTTTTCCGTGACCGGTTCTTCGGACGAGAGGGACAGCGGAGGCGTCGGCGACGTGTCAGATGGAACGGGCGCATTCACTGCGGACGAAAGGTCTGGCTGGGCACCGCCACGAATCTGTTGCAGCGTCGCGATGGCCGCCTTGAACTCGTCACCACGCAATCGGCCTCCCGTGGGCGGGCGATGTTGAGTCAGGCCATGAATCAGTGTGAGGAGGTTGCCACGTACTTGGCAGACATGGCAGTAGATTACTCTGGCGGGGTCGGTCAGATTGATGGTGAGCGCCCCGTAGCTGCTGTCATTACAGCCTGCGTTGAAGCAGCACGGCATTCGATGTTCCCCCGTTGTCTTCTGCGGGAGCGGCTGATGAAAGTAGCCCAACACCTGCTCGACCGGAGTCTGAGCGATGAGGTCATCCACGCCGTCGATGTAGCCACGCTTTTGGTTCATGGTGCAAGCGAAACTGGTCGGGTCCGAGTTGGTCTCACGCTACACTGCCGGGAGTCCGATGCCAACGCGAATCGCTCGCCATCACGGCCCCCGATGTCAGCTCACGCCGCGAGACGTGGCAGTCTTCGAGGCCATTGACCGGCACCCATTCACGACCGATCAACTGTATCGGCTGAGTGCCACATTCGCCGAACCGTTCACGCAGGAGCGGCTGCTCCGTCGTCGGTTGCAGCAACTTCGCGAGGCGGGGCTGCTTCAGAGCTGGCCGCTCGCGACCGTGGGGCGAGGCGGGGCACCGCATTACTGGAAGCTGACCCGTGCGGGCTATCAATGGCTCCAAGGGGACGAGGCGGCATTGCCATCACGGCGGTTTTTCGAGGCCATCGCCCCCGGACACCATCATCACACGCGGTGCCTGGGGAATTTCCTCGTGCAGACGTTCTTGGCCGCTCATCGGCGGGGGATTGCCGTGCGGCACTTCGCCCGTGAGAACAGCGTCATGCTGGAGGCGGGAGGATTCAGCGTGGTGCCCGACTGTGCGTTCCAGTTGCACACTCCCGATGGCCGGTCGTTTCACTTTTGCGTGGAACTCGACAACGGGACGGAGCGTGTCCGCTCGCGACTCGATGTCGAGTCGATCGAACGCAAGTTGCGGGGCTACGACGCTCATCAATCGCAGTTCGCAGCCCTCGACCCGCAACGGTATCTCGTGCTGTTCGTCACCACCCGCAGCCGGGACCGGCTGACTCACATCCTCGACCTCGCGAGCCGAGTCATGAAAAACCCGCAGCGCACTGTCTTCGTCGGCGTCAGCTTGGACGAATATCTGAGCAACGATGATCCATGTGGGGAGGCGCTTCTCACCGATCATCGCGGACTGAAGCGGTCACTCGTACCGAACATGCGAGCCACCACAAGGGCCAGGCCCCGCCAAGTGACGATCACCACCAGCGTCTGCTAAAGTGGACATCCCTTCGATCCACTTTCGCTCGACCCGGCCCGTTCGTCATTGCGCGGACACTCGCATCCCCCGCCAAACGTCCGTCAGAGTTGCCGAATGAGGTGGCGTCTCTTCAGTACCCCCGACGGAACCGAGCCGAAAACACTCGGATGTTCCGGGACGCGAGAGCCGATGCGGGCGCGAGTTCCGACGGGCCCGCTCCCGAAGTGGCGTTCCGTCGAAGGGAGCGGGAAGCACTTGAGATCACTTGCCCACTCGTTCCGTCATGCGACTTTCCATCCGACCACCGGCGGACAACGAACGCGGCCCGGCCTACACCGAATCGCTGCTGCGGTTGTTGCACCGGGCCGACCCCTCACGACGGGGGATCGAGTTGCAGGTCCGCACGGATCGGGGTGAAGTCGGACTGGCGATTGAGTGCCCGGATGAACTGCGGGCACTATTCCGCGAAGCCCTGCTCGACGCCTATCCCGGCAGTTCCATCATTCCGCTCGATAAGACCGCCTCACGTCACGCTCAACACTGTTGGGCTGGAGAACTCTGGTGGACGCCCGACATCTTCACGCTGCGCACATCGGACTCGTTTCGAGACAGCGTGGCCGGCAGGTTCCTCGATCCGCTCGGCCCACTCTTCTCGGCCTTGCGTACCGGACGATCGGGCCGGATTGAGTGTGCCGTCCGACTGAGTTTGAAGCCCGCATCACATCGCACGATTCACCATGCCGAAGGAATTCATCGGCAGTCCGCCCGGCGGTTCTTCTCCCACGAATTGCGTCACCGCTATCTCGCCCTCGCAACGCATCCGCAATGGGGACGACGTTTCCTGTCGTGGTTGCTGCTTCGAGCGATCAGCCGCTCGGTTCACGAACCTCAACCCAGCGAGAAACTGACCGCCCCACTCTTCGAGTGCCGCTTGAGAATCGAAGTCACCGCCCCCATCGAAGCCGAAGAGTTCGCCCGCCGCAAACTCCGCGAGATCGCCGGGGCCTTCGGACAATTCGCGACCGGCGAATCAGCCTTCATCACGGTGGCCTTTCGTTCTCAACATCAACGAGGGTTCTTGCTCACATCGGCTGAAGTCTCATCGCTTTGGCATCCGCTCGCCGACACCGAGCGGGCCATTGCCCGAGTTGAAGCATCACGCTTCCGCGAAGTCGAACCACCGCTTCGATTGCCCGCCCCGTCACCCCATCGGCCCGTGACACTGCTCGGTCGAGTGCAGTTCCGTCAGCAACGAGACCAGTTCGGCATTCAGCTCGATGATTTGCGACGGCACCTGATCGTCGTCGGTAAGACCGGCTCCGGCAAAAGCAATTTCCTGCAAACCATCGTCCTGCAACAGATCGAACAAAACCGGGGAGTCGTGCTGGTCGATCCTCACGGCCAACTGGTCGAGGAAGTCTTGGACTGCATTCCGCCACGACGCACCAATGAGGTGATCCTGTTCGATGCCAGTGACCGTCTGGCTCCGGTCGGTTTCAATCCGCTGATCGGTCCCACCGGAAGTGATCCGACCCTGATTGCGGACGGCGTACTGACCGCGTTCAAGAACGTGTTCGGGTTCGACGAAGCAACTGCCCCGCGATTGCTCCACATCTTTCGAAACAGCCTGTTGTCCCTGATCGGTCGTCGCGACGCATCGCTCATCACCGTGCAGCGGCTGCTGACCGACGCGAACTACCGCAAATCGGTCGTGGCCGCTGTCACGAACCCCGCCGTGCAGTCGTTCTGGCTGACCGAGTTCGACCGCTGGAACGAACGGGATCGCACGCAGTATCTCGCCAGCCTGCAAAACAAACTTGGTGCATTCACCACCAACGAACGGTTGCAGGCGATACTCGGTGCGACCGAGAAGGGGATTCAACTCCGACCAATCCTTGACCGGTCACAGATTCTGCTCTGCAATCTGTCGAAGGGGACGGTCGGTCACGATGCGTCCACGCTGCTCGGTTCGCTACTGCTGTCGAGCTTGCAGGTCGCGGCCATGAGCCGGGCCAACGTCCCTGAAGAGGAACGCCCCGATGCCGTGGTCGTGATCGACGAGTTTCATTCCTACCTGTCGCCCGGCAACTCGACGATGGCCGATGCCCTCGCAGAATCGAGGAAGTACCGCACAAGCTACGTCCTTTCGACGCAGCTCCTGGAACAACTCGACCCCGCCACGCTGGCAGGCGTTCTCGGCAACTGCGGCTCGATGCTGTGCATGACCGTCGGCCCCCGCGATGCGACAGTTCTCTCCGAACTACTCGGAGCGGGCCTCACCCCCGCAGACTTGATGCACATTCCGAAGTATCACGGCTATCTCCGCCTTCTGGTCGATGGCGCACCGCACACGTTCTCGATGACGACGCTCGCACCGCCCCGCCTGAGTCCGCACCGGGGGAAGATCATCCGACAGGTCTCGCGGGAGCGGTACGGACTCGCGAGGTAGCCCGTTTCCTCTGTTTGAGGGGTCCGTCTTCCCGACCGCTCCGCGCGTCGTGGACATCCGTTCGTGTGCTCGATGACTGCATCTTAGAAAAACTCGACGCTCTCCCCCGATCGTGGTAGAGTATGGACATGAACCCCGAAGCCACTCTTCCATCACCTGGCATTCTGACCGACATCGTTGAGCCTGAAGGCCCGATGGAGAGCCCGCAGTTTGCGCGGGAGTTGCTGTCACTGCATCTCAAGGAGGGGGCGAAAGATCGTATCCGCGAGTTGCTCCAGAAGAAGAACGCCGGCACGATTACGCCTGCCGAGCAGTCCACACTGGAGGAATATATCCTCACGGGCGAGTTTCTTGATCTGCTCCACGTGAAGGCTCGACGCACTTTGCGGCAGAGTGGTTTGTCTGCCCAATGAATCCCGCCCTGCGAGAACAGGTGCGGCAGCGCGCCCAGGGGCGGTGTGAGTATTGTCAGTTACCCGACTGGGTGACGGAGGTGCCGCATGAGGCGGACCACATTCGCGCCGTGAAACATGACGGCCCCACAGTGCTTTTGAATCTCGCTTGGGCCTGCGCGCGATGCAACGACTTCAAGGGGAGCGATGCCTCGGCTTACGTGCCCGGCACCGACGAACTCGTGCGATTGTTCCACCCCCGCACAGACGCTTGGAACGATCATTTCTGGTGGGACGGTGCGGTGCTGCGGGGCAAGACGGAAATTGCCCAAGCCACAATCGCGCTGCTCCGAATCAACTCTGATCGACGGGTGATCTTCCGGAAGTCGCTCATGGAAGATGGATTGTTCTTTACATAAGAATGCCGACCATCGGGTGCGATTTTTCCATGACGACACTCCCGCCGTTCAGGTGGAGTCCGCAGCGTAGAAAAATCATCCGCCAGGACTCACGACATCCGATCAATTCGAAACGTCAGAGGCGATCATGGCGCGGGCCTTGGCCTGCAACATGCTGATGAAGTCGATCACCCGGACGCACGTTTCATACTCCCACCGCTCGGCGGCCGTCAGCGTCCCCTCGGTGGACTTCTCGGCAAGGTCGTCCAGTTTTTTCTGGACCTGCGGCGAGGCTCGCAGCCCCGCGATGCGGCGCGCCACGTCAGGCGTCAGGCAACGGCTGACGGGATCAAGCAACTCGTCAAGAACATTGGACGGGGAAGGCTGGCTCATGGCGGCAGTCTATCGTTGCTCTCCAAGTGAGGGAGTCGGTTTTCTATCTTCCGAAAGTGGCTGGCAAACTTGCGAATGATGTCCCCGCGAAGTTGACCGCTTCGCACCGCCAGTCCGTGGGCGGGCCGATTCATGGAATGCGTTCAAGCCAATCAGCCTGTGGCTTTCTGCCGAGCGGCCTTGTGTTCCAGCCCGAGCAGTAACAACTCCAGCATTTCATTGCGGGGACCGGCGACACGTTCCGCGAACACGTCAACCTCCTGCTGCAACGCCTTGAGTTCCCTCTTCTCATCAGCGGTGAGCTTCGATTCGTACTTCTTACAGATGAGCGCCCCGCGTCGAGCGTTCATGGCGTCCGTCCAGGTCGTCTCCCCAGCGTCCGCCGGAACGGAACTCATCGTCTGCATGAACTCAATCAACGGTCGCAAAGCCTCGTAAACAGATTTCGGCATCACGACATACCCCTTATCGGTGCGGCTGTGCCGCACCACCAGAGGTTGCCGTTGCACGTCGATAGCTTCGAGCTGTTTGTCGGAAATGGTGAGTGCCATGCGGGGAGTATACCTCGCGTTCTCGGGACAAGGAGTCCAAGGAGACTCTGCGCCCATTGCGCACCGCAGGTGCTCGCGCTACGGTCGTGTCCCTGTTCCATGCGGAGCAGGAATCAGAGCGTTTCGCTCGTTCACAGACCCGTATCGAGGACACATCGTATGGACCCGCATGCTGCCTGGAAGGAACTGCTGGAAGCCCGCTCTCTGAAAGATTGGGATCGAGCCGAAGAACTCGCCACGGGGCTTTTGAACTGGCTCGACCGGGGAGGCTTCCCACCCACGACAGTTGGCCACAGCCGCTTGGGCAAGACGTGGCATCGCAACATCGCCCACACGACGTGTCTGTTCGTGCTGGTCGATGTCAAACAGGCTCGCAAACGCGCCAAGCGCTGACGAGCAGGACGCTCCCCCCGTGCCGAGAAGCACGGGGATTTGACTCGCGGCGACTTCCTGCGACGGATGTTCCCGGTGCGGGAGATGCTTCCGTCAGATCCTCTTGCGCTTCGTCTGCTGTTGGGGCAGCGTGGTCTCTGCGTCACGGTGTCGTGACGCGCTCCCCGAGAGCGTTCGGTCCTTCGCACCCGCCATCCGTCAGGAGACCCGTCATGGCCAAGTCCAAGCCCGTCGAGGAAAAAACGTCCGTGCATCCCGAGAAGAAGATTGGCCCCTTCGCCAGCGGCGTGGGCGTCGCGATCTGGCTCAACACGACCGAGACCGACGATGGTCTCCGTTCGTTCCGCAACATCACGATCAACCCGCGTCGGTACTATGACAAGGAAGGCAAGGAATGGAGGGACGCCGGTTCCTACAATCCGGCCGACTTGCCAGCCCTGATCTTCGCGCTCCAGAAGGCCCAGGAGTATGTCTACGAGACACCGCTCCCCGGCCAGGACGGCGAAGGGAGTGCGGGACCAACACCGTTCTGAGGCGACGCTCTCGTCCCCGGCTCTCTGCCTTGCAGAGAGCCGTTCTTGGAAACCAGCCCGTCGCGTGCTGCGAAGTTAGTCTGCGGAATGAAAACGTCAGGACACGCGAACTCGCCCGCGTCAATTGCGCTTGTCTGTTCGGAGCAGGCATCCTGCAACTGCTTGCTCACTTTCGAGCAGGTGCGGTACGGGGATGTTCCTTGTCCGGCGTCATGTTCTTTCGCATTTCAGGAGACGATGTCATGGCCACACTGATGCACGCGCACCGCGAACTCTATCGCCGTGCCCCCGACGAACGCTTTCCGTCCGTCGAGGCGATGCTCGATCACTGTCGATCGCAGCAGCGCGAATCTCGCGACCTGTGGAAGCCACCGGGGCAACTCCAGGTTGCCGAAGACGACTTCGGGCAGGTCCAGCTCAAGACGGGAACCGAGGGAACGGTTCGGCTCAACGACTGGAGCTTTTCACAGCTCTGCCGATTGGCACTGGTGAGCAAGGACACGGTGAACCGCGTCTCGGGTGAAACCGCGAGTCGGATTCTCCGCGAGACGCTGCCGCAGGGCGACCGGCCGTTGCAACTGTTGGCGACGGGAGATCGACTTCGGTCGGTCCACGGTGTCACCTACAGCCGATTGTGGAATGCCGATTTGCTGGCCGCTGTCCGCGAGGTTGCGGACGACTATGGACCGCCTCAAACGGCCTTCAACGAGGCCACCGGCCTCTACTGCGGCGAGCAGGACTTGTTCTGCTTCCTGATCGACCCCAGCGGTTGGATCGAGGTCGATGGGGAGGACTTCTGTCCGGGTTTCTTCGTCTGGAACAGCGAAGTCGGGAAACGGTCGCTTGGCATTCAGACGTTCTGGTTTCAGAAGGTCTGCTGCAACCACATCGTGTGGGACGCAAGAGATGTCACCGAGTTCACGCGCAAACACACGGGTAACGTGCGCGAGTCGCTGAACGAGGTCCGCCGACTGATCGAGTTGCAAGCGGCCCGGCGGGACGAACGACGCGATTCGTTCGCCGCCGTCGTCCGCAAGGCGATGCACGAGAAGCTCGGCGACGAAGCCGAACAAGTTATGAAGACGCTTCAGAAGTACGACCTCGGCAAGGAAGCTGTGGCCCGTGCGGTGAAGCAACTCGGCGAAGCAGGGAAACCGTTCACGCTGTGGAATCTGGTCGATGCCCTGACCCAGCAAAACGTGAGCCTGACCTATGCCGGCGACCGCACGGAAGCCGATCAAAAAGTGTCCAAACTCCTGGGGCTGTCCGCCTGACGCCAGCACCATCCTCTGACCCACCCCGAGCATGACGCTCGGGGTTTCTTGACGTACTGTGTTCTTGACGCACTGCGGCTTCGATGGCACGCTGCCTTCCCGCACCGTTCATGAAAAAATCTTCTCCCGCAACGGCTCCCGCGTCACCCCGTCGCCAGCAAGCCGAACGACTGACTGATGTCATAGAGAAACTGGCCGACGAAGTCCGCGTCGTGCGAGATGTCCTCGACGACATTCGCGAAGATCTGAACTGGGTCACTCGGAACGGCATCCCCGGCCGTCCGATCCAGCACACGCGAGTCACTCGCATGGCCCGCGATCCGCTCACCCCGGATGCCGCCTCGCATCTTGAGCTGCGCACTTACACGTTGGAGCCGAAGAACTCTGCGGGCATCTCACCCGAGGTCTTCGATGAACTCGTGTCCGAGATCGCGGAAGCCATGACCGTCGTCGGGCAGGAACAACTCAACATGTTCCTGACGGCACTCGACGACGCACGAGCCAAACTCATGGCTGCGATCAGACAACCCGTCGCACCAGTGACACTAGAACCCATTGTGCCATCGCCATCAGACCCGGCTGCTGCTGAAGTTCAACTCACGACTGCACCGACGGTCCCTGTCTCAGTGGCACCGTCCGCCAAGCGAGGTCACCTCTTCTAAAACCGCTTTCCACTCTGAATCCTTTCCCCTTATCGTGTGCCCAAGGAATCGTTCCTCTACCCAGAAACCCGGCCCGTCTTCGATCTCGTTGAAGAGGCATCTCACCGCAGTGGTGTCAGTCGCGGACAAAGTTTTGAGGACTTCCTACAGATGACCGTCTGCGCTCTTTCCGGCAGTCAAATGGAAGAGCAGTACCTCGCCACCGTGAAGAAACACTCCGCAGGCAAGCCAGGAAAACGAGGCTGCGATTCCATCGCCCGCGCGTTCGGGGTACTCGTGAACGCGATGGAAGAGACTCGCCAAGACATCCTGGGCGACCTCTTTCAGGGGAGCATCAGCTACGGCGAGGCTGGGCAGTTCATCACGCCCGAACCGATCTGTCAGATGATGGCGAGGATGACGCTGGGTGAAGACGACGACCAACAAGCGGGGACGCGGAGGACGGTCTGTGATCCGTGCTGCGGCTCTGGACGAATGCTGCTGGCGGCGGCGGACGTTCGACCACATTGGGAATTCGTCGGGCAGGACATCGACCTGAGATGCGTCCGCATGACGGCCATCAACCTCGCGCTGAGGAACCTGTACGGCTACATTATCTGGGGCAACAGCTTCAAGAACGAGCAGCGGCTCGTCTACCGCACCGGCTTCAACTTGAAAGGCTTCATCCGCGAAGTACCGCTCGAATCATGTCCCGCTCCGGTCCAAGAACAAGCATCGTTCCCAACGCCCGCTCATTCAGAGCCATCGACCACCGAAGACCAAACAACACGCCACGACGATTCGCCGCCTCGCCCACAATCTCAGCTTCATCTCTTCTGAAGGCTTCTGACGACTCTCTTCCCCCCCCCCAACTCTCTATGACTCGATTTGAGTGCGATCAATGCGGCGCGTGCTGCAACGGCAGTCTGATAGTCGAAGCGGACGCGATTGATCTGTTGCGAGAGCCTCGACTCATCGAAGCTGACCCGCATCTCGCGGGCCAGTCTGCGGAACAGGTGGTGGAGAAGTTTCAGAACGACTTTGGCCTCGTGATTCTGCTCGCGTGCGGACCTGAACGCCCCTGCCCGTTTATGGCCGCCGACAAGCGATGTTCGATCTACCCGACTCGCC
Source organism: Planctomycetaceae bacterium (assembly GCA_043775635.1). GTDB lineage: Bacteria > Planctomycetota > Planctomycetia > Pirellulales > Pirellulaceae > UBA6163. The sequence continues at coordinate 31,186 of JAYVSE010000111.1, read as the reverse complement.
CCAACGAGTGCGTCGCCATGCAGGCCGGTGACGACCAATGCCAGATGGTCCGCCACGCAGCGGGACTACATCCTTTGGAACCCCGGCAGTGAAGGAAACGAGTGGATGCGTCCGCCAAACATGTGGGACTCACTGCTCCTGATCGTTCGGTCGGCGTTCTACCTCTTCCTGTTCCAGCATCTGCCTGAAGCCATCCAGCAGAACGGGATCTTCCCAATAGCGCGGGATAGACTGGTTGTGGTAGTCGATGAACCGCATGGCGGCTGACGACGAATCGGCGAGGTTTGCGGCATGTAGCGCTGTGCAGATAGCATTGCGGATGATTGGATTCAGTTCCTTCATCTGTCTGTCGGACAGATGCTGACAATGGAAGCCCTCCATCGCGTTTCGCACAACGATTGCGATGTATGTTGCCATGTACCGTGTTGCTTTGTGGGGTTCTATCATGGAGTGTCGGGCGGGAATGAATAGTCTTGGCGCTGTTCTCAAAGACGGGTGTACTCCTGGTACACATGGATCGCAATCCCCCCGCTTTCGCATCAATACCGCAGCGTGTATGTGGGACTTTTGCTCAGACGATCACGACTGCGAATGTAGGTGAGTGTCGTGCGCGGATCGGCGTGTCCGGCGAAGTCTTGCAGATCGATGATGTCGGCTCCCCGTTCGCGACCCGTGGTGAGGGCCGTCACCCGGAGTGAATGCACTGTCACCGCCGGATCGAGACACAGCTCGCGGGCATACTGCTTCACGAGGGCTTGAATCGCCCGCTTCGAGAGGGGTGAGGGCCTGAAGCCATCGCGGCCTTGTCCGCGAGCGGTCGCCGTTGCCCGGAACATCGGCCCGTGCGAATCGTCGCGCAGGCCAGCCTTGTCGAGCCACGCGAGGATGCGTTCGACGGCTTCGGGATGCAGCGGGACACGACGTTCCTTTCCTCCCTTGCCGAAGAGTTCGAGCACCTTGTGCCCACCACTTTCCTTGAAGTCCCGCACGCGGAGCCGGGCGAGTTCTCCGACTCGACACGCGGAATAGGCGAGGACACCGAGGATGGCCCGGTCGCGGAGACCGACCGGCGTATCAAGATCGGGAGCTTCGAGCAGGCGTCGGCAGTCTTGTGGGGAGAGACCGACAGTCTTGCCATCGCGCGGCACACTCGGAGCCTGGACGAAGCTGCTGTGAGCGGGGTTCGCCCCGGTGTAGCCGTAGGTTTGGAGGTACGAGAAGAGTGAACGGAGGACCGTGAGCTTTCGGAGAATCGAGACATTCGCGAGGCCGCGTTCGCGTAGTTGATCCCGCCACGCGGCAACCTGCGCCGGGCGGATCGTCACGAGTGTTTCGAGCTGGTTGGGAGCAGCACCGACGAACCCGAGAAATTGCTGGAGATCGCGTGCATAGCAGTCGCGCGTTTGCAGGGAGGGCGATCGGGTCAGCCACGCCTCCCGGGCTTCTGCGAGGCGGACACGAAGACTGGAATCCGTCAACTCGCCGGGTCGTGCGAACGCCGGAATGACCTCGCCATTGGACAGACTCGACGGACTCTGGTCTGGTACAGAAACAAGCCCGACGACCGTTTCAGAACTTGACGGGAAAGGTGCAGTGTCGTCGGGTAGCCGATGGTCTGGAGAGGCGTCGTTCACGGCACGTAAAGTGAGTTTCGTGAAGTATACGGGTGAGTCGATCGCCGCGCAACATGCTTCGTGCATGATCATCCACACGGCCATGTTTCACCCACTCTGTCCAGAATCGTTTGAAGCGACGACGAGAGAAGCGCCGCGTCATGACTCCGACGAGCCGTCAAGTTCGGTGTATTTCCACGAATTGCCACAACGTGTCCGTGAGCGACTGAATCTCCTTGCTGGTGGTGTTGCCACTTCACTCGGTTTGTCTCGGGCGCTCAGGAGCACGACGCTCGGGGCTTCTTTGCGTGCCGCACCGGCGTTCATGGACGGTAGACTTAATGTCAACGAATTTTCAAAATCTCACGTGAGTGTTGCACGGACAAGTCTATTGGCAGAAGCAACGCAACAACTTGCGGAATCCCCTGCGAGGTCCACATCGAAGCAACGAGTCGCAACAAGCACGAGTCGGCTTGCATCTCACGTTAATACAACGGCAACAGCACACGCAGGAAACCGCAACACAGACTGGTTTTGGGCTCTCCGCGCATTCAGCGCAGCAAGGTTGGCTCTGACAGGGAACGGCCACGACTACTGTTGATGGCTTGTTCTCCACCGTCACCTGAGCTGTCTTCAGGTGGGGCGCTCCATCAACGGTGATTCTCAAAGCAACCGTCCAGACTTTTGCAGTGTCATAAGTATGGGAGCCGGTCGGGCCTTCCGCATCGACGTTGAAGGTGGAACCGTCATAGTCGAAGTCCCACTCGTATTTTCCGATTTTAGATCCTTCCGCTGTCGACTTGCTTCCATCGAAAGAGACAGCGTCGCCCGCGTATGCGGTCGAGGACGCGTTGATCACCGCCTCAGCGGGAGCAGGTGGAGGAATGATCCGCAAGGATTTCTTGAGAGCGTCCTTGACCTCTTGCGGAGTATCCTTCCCGAACCGGTTGAAGTATGCGTTGTCCATGAACCGAGGCAACTCGTTGATGGGCGAGAAGCCCTTAACTGTCCATGAGAGGCTAGGGGCAGGATCAAGAGTCAACGAAATCCCCTTGCTGATTTCCCTCGCTAACCCCTCGGCCTTGGCTTTTTCTTCTTTCCCTTCGCCGAGTCGATTGATGTCTTTTCCATCATTGGCATTCCACAGGCGATCTACAATTCCCTGCAACACCTCATCTTTGATGGTCTCGGTCAGATATTCTGCGACCCCTTTTCGTACCGCCTCCTGACTCACGACATCTTTAGCATCCGCTGCTGCATCCGCCTTAACGTCCTCAACGGCTTTCGTTGCCGCAGTGTCATCGCCAAGCACGCTAACAGCAGAACTTTCTAACAGCACCAGCACTAGCCCCGCGTCAGCGGGCGCGACCTCATCCGCCGGGGTCTCAATAGGTAGGACAGACGCGACAAAGGGGGTGGTTTCAACGACAGGGGTAGCCTCAACGGTGGGGACGACCTCATTCGCCTTGGTGTCAACAGTTGGGACTGACACGACAAAGGGCGTGGTCTCAACAATGGGGACGGCCTCAACGATGGGGGCAATCTCAACGGGCGATTTCACCAAATCCACATTCAATGCGCCGAGCGACTTCCGCACCAAATCCGCGTCAGAGTCCTTGCTCTGATCCACAACTCGCTTGGACTGCTCCAATCGAATTCGAAAAGGGCCTTGAATCCGCTCCAAGCTGCGATAAAGGGCAGGTTCACCATCCTCATTGCGCTTCCGGAGCACTGCTGCGATCTGCGACGCGGCAATGGTCCGAGGAGAATCACCAAGTTGGTCGTGACAATATGCGACAAGACACCACAAGCGGGCATCCTTCGGCGACAATTCCAATTGTTTCGTTAGTCCGGCCAATGCACCAGCGTAATCGGAATTACGGAGCGCAGAATGAGCTGCACTGAGAGCAACCTCGGACGTTGAGTTCGACTTGCTGGTGTTCCTCAAGAGCTGATCCGCTTCCAACGCATGGGCCTCCGGAACACAGATTGTGAGGAGCAATATCAGTGCAGCAAAGGGGGCGAGACGTAGCATGGTGTCACCTTAGATTGAGAGCCCGGAACAAACTCGGCGCAGAATACCCATCGCCCCGCACCGTGTGCAAGCCCCCCGTCACGACAATTCAAACATTCCACCCGTACCCTGAAATTGGCCGGTCTTCGTCCAGTTTCTGGGGACTTGCTCCGTGTCGTTGCATTGACGGCGGTCTGCGTCAGAGGGCGACTGGCCTTACTGGAACGTCTTGAGTTGCCTCTCCGATTCAGTCAAACATGTCCGCTGGTGTTTTACGCAGCCAGGCAAAATAGGCGGCCATCAAGGCACTCAGGACAGTGATCAACAAACTGGTCCAGAGCAAGAAGACGATGTCAGAGCCATTGAAGTCGTATCCGAGTTGTGCCTCGCGTGGATCGCTAAAACTGCAAGCAGCTTGAATAACTCCGAACATCATTCCCAACGCCAAACCCAGGCTGCTTCCCACCAGCCACACGAAAAATCCATCGAGAGCAGCAATCATTACGAGGTTAAAAGGGCTCATTCCCATCACGCGCAACATGGCGGCTTCATGACGCCGTTGAGCACAACGCATCACTTGGATGATCAAAAGCGCATTGCCGCACATGAATGCCAGGATGACTTGCATGGTTGTCAATGCGGCAAGTCGTGCAGCACTGAAGCTCTCCAATTGCACTACCAATTCTGCCACTGTTCTATCCACCTTACCATCCAGCTTCGGCTGATCCGCCAACACGCTGACCGCCTGAGGGAGATTTCGACCCTCCCGAAAATACATGCTCACCATGTGATATTGGCGTGATGATACCGCGTCGATTACGACGACCTGCGAGAGTGGTATCGTTCCCGTCGTAGGAGGCCCGGCTCCAGGCAGCTTGCTTCGGATCTGATCGCCTACCTGAGTCCACTCGTTCAGTGGTCGCCCTGGGCCTGTTAGTGAAATCCAGCGTCGTTCTGGGAAGTCAACGTTCGCTTCGGAAATGCCCATGACATCGCGTGCAACCTCCTCGATCTGCAGCAGCGCCTTCTCTTCGTCTGGGTCGGGGAACCAAGCTGGATCCAGCGGTTGAAGTCGCACTTTCTTCGGACGGTCCAGTAGTTGCGTCTCCAGCGGTTCTGGGCAGAGAAAATAGACCATTTCGGGTGGGTCACGTTTGAGAACCCCAAGTATCTTGACAATTTCAGGCGGGCGGCTTTCCAACTGAAGGTCGATCACCAGAGACTCAAGTTTACTGCTGTCGTTGATTTGAAGTTTGGACAGCAATCTCGGGCAGACAAATACTCCAGTCTCGATCCGGCTGCTCCGGTCATCAGCCAACTCTAGGCCCGCAACCAGAACGTGCAGAGACCCGCTCGGCACCTTTCCATGGTGGTCGGAGTTGATCGTGCGGCCCTTGGTCCCATACCAGAAATTGGGATTTTGAGGGCTGCTGGAGTCAGGAATCCCCACATTCCAAGCGAGCACGCGAAACGGAGAAACATCCTTCAAACCATGATTTGATTGGTCGCGGACGGCCTTTGCCAGATCCGCGACATCCGTCTCGTGAAGTCGGGTGTGTTCTCCACCCAAGAGCAAACGGAAAGGCAGCGGACGCTTTTCGATACGATATTGACTGACCTTCTCGGACCCGGTCAGCAGGCCAGCGACACTACACCATGCAGCGCAAGCCAGCATCAGCGTCGCCACCATCGCCAGAGCAATGAGTCGTTGACCGCTGGCAGTCAGGCCGAACCAACTGATGCGCATTGCATCGCGGATTTTCATGAGTTCTCCGTTCCAATTGCCGAATCAGAGCGTTCGTCACGACTATCACGACTCAACGGCACCGTTCTCCATCAACCGTTCCAACTGCTGTCTGGCCAAAAACGGGTCGGCATGCAATTCTGCACGTTGCAGGACTCGCCCATTCACCAACCGACCGTTTCGCAGGACCGCGATAGCGTCTGCGCGCCGGACAACGCTCTCTGAGTCGTGGCTAACAATCAGGAGAGTTCTGTTGGGAGCGGGTTTCTGATCATCCACTGCCCACAGTGCCCCGGACTTCCACGCCATCATCAACTCCATCACCATGTCTCGGTTGACGGGATCGAGATTGGCGCACGGTTCGTCGGCGAGGACGACCCTGGGATCATGAATGAGTGCTCGGAGCACCGACATTCGCTGTTGTTGTCCGCCAGACGCCATGTGCGGGGGTTTGTCGATCGCCTCTCGCAAGTCCGCGGGCACTGCATCCAACAACCGTTCCAGTCGTTCCGTCCGTTTTTGTTGACTCGACTGGTGGATCACGAGCGGCATCTCGATATTGCGTCGTCCCGACAGCGAGGGCATCAAATAGGATGACTGCAGTACAAAGCCGAAATAGTCGCTTCTCAATCCCGTTTGACTCGACATCGATAGGCTTCGATAAGGGCGAGGTTCCATACCATCCAGCCGGAGCGTGACATCACCACCTTCAAATTCGGGTCGAAGCAACCCGAGCAGATTCAACATCGTGGATTTCCCCGATCCTGAATGCCCGCAGATGAACGTGACCGAACCCGCTCGAATCTTCGCAGACACGCGATCCAGCACGAGATTGGTTCCGAGTCGACAGGTCACATTGTCCAATTCAAAGACCAAGCTATCCTTGTCTGAGTCCGCGTCCACCAACGCGGCCTCGCGAGCCTGTTTTTCCAACGCCGCCTTGGCCTCACGAATCTTCTCCAGCCGGTTTTCGCGCCGAGCCAGTTCCGCAGGCAATTCATCACCGCGCTGATCCCGGCCATGCTCACGGTCTTCGGCCGCGTCCGTCGTTTGAGCCTGCTTCAACAGTTCGGCGATCTCCGCTTGCAGACGCAGCTCATCAGTCGTCATGCGGCCGTAACTCATGGCGCGGTTTGAGACCAAAACGTGTCGCGACGCATTCGCCTTGACCTTCGTCCTGTCCAACGCGAGGCGACCCACCTTCAGCAACCCCGCTTCCTGACACAACCGCAGCACCTCGACAAACAACTGCTGAAACTGTTCGAGATGCCTGCGACGATACTCACTCATCGTGCGGAAGTCGGGAATGGTCTCGCCCACGATCACTCGAAAGGCCACGTCGGTCTCGCACCGAGCCGCGATCTTCCGCGACGAAAACACGCCGATGCAGTACGAGTACAACAACAGCACCAGCATCATCCGCGGATGATACGGCGGCTGGCCACCTTGCTCGCTGTCATACGAAGCCACGATCGGCGCCAGGTCCAGTTGCGTCGAGACATCCATCAGAAAATAGACCAGATGATTTTCCGGCAACCAGTCCTGCGGCGACGGCGGAAACATCCACATCTGCTCCGGAGACCACTCACGAAACGTGCGACTCATCCCTGACTCCCATCCCGAGCACCACCAATCCGAGCCCGCAAACCGCCCCCGCCAAGAAATGAACAATCCCGCACGCGTCTTTTAGCGCCATCCCCCGTAAAATCCAGACGTTCGACGGTATTCGGACAGACTCCTAGGGGTATTCGTGTTCGTAGTCCACCCAATAGTACTTGTAAACCCCATCGCTAAACGTGAATGAACGCGTCTTCGGCGGTGGACTAAACGGCTGATCGGCAGAATAAGTGAGTTCGCGAGTTGGAAAGCCGTCTTTGTTTTTTCCGTCTTTCCATTCTAGTCGCGAGTATCGGTTTACGAGCACATCCTCCAATCGCTTACGCACCATCGTTAGCCGTTCTAACTCCCGGTCCAGCGACTTCTTATCGTTCATAAGTTTTTCAAATTCGTCCGGCTTCCTCATCAAAGGCGAATGAACCGGAAGCCCTCCCAACGACTCCATCGCTTCGCTGAACGTTTTTTTTGAATTCGCCTCTCCGGAAACGATCTCCACAGACTTAACGAGCAATGAACGCAAAGTGTCACCGTCCTTGATTTGATGCCCACGGATATCTTCGCCCACGATCAGCTTGAGAGCTTTAACCAGCTGATCGACTTCGAGATCTCTCATCATTATATTGACGCGCACCCCACATGAGCCGCGTTTGATGACAACGGTCGGATTGTTTGCATCGACGAAATCTTTTTCGTACGGGACAATGGAGGTCCGAAATATCTCGGCTCCCTCGATCGATCGCAACTGCTCGACCTTGACGCCCTGGGCTCTCAGCATGTTCTTAGCAGTCTGTGACAGGACCGCCGTGCGAAATGCACCACTGATGATATCGACGACGCCCCCGAATGAACTCTGCGACTGCAGTTTCAGGTCTGCAACCTGTTTCACGATTGCCCGGACAGTCTGCTCGGGTGTTTCTCCACGCTGCCACGCTGCCACCTGGGTATATCCGGGCGCATTCACGTCATTGTTCTCGTTGAAACGCGCATTGATCGATTCAGCAATACTTTGAAAGTCCGCTTCCAATGCGTGACCGTCGTCGCCAGCCACGTTGATGACGGAAAGGCCAGTGGGCATCTGCTGGTGACGTCCAATCAGCTTCTGTGCAAGCTGAGTGCGACTCAATCCGCTATCCCCATTATCCCCGGCGTCGCCGATGACAATTGCCAATTCCATCCGGTCACCGGTAGATCGTTTTCGATCCAGCGATTCGGAAACTGCGCGAAACACACTCTCGGGAACCGTGTTTCCACCGTCGATTGCGTCCACACGATATGCCTGATCGAGCATTACGAAGAATGGATCCTGGGACAATGTCAGCAGTTGGCGAATTGCGTCTTCAGTGTTTTTTCGCGTCGTGTTACTGTTCTTGCGCTCTTCGGTCATGGCCTGAACAACACGCTGAAACGCACGACGTGTCCCCTCCACTTTCAGGTTCTCAACCGGAATTGGTGTGTAGTCTAGGAAGGTAAACCAATTTTTTTTGTTGTCAGAATAGTCCCGGTAGAACGCAAGAGCGAACCGTACCTCGACTGACGAATCGTTTCGCAGTTCGTCGGCGAGCCGTGCCACCGCACCAAGTGACGCCACCATGTATGGGCGCATGCTTGACGTGGAATCAATCAACAGGAGTACGTCGAGACGCCGCAGCGCCGCCAAGGCGAGCCGCGCCTTTTCCTGCAGTTGCAATCGTTCCGAATCGGTGATTGTTCCCTGAAATCCCGCCGTCGCTGCCACCGTATAGCCATTGAAACTTTGCAGTTGGGGGATATTCGCGAAGTTCTCGGAGAACTTGAGATCCTTAAGCAGGGGCATTCGCGGCTCATTCGGATGCAGACGTGGAAACTTCCAACGACCCTTTTCGAACACAAACGGCTCGTGAATATAGTCCTGATATCGGTTAAACAGATCTTCGGCAGCATCCTGCTTCAGTTGTTCCACCGTTCTTCCCTTCAGTGTCTTTTGCGCCTTTTGCCTGAGTTCGGCCTCGGTTCCTGTCGTCACGGCATCAACATTGTCAGATCGAGCATCACTGATAAATCGCTGCAAATCCTGCAGGTTCATTGTCGCCAATCGGGCTTCTGCACTCGTTCGAAGTTCTGTTTCTGGCATTTGAGAAATCAGTCGAAAGTCGGCTTTTGTCTTGCGCAGTCCCTTGGCGTACTCCTTAATCAGATCCAGCGTCTTTTTTTCCGAAAACTCGTTTCTCTCAGCGGATTCAGCAGCCGAAAACATGACGGCGGGTAATTCGCGTTGATCGGCGTTCTCCCAATTCCATTCCAGTGCCGAACGTGTGTTCCATTCGATGCACCGGCTTTTGTGAATCCAGCCCTTGACGGCATTAGCCGCCGTGTTGCCCGTTTCCTCCGTAAACGCAAAGCTGCTGCCCACAAGAAAGTATTCCGGCGTTTCCTTGTATACGAAGAACAGATTCGCCAGTTGATATTCGTTCAGAGGTTTAGCGTCCACTTCGGGACGCGGCAAAGCGGGGATTTTGACCGTTTTTTCGCTATTCTGCTCCGTCGCTAGGTACACCTCGGAGTTGGCAAGTCGAACCTTGCGATGAATTTTTATTCTGGGACTAACCAAAGCGGCTTGGTTGCCGATCACCATGAGATCCTGTTCGACATAGCCGAACACGACTCCGTTCGCCTTATAGAGCTTTGAAAAAATCTTCTCACCACGCTGCACATTCTCGGCTGGGTCGAACTCGAATTGCTGCATGAAGCGAGTGCCCTGCGTCAGGTCGGCATACTCTGGACCATCCGTGCCAATCGATCTGTACGGATTGTACCTGTCATGAGCCACGTAACAGGGCTTTCGCGCGGCTTCGGCGGCAACCCCAATCGCCATCCAAAACCCGAATATGAAAAGTATACTAATTGCATTACTTCGATTCATTCTGACCTCGGGATGCGTGAACTCGGGGCGGTGAGAATTCCATGCCTTCCGGCAAAATTGCGCGCCGGATCGACCACTGAAGTCGAGACTCGAAGTTGACGGGTTCTGTTCCTGCCGGCGCAGGATCGGATTTCGCGCAGACGATGGTCAAGCTCGTCAGATTTGAAGATATCGAACGTTCGTACCAGATCTTTAACTCTTCGGCGGTTGGAGTTCCCTGCTTGTCCTTCTTCCATAATTGATTTGGCGTCAGATTTGGGAGTAATACGATTTCAATTGGTCGAGACTGATTGTCAGGAAGTGGGAATGTCTTTTTACCCTCGTACAGCAAACCTGTTTCCGGGCATTCCGCTAGTAGCAGGATTCGATCTGCGGTCACCTTATCCCATTCGACGCTATCGGGAACCAGATTTCCGTCGGGAGTGAATGTCAGCAAAGGACTTTTCACTGAAGAGCGGGATGCAAGCGGTTCGCGAAAGAGGAATGGCGACTTCGGAGAAACGAGATAGCAACGGATTTCCAAGCCGGGGATTTTGGCCTCCCACGTGCTGAACTCCTGTTCCATTTGCTGGAGGGCAGGGATAATTCGTTTTTCGCAAAGTTTATGCTGGAGATGGGGAATGACGATCGCCACCGAGTTGTTTTTGGAGGGCTTGAAGTCTGCGACCGCTAACTGAAGCTCTCGCAATTGAGCGAGGTGCTTCTCATTCGAAGAATTGCTGGCCTCTTTCATCCCGTCTATCGCAGCTGCACGAAAGAACTGAAGGGCGCTGGAGAATGTCGGGTCTTTGAGATCCAGGTTTTGGGTTTTGTACCCACGGATTGCCAGTTCTTTGGCAAGTTCTACTTCGAGACTCCTGACTGCCGCAGCATTGTCCTGTTTTTTCCTTTCAAACTCCGTTTTTAGCTTTGTATGTTCCTTTTCCAAGGCCGTATCCATCGCTTTGTATTCATCCCGTAGCTTTGTTAGTTCGGATTGCTTTTCCTGTCTTGTGGATACCTTCGAGTTGTATTCCTTTTCCGCGGCAGTGATCGCATCTTTAGTAGCCCGAATTTCTATTTCGATTTCATGTTTAATATCTTTGTCAGCCGCTAACTTGTCTAACTTGTCTCGTTTGGTAATTAACTCGGTCAAGCTCTTTATCGCTGTTGTGTTCTCACTAACGGTATTATTCACAGCCGCTAGGTTTTCAAGCGGGGTCTTTATTTCCGGTCTATCAAGCAGACGAGTCACGAGTGCATCGAATTGGCCTTGATCCAGTTGAAGAGTTGCCGTAGTCGGCTGATTGTCGATGGAAGCGGCCATCGGACTAGACTTTGGTCCGTGCTCAGGTGTCGCAGTAGTTGCGTTTTCCGGCCGAGTGGCGTCCGCAGGCTGACCAATCTCTGCAGTCAGAATTATAGCGTTGGCACCTTGGTTTTCTCCTAAGGAGACCCGTCGTGGTCCAATGCCGAGAAGCATGCTGCAACAAATGACTAAGGTAGCGAGGCCGATAATTGGATTTGTGTACCACAACGCATCGCCCAAGGAGAACGGCGCCGGTGGATTTGGTAGGGGCCTTGACGGGATCGAAGCCGCCTGCGAGGTGCTTCCAGCAGATGACACATCGCTGTCGATGTGTTCCACATTCGGGGCGGAACCGGACGCATGAGCGATCTGGGGCTTATTCTTTTGTGTCATGACATGCCTCTCATTACTCCAACTTCCTAACGAAGAAGTTGACTGATGACGCTGCTTGCATTGGGACTATTTCGATCCAGCCGCTGGACTGCCGTTGGGTCAATTTCTTCCAAGGGAGAGGTAATCCAACTGAGAACATTCTTTTTCTCTGATTCCCCACCCAACCAGACGAGGTGGATCTCGTTCTCCGGTCGTTTTTGGGGATCCCAAGCATTGAATGTACCCTGACCTGCACCGTCGGACATCCAGACAATGCAGGTTACCTTCGGTTTCCGAACGGCAGTGATAGTCGTCCAGGCTGCGATCGCCTTCTCGATGGCAGTGCCGTCGTTCGCCGACTTGATGTAATCAAGCGTTGCAAGGTCGATCGATCCACCCCCCAGATATGGGGTATCCGATCCGTCCACCAGATGGACCGTCCGAGCCATCAAGTCCACCGGGAGCGCCTGCAGCTTTTTCAGTTGCTCCGGGAGAGAGGCCCTGATCGCATCATTCGCAATGACCAGAACCAGCACGCTGCCAGCTTGGTCCTTATCCTCCACCTCAATGACGATCGGTTCCTTAGACACCGTGTCGGGGAATTTCAACTTGATGGTTTCGGTGTTTTCAAAGATGCCATCAGCAATCGCATGGATCGGGATCGTGCCGAATTCAGCCCCAGCGAGCAACGGCAACCGATAAGCCTCGCCCTGTTTTTCCAACCCTATGCGGTAGTCCGCCGGGCCAGCGGTCGATATTGTCTCGATCGTAAATGAGAGCGTTTCTGCGGTCGAAAGTTTCGGTTTGATCTGCAGAATCTTGACGACGGTCAGTTCGGCGGATTCGGCAACGGGAACAGGAGTAATTGGGATGTACCGGAACAGATCGTCATCCACGACGGTCACAGCAAATGATCGGGGGCGACCATCAAAGAATTGCCAGGGCTTTCCCTCATCGGAGAAATCAAGTCGGAACATCAGATCAGGTTCTTGCATTCGCTCGTCATCCGGAGAAGACAGCGATAGCGTGGCACGGCTCGAACCTGCCGGAATCTGGAGCGTCCCACTCAGTTTCTTGTCCTTCCACACTCCCACAGGCACCGTCGTGATTTCGCTCTTTGCGGAGTCGTCCGGGGCAGTCAGGACAAATGGAATCGCGACCGGGCTTGCAGCGATGACTTCATCTGTCAGTTCGACCGTCAATACGACCGGGCTTTTGGCACCCTCCTTCACATCAAGCTTACCCGTCTCGTTGGAAAACCGCAGCACCGCTGAAGTGGCATCGACCACCCGCACCTCGCGCACGACGTCGCGTTCATTGATGCTAACTTTGATTTGCTCGCGAGATTCGCCTTCAAAGGCCAACTTGTCGGGTAAGGCTTCCACCTCGATCGACACTTCACTCTTCTCTTTGCCGAAGCTTCCTGTGCTCGGAGTCACCCGCAACTGTTTGTCGGGAAATTCGATTGAGAATGGAACTCCGTCGTCTGGAACGACACCGGAAAGAAGGCGAATCTGCATCGTCGTGCTCGCTCCTTCCGAAATACTCTGCTTCAAGAGGCTGGCAGAAAATTGGGGTGCAGCAGCGGCGGAACAAACGATTTTGAGCGGAGAATTGTGAATGTGGAGATCGTTGCTGGCCAACGTTTCGAGAATGAGCTGCCGATTAGCTCCCGACAGCGACTTCTCCCGACGAATGCTCAACACCTCGCGACTGTCCTGCCCGCCGGCAGGTATTGTGAACTGAGTCACGTCGTCAGTACGACGATAAAAGCCCTGCTCGAAAGCAGTGCCCGACAACCGAAAGGAGACAGATGCCTGCGTGGGCAACGGAGCTTCGGCGTGCAACAGAAAGGTGACCGCGTCAGTCTTGCTCTCGATAAGTTCGGCTTGATTTGCCACCAGCCACGCAACCGGTGTTCGGCCCCGGAACGATCGAGTGTGGATCGTGTGCTCCCCGACATTGTAGCCTTCGTCGAGCAGCAGTTCGCAGGTGACTGTTTCGACTTGGAGTTCGCTTTCGCGAGGACCGAGATAGAACGGGAGTTCGATCGAACTGGTTCCTGGTGGAATCGTGCGGTGAAAAATCTTGGCGTTGCCACCGAATTTTGCCGCGTAGCGGATGGACAAGGGAGAATCGAGAGAAGGAATGACCTTCAGCGGGAGATAGCCCATTTGGTAGCGTGCGGGGTGGGAACTTGACCGTGGATTACTGGGATCATCGACTCCATTCTGGGGCGACCCCGTCGGGGCGGGGCTTTCTGATTGAGACTCTTCCCAAGTAATGACGATTCTGTCGGTCGAGGTTTCGGGCGGAGACGGAGCCAAAAACAGCCCCATCCACGAGAGGCAAGTCGCCCACGCGACTGCTATCGTCAGCGCTGGCAATTCCCAAAGATCACCCATAGTCTTCATCGTGTTCGTCCTCTATGCGGATGGATCGCTCCGAGAAGCTTTCGAAGACTTCGGCGGTCGTCCGCCAGTAACATTCCCAAATGGATCGAAGGGCGCACTCTTTGATGCACCAGATGAATTCCCCCAAATGTCCTCCCGGTCGCCAGTCACGGGAGGAGTGGGTTCGGGCGGGGTGATCGAAATTAAATTTTCTTCAATCGTGTGGTCGGAGACATTTATCAATTTCGCGACTTCGCCTGTATTGTAATATGCGTTGACGTGCGCTTTGATCTGCTCCCCGGCCAGCGCCCGTTCGCGACGTAACCAAGCAGATCCGCCTACAATAATCACGGAAACCAGCAAGAACTCAGCCATGGGTACCAGCAAGAGTTCGAGGGGGGCAGACTGCACGGGAGTGGTTGTTGTTCTCACATGAGTTACGAAGGCATGAAAACCAAGCAGCGAGATTGATATGGAGAAGATGAACATCCAAATCCAACGGGAAGAACAACGCTCCTGAAACGCGTACAGCATTTCTTCAAGATCCAACACGATGCGGGTGGGATTTGTGATCATGCGCCGCGCGGCAATCCTGCGATTTACCCACTCCTTGTCCAGTGCGCGGAGGGACGCCCGAGCGGCCCAGGCATCCGACAAGAACCAGACTAGGAATGTCACGGCCAGCACGTGACTGGCGACCACCGAACCTGACAGAAGATGTTGCGTACTGAGGTCTGGGACAACGCTACGTGCGCCGATTCCAGCGGCCAAGGCGACGATGAATGCGGCGATTGGCACCCACGCAGGGGCAGTTGGCCACTGCGGCGGCACCGACTGTTCGGAGATAGAAGAACTCTGCCTGCCCATCAGTTTTGCCTGTCTATAATTTTGACCACGCCCTTATGAATCAACGTTCCATCAATCTTTTCCAAGATGGGCCGGATGCAAACCGCGTCTGCACCAACAGGAAAATCCGTTCGCCCATCCGCAAGTTCCACGGAGTCCTTCCATTTTGGACCCAGCTTTTCACGCCGCACTTCCGTGTTCAATTCGTAGTTCCATTTTTCCTTCACATATCTGTTGAGAGAAACTAGCGTACACTCGTAGTCACCAAAGAAGTCTTCTCGCAAGTCGATCGGCATCTGCCAAACCGCCTCTGATTTCGCAGTGTTCGCCAACTCGTCCAGAAGTTGATAACGCAGCCAAGTTGCCAGACGTTGGTCACCGACAATCTCCATTTGCGGCCACTGTTGGAGAACCGTCCGAAGCGAATCTGTCGGGATCTTGTAATGTCTATCGACAACATCCACAAATCCTTGCGCTTGCCGGTAGGCATCGGATGGCTGTCCCGCCGACATAAGGAAGCTCGGACTGCGAACATACCCACCCTCTCGCTTCTTCATCCCCACCCGCCGGACATACCATTCTCCCTGAGTTGTGTTTGGCAGAAACGCGACCTCTGGTGACTCGTTGGAATCAGGCTCACAGCGTCCCATCTCATTGTCAATCCAACTGGGGACAAGGGAGAATGGCGAGCCCTCAAGAATTCGCGTGAAATGTCGTTCCAGACGACAAAACCGTTTCAAATCCTCCAGGAATCTCTCATCAGAAGATTGCGATGCATCAGGCAGGGACGGCAGCAACAATTCAACAAACCGCCTCGTGACACCCTCAAACACGTAATGCATGACGGCATCCGGTGGAATTTCCAGTTCGTCTTGGGACACTTCCTTCAGACACGCTTTGCGAACCTCCAACTCATCCCGGTCGATTATTCCGAGCTCGACGATAAGGGAGAGCAGCGGATCTTTGGGACGCTCAAAGATGAGCTTAGCCAACTCAGCGGATACATGCTCGTCGCGATCATTCACCCATGCGCGCAGTTCGCCCCTCAACCAATCTTCGAGGTCGGTGGATGAGTTGATGAAGCGGGTGACGGCGCGACTGCGCATGGCCAGTAGCGACGGGAAGTAATCGACGTCCACGTCGAACAAATCTTGCAGGACGCACTTCACCGAATCGACAACATTCGCGGGGCAGAGAACATCCACAATTGCCTGGCCCACTTGTGGGGCACCGAACTGACGAAGACGCAATGTCGGAGCGGGAATGTCCTCCACCATCAGTTGGAACTTAACATTAGTCAATTGTCCCGTCTCGCACTGCTGGGCCAAACTTTCCGGATGGACATCACAGGGTGTGATCTCCACACCATCAACCTTCAATCCCTCCAGAATCTCCTGGCGCAACCGCGCTGGAACGTCTCCTTCGCGGCCCAATAGGGAATTGAGAAGTTTCAATCCAGGCATCGCGACAGATTCTGGCGGCGCTTGAACGACAAACTGAATGAGTTGCGTCAACTTCGAGCGTTCGTCACCGGACAATGCCTGGCAAAGTTTCCGAATCTTGCTGGCGGAGCGCACCAGCCGTCCCGCCACCTCATTTTGATGCTCTGGAACATAGAGCAAGTCACACTGTTCACGCTTTACATTACCGTCAACGTCATACCACGCGATCTCCAGTTGATGTTCAAGAAACAGGCAGCCAGGATTGGGGATGAGTTGCAGAGAACTCGCCTGATCTTCCCTCAGTGTCGCGTTGCCTTCGACGTGCGGACTGATATCAATGCGGATGCCAGCGCTCTTCAACGCGCCAAGGAAGCGATAGGTGTGAATGCATAAATCGCTTCTCTGTAGGAGGACGTACCACAACTCGGCCCCCAAGGCTCGCGCCTGTTCGATCAGGCCGGACGTTTCCGGGACTCGCAATTTCCCATTGAACTCCGGCAGACTGAGGACGGTTTCATCCAAAACCTTCATGAATTTCCTGAGTGTTTCAGAGCACCGCGTCTCGAGATGCTCTGCCAAGGCATCGTCGAGAGCCTTGGATTCTCGAAACAGTTGGACCAGCGACTCGCGAAACAGGGCGGATTCGAGCTTGAACAGAGGGATTAAGCGACCGCCAGACTGCTTGAGTACGAGACCCGGAGATGGACGGCGGGCGTACGCACCATCATCGGCACGGCTCCCCTGCACGAACTGCCATACATCTCCGGGTTCGACATTCGCGATCACGTCGTAACCGTCACGCATCGCAATGAACGTGCCAATATCATCAACAGTTGACAAAACCGGAATGCCTTTTTGGTCGCGACGCAGGTTCAGGAACGATTCGACAATTAGCCCGGTCGCCACAATCTCGTTGCACCGAGGCCCCAACACCTTCTCGTCCACACAGATCTTGTCGTCGCTCCGATTAGAACTGCGGTCGGCTTGCCTAATCGCGTTGATTTCCTCGATGCTGGCGTGATTCGCAATGAACCCGGTGGCAGGCGGAAATTCACTGAGATGGGAGTCGATGTGCTGCACGATGGCATTGACGATCCGGCGAGAATCTCGAAGTTCGACTTCTACCGCTGAAAGGCATTGGTCAACCTCTTCAAGGTCTTTCCGGCAGTCGTCAACATACACTTGAGCCGCCGCAAAACGTCGCTGTTGCGCCGGTTGAATACTCTCTCTTGCAGCTTGTCGGCTTACATTCTGCTTAACATCACGCTGGCGGTTGAGCAACACATTAAGATGGTTCCTAAGATTCTCCAGGTGCAACACGAATCGCGGGGACACCGGCGAATCTACTTCATCCACGGTCAGACACCCCCGGATGGAAATCCATTCGGCCGAGCCGAGCGACATTTCTGAGAGACTCTTGACCCAATCGCTGACAGAATTCTTGAGAACCGTTGCCTTCTGCGCCTCCATTTGCAGTGCTTTCGCGTCATTGGCCAATTGCTCGCGGTGATCTTCCACGTCCATCGAGTCAGGCTTTACCGACTGAATAAGCCCTAATCTCCGTCGCCAGATCCCCTTCAACAATCTCTGGGTCTCACTCCCGTTGGACTTCAGAGAGGACGCGGAACGGTCCCGATGTTTGTCCTTCAGCGGGCTGAATGAATTAAGCGTGTCACGTTTTATTTCGTGACAAAATTTTTCAAATTGATTCTCTGGCAGATTAACCAGCCCGTTACCGAAAGTTCGATCCCCTAGGTCTTTTTGAAGGATGGCCCGACAACCCGCTACTCTTACAGCGTTAGACAGGGGCTCGATGGTGCGATCAATGCCCGCAATCACAGCAGGATCCTGATGGACCAACTGGCCTCTCAGCCGGACCAACGAGAAGCATGTTGCGATAATGGCATTCATGTGGCGAATCGCGTCGCTCACAGGTCACCTCGCTGCATTGGGGGAACCGTCTCCGGGGACGCAATCCACTTGCCGCGAATTTCTTCCCCATCCCCATCAAAATCCTTGAGGACGAAGCCTGAATAGGAATCGAACTCTGCATACCGGATTTTCAGGTCGCCAACGATTGGCTGGCCAATCGAAAACTCAAAGAACGGATCACCCTTGGGAGTCTCATCACCCGACTTACCCGTTGGTGTCTCATCACCCGGCCAGCGTCGCAAAAGAGTTATGGTACGATTCCCATCCGTTTCTTTGATTCTGAGCAGGGGCATCGAAACCCACTGCTCCTTCATCCGATTGTAATCGTCATCTGCCAGATAAATGTCGCGGGTGGTGGCTAAGGTTTCGTACAGCACATCGAACGGCAGGCGATCCTGCAGATTCTCATCACCCTCAAACTCAGCTTCAAAGAGCCCCGTCTTGACGAACGCGAACAAGACAGCTCCTTTAGCCACTGCGTACTTTGATTCCTGCTTGTCAAAAATGAGCCGCCGAACGTCCAGATCAGCAGCCGAGTCCCAATCCGGTTCATGCTGGCGATGCTTGTGATTTACCAGTTGTATGGCGAGCTTCCCCTTGATCGCTTCGCGAATCAACAGAAAATGCGCGGCTTGTCCAACGACGTAGGCTCGATGCAACTCCGCAGCCTCACCACTGATCGAATTTGCCTCCGAAAACTCGGCGTTCAGCAGCTTGTTGACCTTATTCATCAGGTCTGTCAGATGCGGCTGGATCTGGTCATCCACATCTCCCTTCTCAGCCTGCAGTTTTTTGGGGAGCTGAGTCGTCAACCAATCCTCGGGCGCTTCTTCTCCGCCGAGAGCGGCAAGTTGGCCGCGCCTGCGGCGCTGATTCGGACCACCGGTTCTGAGCATAACGTCCAGAGGAGAACTTGAACTTCCGACAGGTTCCGCAAAGGGTTCATTTGGTGTCCCCAACCATCTTTTGACCCTCTCCGACCAGTCCCACAGATCCTTCGCCAGTTGTCTGCGGCGATCCCGATTCGGACCGGCGGCAAGGCGGCGAAAGATGGTGGGCACGATCACGTCGATATTGGCAGCTTCTCGGGCGTACCAGGCGGCAAACTTCTCATCCTTTCCCCGCTTAGCCAGAACTCCTGGCGACAGGTGGTCGGCAATTGCTGCTTTCAATACCTTAAACACCGCGCTCGTAATGATATCTCCGCCAAAGTGGCGCAGTCCCGTGCGACGAAGCACCTTCATACGGACCTTGTGCTCCACTCCCTTGGGAGTGCCAGAACTGCCAACGGAAGGCAAAGATGTCGCGGCACAGTGAACCAGCGCAACATCAGTGGTCCCTCCACCGAAATCCATTATCAACACATTGGCCCCGCGCGGGTAGATATATTGAAACGCTGGCACCCGACCTGCCGAGTAGAAGAAGTCCCGGTACAGAAAGTAGAAGGCAGCTGCGGATGCCTCATCTATCATGCGGGGTAGTCGGGCGACACCGGCGCAACCACATCGAGCGGGCAGGAGGCGCTCGACTGCCGCCAGATAGCAGTGTTGTAGCCGCAAAATCTCCGATCGGGAAAACGTCGATGGGTAGGTGAGGGTCATGGTCGGTTGTCCTCGATCGACCTCTGAGTGCAAGCTGTACCGAATGGCGAAGTGCGCCTCCTTGAGAATGGAAGCCATGAGCAGTTCGACAGGTAGGTGGCAACTCACATCGCGACCGTATACGGTGACCGGCTCATCTTCGCTCCTACCCAGGTAACGTTTCGGGGAAACAACCAGACCCCGCTCATCCGGCTTTGCAAGAGCATCGTCACCACAGGTCCATTGGCATGCGGGGAACAGCGGATCTGAATTGTTGTCGGGTACAGCGATATCGTGGAGATGCACGGCCGACATCAGCATCGGTATCCGCTTGTGGAAATCTCTTTCGCGATTGTGCATGTCGATGTGGATCATCTCGATCGCATCGACGGCCATTGGACGGCGAAGTTTCACTGCCAGAGAACAGCCGCTGTTTCCGAAGTCGATCGCCGCCAGTCCTGGATAGGGAGTTAATTCGGACAAATGATAAATAATGCGAATCCAATAGGTGGCGTTTCGAGAAACGCCATTCTCGTCGATCTTTCGATAGAGCCTCACGCGAAAGATCGTCGTCAACTCCCATCCGTCGACATCAGTGTTCAGCTTGACGGGAAAGCTAATCTTGTGGGGAGGTTTGGTTTCGGAACCATCTCCATTAAGAACAAAAAGCTCGCCGGTCTCTTCATAGGTTCGCTCATGTCTTGTCAAGTCATCCAGCAATCCGGGGGAATCCGTGTCCAGACTGGTTTTGAACGTGAGCTCGTCACTGGGCAAGAGCATGCCAGCCCCGATGTGGACGCGGCTGCGAGATACATCGAAGCTCCTATCGGGGGGCTGTTGCATACCTCCGTACTTCTTCACGCTGATATGCCGCTCGCGTTCGGCATCGAATTTTGCACCTGCGGTGACTTGCACCTCGAATCCTGGAAGACGTTTCGCTCGATCGCCCCCCCATTCCAAGACAACCCCGATCTCTTCATCCTGGTCAACATCATTGACTTCAAAATGCTGCAACAACGTTGATAACGGAACATTGTGTTCCAGGGGTATCAGGGTGACAGCGCCGATGCACTTGCGAACGTCAGCAACGGTGATATCGTACGCGTCCATTTTTCAACTGACTTTCAGTATTCTGGTATCTGAGAACTGTAGTGGGACTTGAGCGATGCAGATCGCCACGACGTTGAAGTGCAGAAGACGATGAAGGCAACGGCGGGTTGATTCAGCGATCACCCCCGAGCATCACGCTTCCTCACACCCCTCACGTTCGAGTCGTTCTTGGAATTGTTTCACCAGCGACTGCGCCTTCTGCAATTCACTGACCCATCCCTTCAACCGGTCAAGGTTGACATTTTGTGGCCCCTTCTGCCCGTTGGCCAGCAAGTTCAGATGACGCTGTACCTGAGCGCAAAGCCCCAGCATTTGCCGACGCAGTCTTGCCAAAATCGAATAGGAGAGGGACTCCACCTTGCGTCGCATGATGGTCTGGTAATCGTCCGTCTCCACGGAGCGATAAATCTGCCCTGTTGCCGGGTCACGGATCGCTGTCGGCTCCTGCAACTGTTGCAACTCTGCCTGAATCGCAGCCGTCAGATGGTCGCGATCCTTCTCGAGCCGATCGGTCAGTTCCTTGAGCGGGTCGCAATTCTTGGGGCAGATCGGCTCACCGTTCTTCTCCGCGAGTTCTGCCTTGGTGCGGGCCTCTTCCCGCAGCGTTTTTTTGACGGCTTCCAGATATGCTGTTTGCAATTCAGGTAGGATCCGCTTGCAGGTTCTGGCCATTTTGTTGGTTATCGCACGATGCAGCACGACCCACGGATGAGAATTGCTATCTCCCTGATGGTTGGCATTGCGTACCGAGTTGATCGTTTTTGTGGACGCGCTGCTATTGATCTCCTGCCAAAACGATTCAAACAGGCCTTGTCCCACCCCGGATAGATCCGGGCTGCCAGGGGCGAGTCGCTCGGGGATGTCCAGAAAGACGATGCTCCAAGGGTGTGCCAAATCGCGGTTCTGGTCGTCGAGTCCGCCGGTTGCAGCTTCGTCCAGGCAACCCAGCAGATCGTCAATCAGCTTTTCCAAATCCTTGGCCGCTTCTCGACAGACCGCCACCCTTACCGTCTTAGCAATTTCCGTTTCAATCACGCGACGCAGTTCGGCGTATCCGCCGTCTTGGACATACGCCTTGAATGCGTCCTGAAACGGCTTGCCTTGCATCGTGAGGCAGTCAGGTAGCTTGATGTCCCCGTTCTCATAAATCAGGTTCAATCCCGTGGCCACATGCTTACGATCTTTGACCTCGCGGGTCACAAGTTTCTTACCGTCTAGTTCACAATACGCGCTGAAGAACCGCACCTGTTCTGGACGGATCTCCAACTTGGGAACATTATCCTGCAGAGCCTTGAAAAGCGGTCCCTCGCGCGCCTCCGAATCGAGTATGTCCATCTGGGTAACCACCAGCCAGACTCGGCCCGCCAACTCGTGATGGGTCTTCTTCAGATAGTTTACCAGAGTTTTCAACTCAATGTTGTCGATACTTTTCGGTGTGACGAACAGAAGCAAACCGTCTAACGATGAGACGTACTCTTCTGTCAATTGGCTATCACACTCTCGAAAGGTTCCCAACCCCGGCAGGTCTACGACCTCCACCTGCGGAATGAAGCCATCGAGATGGACGCCGACAGTCACTTGCTTGACCAGCAACGCAAATTTGACATCACTGCCGGACCCCGAAGGATCTTCCTCTGGACGATAGGCAACAATCTTTGCCAGTCGCTGTTCGAGATCGTTTGACGATTGACATTGGATAGGAGATGCCGTCGTTCCCAAAAGGTGACGCCCGTACAATGCTTGTCTGGCAAACGCCAACAAGTATTCTCCGGAATCAGCCTTCTTCTCGACCGTACTTTGGGTGTGGCTCTGATCACGATTCCGTTGCCATTCTTCCAATTGGTCGATCACGTTCTGGACAGACGAGAAATCTTCCGGCAAGCGCTTAACAGGCGAATGCGTGAGTTCCGTTGACTCGGCCACACTCTCGAACCGCCGCATCAGTTCCGGCTGAGTAAAGTAGGTCGCATGGAACCGCTGCTCATCCAATGTTGGTAAGACTTCAATCACCGTAACGACACTGGTGCAGGCTTGAGCACCGCCCTCCTTGAGCAGTTTCCGCCCCAGCAACTGATTCACCGCCGCCGACTTGCCCAATTGAGATCGCCCCGCAAACCCGATGCGATATCGTTTCCGGCAAAGGACTTCGCGGATTCGCGACAATCGTTCATTTGGATTCAAAGGGGGCTGCTCAGCATCCGTGGTGTGAGAGAAATAATCGCGAACCCAACGGGCAAATTCGTCGTCCAGGGATTCCATGACGGCGACCACCAGTTTGAAGGCATCGACGAGATCCTTGTGCTTGTTTTGGTCAAGCAGCGGGCACTCGGTTGAAGGGTCTGAAGGGTCAAGTTGAAGCATTTTTTGATAATCTCTGCTCTACGGAACTTGCTTCGCGCCTTTGGGAAACAACTCAGGAAACAACTGCTGGAAGAACGGAATGAAGTTTTGGTCGTCCCGTGTCGTGGAATACTTTGTTCCTACTTTCTTCTGCTCATCGGACGGTTGTCCGGCTAGCCAATCGCCCTTGATGTCACGGGCATAGACGATCACCATCCAATGGCGATCTTTCAACAAGGCTGGATCCGGTTCACCCTGCACCTGCACAGTGCGGGCAAAACGGCGCAATGTCCCGTCAGGGTTGGTTTCCGCGGGAACCTCATACCATTGGGCCCTGAGGGCTCGGTCCAGCGTGGCAGTGGGCTGCGGCATATCAGCAGGCAGATCCCTGACGAGTTCCTTTGGTTTTTGCCGTTTCACCAGGGGATAGAGGGATCCATCCAAGATATATTTCGCAACTGTCACCTGCCCACTCTCATCGGCCACCGCCTCCAGTTTGCGAATCCGATCGACAACCTCGTCCTTTTCGTCGGCGGACAGCGGGAACAACACCCAAGCCAGCGGTTCCACGTCCTTTCGCCAAGGGGTGAATGGGGCCACGCTGAGCACAAAGTTGCTCCCGGACCAGACTGGGCCGCGTTCCCATCCATCCGGTTCGAGATCAATGGACACCAACTTCAACGCTCGACGCGGCGACTCGATCTTTAAGATTTCCCCGACATCCTCTCTGAGGGCGGTGTACAACTTCTGAAGTTCGTCCCCTGTGTCGTCGAAACCGCGGAGTACGACGAGATAGGTCGGGGGTCTGCTGGGCCACGCCGCGTAGCCATCTTTGGGGTTGGAGATCCCATCCCACTCCAAGCGATACCCCAAGATGTCCCAAGACTCGTTGGATCGTACCAAGACGGTATTCTTGGCGACCTCCTGAGCCGTCGCTATCGCATTGCTTGTGCCTTGCTTCTGAACGACAAAGACCTGTTCAAACGCCTGTTCGTTGCCAAGCTCACGCCACTTGAGGGCCACTCGAGCGGGGGTGACACCTTCGCGCGATTCAATATGCCAGTGTGTCAGTTGGTCCTTGACTTCGCTCACCGTCCCGTCGGAGAGCAGTTTGCCACCGTTCGCGACTTGGCGCATCATGCGCGACACCCGCTCGTAGAGCCGGCGAGGAATCACCGTGACAGTCGGCTTGCAGCTCTCGTTCGGCGTCTTTTTCAGGGCCGACACGATGTACTGCTGTAAATCCGCACGAGATGTGGTTCCAGCCTTGTCGGTGACCGAAACAAGGACGATCAGGTCGCGTTGATCGGCACTGGCCGTCGCCACAATGCCCATAAATAACAATGCCATCAGGGTTTTAGACAGGAATGAGGTCATGCTTGCTCCAAGTACCGAGGTTCTAGTAACAACCTCCCGTAAGCCGGGATCTGTAGCCGCTTTATTTGACTTGTGGGCGACCGCCGTTCCACTCACTAACGGGGGCGATGCCCCACAATTCAACATCCTCGCCAATCCGCACGGCCCGGCCTTTTTGTGTCAACACATAGACCGAGTAGGCCGCTTCCGCCGGCTTTCCGACCGGGCGGAAAGTTTTACCCCAGCCCGCCGCGTTCTCGACGGGTAAGGTCGCGGCAAACGCATCCGAGTTTTTAACAGCATCCAGTTGATACCACGCAGGCCCCCCATTGCCATCGAGGCGCCGCTTTTGTTGCTCGCTGACAATGGGATGCTCCGCCAATGTGCCGGCCCCCGTCTTGAGCAATGTCACCAGCCGCTTGTCCGTCAAGTCGCTCATGGCCTTCAATGCGGAGATCGCGGAATCCTTTTGTTTGGCGGTGAGCGGAAAGAGCACCCAGGCATTTTCAGCGTCCGGCGCCTTGATCGTGATTGTGAATCCTCCCATTCCCCAGCCACCTCCGGGTTCCCCACTCCCGACACCAAGGCGACTGATCTGGGCAATTGAGAAGATCCCAACCTGTTCACCCAGTATGCGGGGTGGATTCGGGCGTCCTTCGGCAGAGGAAAGAATGCTCTTTAGTTTTTGGTAGGCTTCTTCGTTGGCCGGAAATCCGGAGATCCGAATCTCAAATCTGTGACTGTCGCGCGGCCATTCACTCCACTCTCCAC
This sequence comes from Planctomycetaceae bacterium, assembly GCA_043775635.1. Lineage (GTDB taxonomy): Bacteria > Planctomycetota > Planctomycetia > Pirellulales > Pirellulaceae > UBA6163. The sequence goes on along the minus strand of JAYVSE010000111.1, from coordinate 5,869 downwards.
GCGTGTCACCAGAGACAATTCGATAGCGCTGCAATTTCCAAGCTGGTTCCGCAGTGAATAGGTAATCACCGCTAACCTTTGACTTGACGCGAAAAGGGGCAGCCTTGGCCTCTTCCGTGTCGACCTCCCACTCGCCCGTCGTTATCTCCTCGCCGGGCGCCTGATACTGCACTTCAATCGCCTTGATCGCCAAAGAGGGATCCTTCACATGGACCAGCCATGTGGAAGCCAGCTTGGATACCGAGTCTTCCACTCGATAAACTAGAGGAGTAGTGTTCCCTGCGGTTCCAATCGCCGACGGATCCTGAGCAATCAGCCGGAGAGCCTCGTATTCTGCGATGGAATGGATCTGCTCAACGGCAAACTCCTCGGGGGTGACCTTAAGGGTTCCCTGAGTCTTAAGAGTTTCCAGAGCATCCCGAAACATCTCTTCAACCTGCGCTGGCGTGTATGACGCCGGGCTTGTCGCGACAAAGACTAAGTCAATCAGTTCCGACGATTCCGTGACGGCATCGTCGGAAGCCTGGCCATCGGCCGCCCCCAGGGGAGGACTCGCCACAGCCAAAGTCACCACGCAAATCAGCAACATGCGAATCATCATCGACACTCCTTACTTTGGTGGCGTTTTGTTGACCCATGAGTCCACGCTCGTGACAAAACCTTCAGCCTGCTTCAAGTCTTTGAATCGCGCTGCCATTGAATAGTACTGGCGGCATTTCTTTTGTTCAAACAGTGGGTTGCTCTCAAGACTCTTGACGATGCTAGTGTCTGCGGGATCGTTAACGAACTCATGGCTCAAGATCGAATCGAGCCTCGTGCAAAGTGACAGCATTTCGTTCATCAAAGACTTGGCGCTCACCGGTCCCGTCGTGTCGAGCCGGGGATAGAGCACACCAAAATGTATGATCAGGGCTTGCTGACACCGGCCTGCCTCCAAACGCAGGCACTGCTTTTCAGCCGATGATGCCTCACCGGCTACGAGTTTGAACGCTGATTCAATCACGTCTAACTGCTGGCCCAAGTTCGCAGATTGCGAGTTCAACAATTTCATGTCGACCAGCAGCACCTCATCGACGGCAGTCGGGGTTTCGTCTCCCCAAACGTCCGTGTCTCCAGGGGACAGATACCCCTTTCCGAATTCCTGAATCAATGGCAGTTGTGCGACGCGGAAGTGATCATGCAGTCGCGACGAGTTGGGACAGTCCGGGCACGCGAAGTAGATCGGTGAAGCTGGAGCTGGCGGCGGCCAGATCTCATCTCGCTGCCGATACACGACGAGGAAAGCAGCCGTCAGCACAAGGAGCAGCGCAGCCCAGCGGCCGACTCCCAATCCTCGTCGCTTGCGCGGAGGCTCTGGTGGTTTGGGATCAAGGGCATCGGAAAGTTTGTTTCCCGGAATCTCGATCTCACGGCAAACATCGATATCCGCCTCGGGCTTTTCGTTCAACAGTCTCCGAAACACATCCCACACGTCTCCCTTGAGTGCGGAATCGACGGGGATCTGTTCCATCTCCTTGCCCGTCAGCACGCACGCAAACATGCGTGCCAGGCAACGGAGATCGCTCAGAGAAGTAAAAGTGGCAGGCGAGCTTTGGCGATCCAGGAAATCCCTCCGGGCGGCACCAAGATCACCACTGGACCGCAGTTCGTCGAGATACTCCGCCCTCCAGATGAAGTCGTAGTCATCGCGTAACTTGATCCACTGAGGAACTCCACTGTCCCCAGGCAGCAGAAATGCATCAGGCAGCAGCAACTGCAACTGAGGTCCAGTGTCGGTCGCATCTATCCGTTCAAAATAAAACACGTTTCGCGGATCGATCAGTCCTAGGGAAACGTTGTGCTTTTGCATGGCTTGCGACAGCGCAAACAGTTTTTGGGCCAATTCGTCAAGTGTCGCCAGCGTTTCCGCTGTCCGATCTCCGTTCCGGAGCCTCTTGGCCAGCTCCGCTAGGCTGATCAACTCGTCGCCAGGATTGCATCGCAACTCCATTTCCAGTTGAAAGCGTTGACCCCCGAGGTCTTTCTTTTTGTCCCACAACGGGAGAGAGCAACTGGATGGTTTGGAATCGACGTTCCAAGCCCATTGATAAACGAATTCGCGTTTTAACGAAGGAACAGAACAGTTCACTGTGGCATCGATTGTCATCTGGACGCCGTAGCAAAACGGCCGCCCCGGTTCCTGCGGAATGGAGACAAATGTCGCTTCCCCTCGACTGGAGAGATAGCCAAAGTCTGCCGCACTCTCTCCCTCTTTGACCATCATTGCGAAACATTCCTCGGTGAGAGTCACTTTTCACATCAAATCAAACGGAAGCCCATTGACAGTCCGACTCACACGACAGAATTTCACGGGGCAGAGCCTGCGCCTCGCATCAAGTCTGAATATCACCTGATTCAGGAGACAGTGCAACCGTGAGCGTTTTTTTCAGGGCTGGGCATGGGGAGAACGTGCCGAGACTCGCACGGTGGAGTGCAGTTTGAGGTATTTGGATTCACGTGCCACTGAGGGTCTGTCTCGGTCAGAACTTTGGCGTGACGTGCGCATTCTCTCGTGTTGATGAGCTCACCCTTCCGGTGTCATCTCAACATCACTCTACGAGGTACGCCGTCTCCGGTTGAAGACGTTCCTTGACTGTGAAGCTATTCCCCGACAATTATCCTCCGCGTTAGCGACAATTAGAATTTTTTCCTGGGGTGATCGCCGTCCGTGAGTGATCACCTTCCTTGGGTCATCGGCTCCCGTGGATCCAACGATCCGTGTCATGCCGACCAGCGGTTTAGCAGCCCGGTGTACAACGAAATCCCGGAATCGTACTTGGAAATACTTAGGGTATGCACTTTACCCCTACCGTTATTACCCGTCCGTAGGAATCTACTTCAAGGCTGACAATTCCAGAGAGACACGCATTGCCGGGGTAGAACTCCTTCCAATTTGCAGTCGAGGTGAATCGAAATGAAGCAGATGTTCCGACTTTTGAAATCGACTCGAACTCGTCCCACTTGACTTGCGTTACTTCCCGTAAGGGCCTTCCCTTCAGTAGGCGTGATTCCACTGCGCCGTGCGCAAAGAACCGCGCCTGATCCGATAGAAGTACAGGGAGATTTGGCCCCTTGCCTGCCCATAGGTCGCCGTTGTCGGAGATCAACCGATCCACCCATGCCATAACAGTCGCATCCCGAAGCGCTTCGTTGTGCGCAGTCGCGATTAGCCCCGTGCCCCCCGCCTGCGCCATCCGGATCGGGATCATGTGGACGGCGAGTTTAGTATCGCCCTCATATTGCTTGGCCGCAGCCACCATTCGCAGGTTCTGCGAAAGCACATGCACTACCTCATCTCCACCGAGACACAAGTCTTCCGGCAGCAAGGAGGCCGTATCGAATGGGATGCGGTAAGCATTTCCGGGTTTCTTCACATCTGGTCCGCCAGCACGGACAATAATTGAGGTAAAGAGAACCGTTGAAGGCAAAGGGAGATTACCAATTCTCTCGATGAGGCGGGCGTCATGCTTCAACGATGTCACATTCGTCCCAAGTAAATCCCCAATGTTTGTTGCCAATGCCGAGCCGAGATGCGGCGTCCCGATTGTTACAAGTTTCTTGACGGTTCCGGCCTTCACGGAAACCCCCGGCAGCGCATCTTGCAACACGACCCTGGCCACTAAACCGCCTGCAGAATGAGCAACGAGCGTGACAGGACAGCCTGCAAACCGGCTCAATTCATCCACGCATTGCCTAAGCTCCAACGCTCGGAAAGCCAGACCATCTTCGTTTGCAGCATCCGAAAATTGGAGCAGAAAAACGTCAGCTTTTGCAGCCTCTTCCGTGCTCAACTTATTCGGAATGGAAAGGCACTCTGGCAACCGAATGTTGACTTCGATCGGTGTGATGACACCACCGAATAGATGGCCACGCTGTTCTAGGTGATGAATCAACTCATGCCAGCGGCCTTTCACCCCGTCAAGACTTCGAGGGCTTGATCCCAGAGTCTTCACTTGAATGCCAGGGACCAAGAGTGTCACCTCGCGCGCTTGCATGATCTCAGGCGCGACGACGACGATCGAAATCAGGAAGGCAAGCAATGTTCGTTGGCTCACGGCGATCACTCCATGTGGTCCGTATCGCATTGCGGGGAAGATCCTGAAGCAGACTTGTGAACTTCGGCTTGAACCGATTGTTAGGCATCAAATTCACTTTTGTGTCGCTTGTTCAATTGCGTCCAAGACAGCCAGTCGTTGAAACCCGTGAAGAATATCAGTGTCTGGATTACTTCCCGTAAGAGAGTCCCAAGTTGATAACAGACATTCGCAGTGAACCCTGTCGAGTATTTCCATTGAGGCAACAAAATACGGGTCAATCATGTATTTGTTGGCATGGTCGGGCGCATCTAGTTTATGCAACAAGCCTGTTTCTCGTTCAATTCTTCGTAACGCTCGATTACATGTGTCGAGATCAGGCAAGTGGCGTTTTTGTGTCAATGCAGGCAGATCGACCGTGACAATGTTGTCTGAAGTCATTTCTCTTGCGAGGCAGAAAAATAAGGCTCGCTCCGCGTCACTCTCGAATGGATCTAAATCGTTGATTCGCGTCAAGACGAGAAGACGTGTTTCGGGTTTCCCGTATTTTTCGCGAAAGAAATCTGAAAGGACCATAGTCTGTGGATACCTAACGACGAGAGTAATTCGAACGGACAAGCGGCGCAAATTACGGGAGACAATCAGTGGCGGCGGCTGGTTAGGCCCGGCTACCTTACTGCCGATCGCCAGAACCCAATGGCTCGATCACCGATGACATTCGGATGCTTCTCGTAGACCAGTTCGAGCGCTGTGAGCAGAGCCCTCACCTGCGTCGCAAGGCCCAAGGTGCGGAGGCTCGTCATGATGCGAGTAATACGGAGGAAATTATGGTTTTCTGGTGTCATCCAATTCTCGAACCGGGCTTTCCATCCGGGCGAACGCTCGATGGTCATTTGGCCTTCACCTTCCCGAAGACAGAAGCCATAAAAATCGAGCATCTGCCTGAAAGACGCATGCAGTTCGGCTTGCAGTCGCTCGCTATAGCGAAAGTCGCGGATCTGTTCCTCGTCCAGAGTCGGGGCTGATGAGTTGAACTGACTTCGACTCCGCGTAGGGAACAGCCACTGAACGTAGTCGTGCGTGTACTCAAGCCGGTCGTAGTTCCACTCACGGATCTCGGCAAGAAATCGGCCCGACGAGTCCCCAACCATGCCGAGGTAGAACCGCACGAGAGGCCCCGAACCAAGTTGACTCGAAGCCGTTTCCATCGCACGTCCCTCTGCCGCCTAAGAGTAGCATAACCCGGCGACGGCCAAGTTTGACTTGAATTCCAAAACGCGTCCGATCCGTCGTTCGTGTGCATGCGATTGTTGGACCGAAACGCCCGTTTACTTGGATCATAGGAATGATCGATGTGATTGGGTGGCCGTGCGATACGTGTCAGGGCAACTGTCGATCATTTCTTGATACGGATGGTCCACTTCGTTCTCGCTTTGGAACCCTAATCCAATGCACTCCGTGAAGCTACCCGACTTACCGTGGTATCGCACTCCACGCGCGAAACCAGAAGAAAGCCTCCATTCGTCGCCTTCCGGCGCTGCTCGAACATAACTGAAATATCCTCGGTTTTCACGCTGATGTACTCAGATCGAATCATGGGGGGACAGCACCTAACGGAGCAAGTCCGTACCGGCGATGAGTTAGGCGTCGATGCCTCGGAAAATGAGGAGCTAGTCGAGATAGATTGCAATCCCATGGTTAATGTTGACAAAATCATCGCCAATCCTGATCCAGTGATCGTCGAAAACCTCTTCCAGAATTCCATCCCAGCTCTTTGTATTCCGTATGCCGCCTGA
>JAYVSE010000110.1:0-76326 GCA_043775635.1 Planctomycetaceae bacterium | reverse complement strand
CTTACCAGAGATCGGGTCGTCACCGAGCAGGAAACAGCGCCGTACGGTGCGGTTGTAGACATGGGCAATCGTAACTTCATGGGGATCGAAAACTTCCGCCCGCGCTAGCCGAACCATGTTTGGACCTCTCAGAAAACGGCACTAAAAAACTCACTGCGACCATCATTGCCGCTACAACCTGCACTGTCAACACCCAGCAAATGCCTATGTCCCTGATGTTTCTATGATGTTTCTATGATGTTTCTAAGACCATCTTTCTGGCGGCGACGACGTCGGAGGTCGCCTGACGAATTGGTGCAGTTTGCAACTTCAAAAGTTCGCCTAGCCGATTTCGAAACGGATTTTTCGCTCTAGAGTGGCGGCGCTTGGTTCATTTCGACCAGGAGCCAGCTGCGGGCGTAGCGCCACATCCGGTCGGCCGTCGCGGGTGAGACGCCGATCGCGGCGGCGGCTCCGTCGGAAGTCAATCCGCCGAAATACCGCAACTCAATCAGTTGGGCGTGATCGGGCTTTTCGTGCGCGAGCTGTTTTAGCGCGTCGTCCAGGCAAGCCAACTGACGATCTGGAAAGGGCGCGGCGATGTCGTCGAGCGAAACCCGCTGGAATTCCCCGCCCCGTTTGTCCGCCAGCCGCGCGCGGGCGCGATCGACCAGAATGCGGCGCATGGCCGTAGCCGCTAGTCGGAAGAAGTGGCGCTGGTCGTTCCAAGCGACAGAGGCTTCGTTAAGCCGCAGCCAAGCCTCGTGGACCAAAGCGGTTGCCGAGAGAGTGTAGCCCTCCGCTTCAGCGGCGATCCTCCGGACCGCGAGTCGCCTAAGTTCGTCGTACACGGCGTCAATAGACGCTTGGCCGTCGGTCATCGTGTCGGTTGGCCTTTCGCGGGTTGCGATTCAACTTCAAAACGCGCTAACTCCGCCGCCCATCTTTTCACTTCGTCAGGCTTGTTTTGAGCTTCGGCCAAGCGGATCAGTCGCGAAACCGCGTCGTGAAGGCGATCGTTGAATTCCTCTCCAATTGCTGACTGCCGCGCGAGCATCCCTTCGTAACCCGCCAACAGATAGGGTTCCGCTTCTTCCAACTTGCCTTGGGAAATCAGTGCATCGCCTAGAAAGCTGCGGGTGTTCCACGCTTGCCAACTGTTGGGAGCAACCTTGTCGCGAATCATTAAGCATCTCCGAAAATCGCGCTCGGCTTGGGGGAACTCTCCCAAGGTCAGGTGCGCGATCGCCCCGCGCGACAAAATCGTCGGCTCCTTCGGAACATCGCCCCCATTTTCCGTGGGATCGCGATCCTGATAGGCGTCGGAAAAATCGGCGACGGCTCTCGGAAGATTCACAATGTCGAGGGCTTTGCAAATCGTTAGCACCAGTCGATTGTATTCTTCGAGCGCAATTCGATTGTTGGAAGGCGTTGACGCGATGCGGCTGACAAATTCATCGATGGCTCGTTGAAATGAGGCAATGGCCTCGTCGTTTTCTTGTAACACGAGCCGAGTGCCGCCCAAGTGTTGATGAGTCCATGCAATAGATTCTCGCAACGCCGGATCGTCGGGCAACCACTCGGCCGCTCGCTGACGAACTCGGAGCGCGGTTTCAAACGCACCTAGAGAAGCCCTGGCTTTGCCAAAATTGCGAAGTTTGAATGCCATTTTGATAACGGTATCGCCGACGTTTATTACCACATCGCGACCTCGCGTGGCGTTGGACAAAATATTTTCTAGGGGCTGCTCTAGCCCCTCCAACTCTTGCACTGCTTCATCGGACTTACCCAGGTCGGCTAGCGCTAAACAAATATTGTGATGCGTCCAAACGATATGCTGTTGAAACGCCGCTGAATCCGGTATATCGGCGGCGAGCGCCTCACGAATCGCCAACACTTCTCGGAATATTGGCAAGGCAACGACTGGACGATTGGCCGACCGTTGGTTCTCGGCTTCTATGTCCAGGACATGCGCACAGTCGTCGATAAACTTCGCACGGTTGGGATTATCACGAGAAACTTGGCCCAGCGCGGCGATGGCTGACTTGATGTTCGAAGCACCGACATCGAGGTTTCCGAGTTGCAGTTCGCAACCGCCACGATTTCGCCAACTCCAGGCGAGCGTTTCGCCAATGGCATAGCTGTCGGGACGTTCGGCGAAAATCGGTTGTCGCACGGCAATCGCTTGGTCGAATCGCTTCCGCGCGTCGTCCAACTGACCCTTGTGCATGAGTTGGTCGGCGAGTTGGTGATGAGCATGTCCGATCTGATCGCGGGCGCGGTCCTTGATACCACGAGATTCCGCGTCTTCGGCAGCGTGCTCCAGAATCTCCCTGAACATGGCAATTCCACGATCATACTCGGCAACTGCGGTCGGCAGGTTGTTGCTGGCGAACTCGATGCGTCCCAGTGCCAGGTGATCCCAACCCAAATAAATTCGCGAGTGGAGTGAAAAGGGGGCTTCGGGATAGTCGCCCATCACGGTTTTATGAATAGCCATCGCGTTGCGTCGCTCGTCGGCCGCTTCGCTTGGGCGTTTCAGTGCCATCAGAATGTCGGCGGCTTGCTCGCGATATACGGCGGCGGAATCACGGACGTCGCGTGGGTTGTCGAATTTGTCGAAATGCGATTCACGAAATTCTGCGCAGGCGAGCGTTGCCGCCAGTGTTTCTTCGGGGCTACCACCACCTTTCTCAAGAGCTTGTGCCAATTCACTTTGTGCCCAAGCTTTTCCCTGAATCAACGGTTTCTGATCGTTCACAAACTCCGACCAGCGATCGTTCGCGGCGAGCGCCTCGCGAAACGAAGCGGCCGCTTCTTTCCATTTTCCTTGACGCGCGTAAACCGCCGCCAAGTATGTTTGTAGCGTTCGTAGTTGGTCCCAGACAATATCGTACCCGTTCAATCGCGCAAAGCCCGAGTCTCTGCGTTGGCGGGCGAAGCCGAGTCCGCGGTTATAAGCGGCAATCGACTCGTCCAAGCGTTCCATCGCCGCTAGCGCACCGCCGCAATCGCGCTGCGCGCTCGCTTTCTGGCTCAAGACAAATTCCTGCGGCAGTTTGGCGAAGGCGGGCCGGTCGGATTCGAGGAGTTCCAGTTGATGCGCGCCGTTCGCCAACGCTTCTGCATGCCGTCCCTGCTGGGAAAGTTCGCTCAACTGTTCGCGTAAACAAGACAGGACCAGCGACGCCACTCCGGTGTTTTCCGGAACGGTATCAAGCAGTTCTTCGGACTCCCGAGCGAGTCGGGCGAACGTTGCCTCGCGAGTTGGCGATCCTGGCTTTAGCAAAAACCCGGCTCGATCATGCTCTAGCAGAATCTGTTGCTCGCGAACGTACGGGTCGTCCGCATGTCCAACTGCTGCGGCCTTCAACGCCGCTTCCGCCTTGGTGAGCAATTGCTCAGCATCGTCAAGGTGCCTCGCGGACCATGCGACAGCAAGCGCGCCGCGGAGCGCAGCCGTTTGGTTGACTCGAACTCTATAGTTTTCCGGAATGCGCCTCGCCATTTCTTCGAATGCGTTCGCCATCCGTTCTAAGGCTTTCTGGGCGTCATCGTAGGCGCCCAAGCGGCCTTGAATCCCTGTGACGCGCCAATACCCGGTCATTCGCCGGTTGAGCGAGTCGAAGTCGTTGCCGTCGAACTCCGCCAGATGATCGTGCATCGCCAGTAGCCGATTGCAAAATTGCCGTTCGCTATCGGTTAGTTTCGTCGTCTTGGCGAACAGCGACCGGACTACGTCGTCGGTCACCGTGTCGAGCGCTTCGCGAGCTTGGCGATTGCCTTCAGTGGCCCGTTGCGCATTGTTTTCTGCTAACTCGCGCTGCTCGTCTGCTAACTGGCGTTGTTTGGTCTCTTCATCCTTGAGTTCGGTGGCCTGTCGTTCGGCCACCATTGCCCGCTGCATCTGCCACAAGCTGCCCCCCAAACCAACCAACAGCGCAGCGAATACCGCAGCGATGCCGAGCACCCCGCGGCGATTACGTCGCAGGAACTTTTTCATCAGATAGCCTGCGGTGGGTGGCCCGGCCGTAACTGGCTCGTCGGCGAGATAGCGCTTGATCTCCAGGGCCAACTGATTGGCAGTCTCGTACCGGCGATTGCGGTTTTTTTCAAGGCACTTGAGCGCGATCCAATCGAGATCACCCCGCAGCAAACGGGCCAGTCGCGAAGGGTCCAAACCCCGAGCCGCTGCCAGCGATGGGCGCGATTCCGACGACGAAAGTCGGGTCGAAGGCTTGCTCGGCTCTTCCTCGCGAATGATCCGAATGACTTCGTCGAGCGCTGCCTTCCGGATCCTTTGCGAATCGAATGGCTTCAGCCCCGTCAGCAACTCGTAGAGAATGACTCCCAACGCGTAGATGTCGGCTCGCGTATCGATGTCGGTTCCGGAATAGCCAGCCTGTTCCGGCGCCATATATTCGATGGTGCCTATGATGGCCCCGAACTGAGTGGTCAGCGAATGTTCCGAATAGCCGCCCGAGAGGGCTTTCGAAACACCGAAGTCGATTACTTTGGGGACCGCCTTGCCGTCGATTAAGGTCACTAGGATGTTGGCCGGCTTCAGGTCGCGGTGGATGATCCCTTTTTGGTGCGCGTGTTGCACGGCCGAACAAACCTGGACAAAGACATCCAGCCGCTCTTCGGTGGTCAGCTTGGCTTCGTCGCAAAATTTGGTTAGAGGCAATCCGTTGACGAGTTCCATTGCAAAGTACGGGCGTCCATCACCTGTCATCCCAGCATCAATGACGCGCGCGATGTTGGGATGATCCATCACCGCAAGGGCTTGCCGTTCGTGTTCGAATCGCGATAAAACTTCCCTCGAATCCATGCCTGTCTTTATTAATTTCAGCGCGACACGCCGTTTAACCGGTTCGGTCTGTTTCGCAATCCAAACCGCGCCCATTCCTCCTTCGCCCAACAGGCGTTCCAGCGTATACTGACCGATTATTTGCCCCATATTGTCGTGGCGAACGTAGTCTAAGGTTTTCGAGTTATCTGCCTTTTTTTCGAAATCCGCGACAGCTTGCTTAAGGTTGTTTGCATCGATGGGACGATCGAGCAAATTACTAACATTGTGAACCTTCAAGAGTCGTTCGATGCGCTTGCGCAAATCGGGAAGTTCCACGCACTCGCGATCCAAGAGAGCGGCGACTTCGTCAGGAGGCGTTTGGAGTGCAAGTTCGAAAAGTTCTTCTTCGTTCATCCTAATTTGTTCCGTTGCCGTTCTTTCAATCGCTACTTTAGTCGGACTGCAAATCTGCGGCCAACCAAGCACGACCATACGTCCACCAACTGTTTGCGGTTCGTTGCGAAACATTTAGAACTGCTGCGGCCGCTGGAATAGTTAAGCCTCCAAAGTAACGCAGTTTAATTAGTTCCGCGACTCTTGGATTCTCCTTTTCAAGACGATCTAAAGCGTCATGCAAGGCGAGTATGTTCTCATCGAAGTCTTCGGCTGAAACCAAATCGGGATCCAGCTCGACTCGTTTATGGCGGCATCGCTTCGCTGCGCCACGATGTCGCGCATGCTCAACCAAAATCCGCCGCATGGCTTCAGCGGCTGCACCGAAAAAATGCGCTCGGCCTTGCCATTGAGGTTTATCGCCTTTGCCATTTAGTCGAATATAAGCTTCGTGAACCAACGCGGTCGCGTTCAAGGTATGGCATGGTACTTCTTTGCTAATCCTATTAGCAGCCATTCGCTTAAGTTCATCGTAAACCAACGGCAAAATGCAGCCTGCGGCAATCTGATCCCCAGCAGCGGCACGATCCAGCAAAATGGATATTTCGGACATGAAGTTATTCCCCCCGGGAAACAAAGCGGAATCGGATTCTCCAGAGCGTCAAGAAAATTGATATTACTTTGCGAATTCCGGGAAAGAGGCCATAGTTTGTGGAATTCTCGGCGGATCACGGGCAGCACGATGAAAATCCATTGGACAACGGTAATCGCACTGGGAAAATCGCTCCGTCCTGACACCTACAGGATGAAGAACATTTGCAGGATGAAGGAGACGCCGTGGCCAAGCAGAGTTTTGCAACTCCAAAACTCAAGAGCAAACGGTGAATAAAGGCCAATTCACGGTCAATCGCAAATTCCGAAAAGATTTTAGTGCGCGATTTGGCTTCCTATTTCGCACGAGGTGGTATCGGGAGACATTTACTCCGCTTCGTTAAATCAAAAGGAATCCACAATATGTTACGCCGAAGTCCAAACCGATACCTGAGGATTGAGAATCTAGAAAGCCGCTCGCTAATGGCTGGAATTCCCGAGCTTAGTAGCATGCCGGGCGCCCCGAACACGATCTACCTTGATTTTGACGGGCACTTTGAACCGGTTTGGCGAGATTCTTCGGAGGGGCGCGACTACTTGAATGTTTGGTCCCAGGCCTACGATCGCGACGGCAAAGCCGACTATAGTACCCAGGAAAGTCTTGATATTCGTCGCGCTTGGGATATTGTTTCCGAGGATTTCCAACCATTTAATGTAAACGTCACAACCGTAGCACCCGCTTCGATCGATCCACGTGTGTTGAGGGTTGTCATTGGAGGGCAAGAGCTCGCACAATATCTGTCGGATGGTCGACTTAACTGGTCGGCTGGATCCAATTTCTTAGTCACGCGCCAGAACACTCCGGCCACTGGTTCAGGCGTGTCGTCGATCGGATCCTTCACTGACGACCAGCCCAATACGGTTTATGTGTTCTCTGATTCGCTCATGGGCGGTCGCAGGCTTAACGCAGAAGAAATTGGCAATACCGCTTCACACGAAGCTGGACATGCCCTGGGGCTTTTGCATCACCAGCGACTGGTGACGACGTTTGGCACGACCTACGTAGCCGATGAATACCATTCAGGTAATGAACTAAATACACCCATCATGGGAAACAATCTCGTTTCCGTGACGAAACACACTTGGTCGAATTCGACCAACTTCGTCGGTAGCCAGGATCAAATTGGCATACTGACTTCTGTTCTCGGTTTGCGTCCGGACGATGTCGGCGACGGCCTAGCTACCGCTCAATCATTTCCGTTGACATCGACTTTTGTTGACCCTCGGACGCTCGAAAATGTCCGTTTGGGTCAAACTTGGGCGACAATCAATACAACCGGTGACGCTGATGCATTTGCCTTCCGAACTACCAACGGCAATGTCTCGATCAATGTAGGCATCCCGTTAGATGGCAATCTCGACGCCAGGTTACAGGTCTTTCGAATTGATACATTTATACGCCTAGTCAACGGTATTCGAAGAACATTCTCTACCCAGACCATGGTTGCAGATGTCGATCCAACTTCGTTTCGATGGTACAACACGCTCTATGGATTTGGCGCTGCATGGCAAAGTCAACTCGCATCTGGAAACTATTTAGCTGTAGTGCGCAGCCACGGTTCTTATGGCGACATGGGACAATACCAACTAACCATAGTCGAGAGAACGCCGATCGACGTGAACCGCAGCGTTTCCAGTGGATCGGCGATTTCCACTCCACAAAATTCCTACTCAGCCGTCGATTTAGCCTTTGCGTCGTTCGACGGTGATGGCACATTCGCCGGTGATCAACGGCGCTCGCATCGAGCCCGGCATTCGGGTCGTGCTTGATAGCCAACGCGCGAGTTTTGAAGTTGCACACTTTTTACTCTATTTTATGCCGGGACTCTCTTGGTCTCTTGGGGACAGAGCTCTATGTGCAACTAAACAACAAGCATCCATAAGGGGTGGCTCATTTTCGTGGTTAAAAAGAGTTTTTGACCGGTGCACCTTCCTGTTTTCGGCGTTTGATGCACTGCTCATCCACAAAAAGAGCAGCCAGCCGCGATTGACTCGCAATGGCCATTGCTTCCCATGGAAGAATAGCGGGTTACTATCATTGTGACTGCTGCTTACGCTTCAGTCGCCAGCAGCTCGCGTACGCGACGACGTAAGGGGAAACGCCGATGAGTCCGATGACTGCGGAGCGGATCGACGTTTTCAGGAAGACCAGCAACGCTGCAAAACAACTTGCCAAAGTTGCCCACCAGTTTACACCATGTACTTGGTCGCAAGCCAAGTCGCTGTAGCACTGGCGGTAGGTCGTCCGGCGTCACGCCGCTCTTGCCAGGAACTATTTGCCGAGCCGACCAATCAAGCAACCCCAAGTAGTCTTTCAAATCCATTGCCAGAAAACCCTTGTCGCTGCATCGACTCGAAGTTCTTACCAGAGTTAGGGTCGTCACCGAGCAGGAAACAGCGCCGTACTCGGGTGGTGTTGATCGGTATCAGTAAAAAGCGTTCATACCCCCGCTGTCAATAAAATTCTTGAAAGAATGGTCGGCGAAATGAAAATGCTCTAAAATACTCATTTCTTCATCGAATTGCCGCCTTCGGCGGCAAACTGGTGGAGGGATGAGACGGTTAGCTCGGACCGTGTTTTGGCTTGTCCTGGGAGAGCATCGGCGATGGGGACAATCATGAGCAGATTGAACTCAAGACGGTCGCCTATCGACGAGTTTTCAAACGCAAACGCTATCGTCGAACGTGTAGCTGTGAATGCTCGGCCAAAACGCTTGACGAATGCGTAGCTGTCCGCGACGCATTGGACTATCGCCGCCGAGCGCGGTGATGGGGGAATGGGTTAATTCCTGCTCGCATTTTTCTAGCCTGCTAAACTTCTTCAAGAATGGCACAAGACCAATGGAGTCGACTTGGTACAGTCAAAGTAGAACAATTGTCCTCAATTGTTGCGTGGGCGCGCTGTCTAGTAGACGTCACGGACATATCGTCCGGACGAAGCAAGCTGTTTGACATAGTCTTTCGCAGAACGTGGGTTCAATTTTCCGTGGGTCGCAATCACATCGGAAAGTGCCTTATCGACATCAGCAGCCATCTTTGAGGCATCACCGCAAACGTAAAAATGCGCACCGGCGGATAGCCAGCTCCAAAGCTCGGAAGCTTGTTCTCGCATGCGATCCTGGACGTACACTTTTGCATTGCCATCGCGACTGAACGCAGTGTCTAGCCGCATCAGCAATCCAGTTCGAACGTAATGGTTCAGCTCGTCCTCATACAGAAAGTCTTTCGCTTGATGCTGGTCACCGAAGAACAGCCAATTCTTCCCTTTGGCCGCGCGAGATTCCCGTTCATGAAGAAAAGCAATGAACGGCGCGATCCCTGTTCCGGGCCCAACCATGATCATCGGGACGTCGTCATTGGCAGGGACGGTAAAGCCTCCATGATTGGGTTGAACAAATACTCGCACCGTTTCGCCGGAAGGGATACGATCGGCAAGCATCGTGCTGGCAACGCCTTTACGCAATCGGCCGCCACTTTCGAAACTTACCTTTCCAACGGTGAGATGAACATGTTGCCCAACCTTCTTCATGCTACTGGCGATGGAGTATAGCCGGGGATTGAGCGGCGACAGTGATTCGACGATTTCAGTCGCTGTAACGTTGGCGCGTGAGGCAAGTTCGAGCGCATCGAGCACGTCGAAGCCAGCAGGTGTTCCATCGGCAAGTAACTTTGTCAACGCGTCTTTGGCGAGTTCATCATCGATACGATCGGCGAGCAGTTCAAGCAACTCATCGCTCGGCTCCTTCAAGCAACAGTCCTCGCGCACGGCGTCGGTGAGCGGCTTGGTATTACCCATCGGTGAAAGAACTCGCGTACTGGGGTCTGCGGCCAGCTTGCGAATCACCGATGACGCAAGCTCATCGCAGTTAACCGGGTAAATCCCCAAGGCATCGCCGACTTCGTACTTGAGTCCCGAACCTGCAAGATCGAGCACGACATGCCGGACGTCTTTGGCGGAGCCCGGCTTATTCAACGATCGCGACTCGACGAGACGAGCGCTAAACGGGTTTTTTCGAGAAAATCCGGTGGTGCTTTCAACGGTCGATACGGCGTTATGTGGGCCGTTGGTGCCGCCTGCTTCGGTCCCATCCTTGAGCAGCAGCTTGACCATTTTATTGGTCTCTTTGCCGCCGGGGCTGCACAGCGTCAGATTTGATTCGGAGCCTGATGCGATCGCTTCGGCATAGGTTTGGCACAGGTAGCCGCACGAGCCGCAATCGAGCTGCGCCATGGCGGCCATCAACTTGCGCTCCATTGGTTTTTCCTTTGCCATCTCCATTCGTTCGTTCAGCGATAAGGCCGAGTCGTGCCATGGAAAATTTTCTTCGGCAGCAGCGGTTGAGGATCCGCCAGCGGTCGTGAACCCTGAGGCGATGGCGGCATCCAAGCCTGCTTGCATGCCGCCATCGACTTGGCGCAAATCGAGTCCCACCAACCCAGCAAAAAAGCCATTCAACCAGGCTCGCTGTTGTTCGTCGAACGGAGCGGTTACGGGGATAAAACTCGACACGGAACTATCTCCCAAACTGAAATTTGAAAACTGAAATTTGAAAACTGAAAACTGAAAACTGAAAACTGAAAACTGAAAACTGAAATTTAAAACGCGTTTTGGTTGACAACAAGTGACTTCAATTGCTCGTCACTTTGACGGGCCGCAAACGCTGCAAAATCTTCACCCGGTTCGCGTTGATCCAAATAGCCTGCGACGATCTCCGTGAGCAGCGACGAGCAATCTTCAATCGTGACCGACGGGAATAGCAGACGAGCGATCGCCTGTCGTTCGCCCCAGCCGCCACCGACATGAATGTGGTATCCCTCGACCATCTCTTCGCCGCGCTCAACCTTACAGGCCAGCAAGCCGATATCACCGATGTAGTGTTGAGCACAACTATGGTGGCATCCGGTTAAATGAATATTGATCGGTTGATCGAGAGTAAAGCGAGCTTGTAAATGCTCAGCGATCAGCATCGCGTGGCGCTTGGTATCACCGGCGGCAAATTTGCAACCGGCGCTGCCGGTACATGCGACCAATCCTGCGCGGAAGCTGCTTGCTTCATAACCGAGCCCGATGGCGTCCAACTCCGCTTTCACCGAATCGAGATCATTTTCGTCAATGCTCGGAATGATTAAGTTTTGCCATACGGTCAGGCGAATCTCACCGTTACCGAAGCGATCCATGATGCTTGCCAATCCTACGGCTTGCTCGCTTGTCATGCGACCAACGGGCAACACGACCCCGACGTAAAATTTCCCTGCTTGTTGCTGTGGATGAATGCCGACGTGGGCAAAGCGATCTTCGTTTTTCGGCGTCACGAACCGATCAGGTGTAATCCTTCGCAAGCTTCGACCGAGTGATTTTTCAACCTCACGGATGAACTTATCAAAACCCCATGCATCGAGAACATATTTTAAACGAGCTTTGTTGCGGTCGGTTCGATCACCGCTACTGACGAAAACGCGAACGATAGATCCAGCGACTTCAATGCACTCACTTGGCTTCAACAGGATGCCAGTGTATCGAGCAAAGTCCTTGTGGCCGGTAATGCCGCCCAACGTGAGTTGAAAGTAGACACCTGCAGGCAGATCATCGGTAGCATTATCCGCGGTGACAGTGACGGCATGGAAACCGATGTCGTTGGTATCGTCTAGCGAACCGATGACACCTCCACCATCAAAGGCAATATTGAACTTGCGCGGCAAACCGTACATGTCACGATTCGCAATGATGTAGTGGTGCATGCGTTTGGCAAGCGGGATTGTCTCGATCAGTTCTGTCGGATCAATGCCGCTGAGCGGACTCGCCGTACAATTGCGAATGTTGTCTGCTCCGCTGCCTTGACAAGTGATGTCCAGTTCGCGAAGTCCGTAAAGCACTTCCGCTGGCAGATGAGCAGGGATCTCACGAAGTTGTAAGTTAGCGCGTGTAGTGATGTCGATGTATCCACCGGCGCAACGATCTGCGATTTCCGCGATACCACGCAGTTGCCAGCCGCGTAGCACGCCACCGGGCAGTCGCATCCGACACATGAATGCATTCTGCGCTGGCGCGACATGGAACATGCCGTGAAACTTGGTGAGGAACACATCGGTTCCCTTAGGGAATTCGCCAGCATCGGCGCGAGCTTGCATGTCGTCCCAAACATCAAGTCCGTTTTTCTCTCGCTTCGCCAATTCCTCTTTACAAAGTTTTCTACCGGACGCGATCACCGCTTGCTGTGCCTCTCGGCCTAGGGCATCTGGGCCTTTAAGAATCGGTTCTCCGTTGATGGCAGCGCTGGGTCCACCGACGCTAAGCCGCGTGACGTTGGCAGCGCTATTGCTGAGGATTGGTAACTTGGATACGGCGCGGGCGACGTCAGCGCCAAAGGTGAAACCAGCTAAGTATTGTTTCTGTGCCTCAGTAAAACCAGTTCCTGAGCCGTTGTTTGATTCACTCATGGCTAGACCTCACATCGCTACGTTGATGGCGACTCGAACCGTTTGTATTTGTTTTTGGTTTTGGCTTTCCATTCGCTGCGGTGATGGCGACTGCACAATCCTTGTAACTTGGCTGACGGCTGTATGGATCAAAATGAGCCAACGTTAATTGGTTTGTTAGCTCATAGTGCATCGGTAGGAATGCCTGGCCTTGGGCCACGGTCGCCGTAACACTTGCCACCACACAAATTTCCGCTCGTCGCGAACGGATTGTCACGGAGTCACCATTGACCACGCCCATGCTTGCCGCGTCGTCTGGATGGATTTCGACATAGGCGAGATTCGGATAAAGCTTGCGGAGCACGGGGCTTTTCTCGGTCCGAGTTTGCGTGTGCCACTGGCTGACCGTGCCACGACCGGTAAGGAGCATGAAAGGGAACTCTTCATCAGGCGGTTCGGGCATCTTGCTGGGCTGGGCGACAATCAGCCGGGCCTTGCCATCGCTGTGATAAAAGCGACCATCAGTGAAAAGTCGGCGGTGAGTCGTAGGCGTTTCGCAGGCAACGGCATCGTCACTTGACCATGGCCATTGAATACCGCCGCAACGATCAATCTGCGCGTAATCCTTGATGCCAGTGATATCGCATGGCTGCCCCGCGCTACCTCGTTGCATGATCCGGAATACTGCTTCCGGATCGGTCCATTCCGCAAACATTTCGCCGACGCCCCAGCAATGGGCAATCGCGCGAAAGATAGAAAAATCCGACATCGACTCGCCGGGCGAACGAAGCACTTTTTTCAGCAAGCCATAGCGGCGTTCGCTATTGATGAACGTTCCCTCTTTTTCGCCCCACGCAGCAGCAGGCAAAACAAGGTCTGCCTGACAGGCGGTGTCGGTGGTGGAGTACATATCTTGAACGACGAGGAAATCGAGCTTGTCGAGTAGCTCGCGAGCATCGTCTTGATCGATCCAACTATGCGCAGGATTGGTCGCGATGACCCACAACCCGCGAATCTCACCGCGACGAATTCCCTCCATGATTCCGTCGTACGACCAACTACCACGCGTCGGGATTTTTGATACATTGATGCCAAATATCTCAGCGACCGTGCGACGATCCGTCTCGGATTCGAAGCTGCGATGACCAAACAAATTGGTCGTGCTGCTCCAGAGCCTCGATCCCATCGCGTTGCATTGGCCCGTGATGCTGTTCGCTCCGGTTCCTGGACGACCGATGTTGCCGGTAATCAGGGCCAAGTTGATGATTGCTTGCGCCGTGCGTGTCCCTTCGTAGCTTTGGTTGACACCCATTGTCCACCAGAAAGAAACTCGTTTGCCCGTGCCAATCGCCTCAGCGACTTCTCGAATTCTCGCTGGTGACAGCCCCGTCGCGAGTGCAACCAACTCAAGCGAATATGGCTCGACGTGAGCGACTAGTTCCACGTAGCCAACGGTGTTGGCATCGATGAACGCCTGGTCGATGTAACCAGCGTCGATCAGGTACCGAGTGATGCCATACAACAGCACTAGATCGCTTTTGGGACGCAGTTGTAGATGTTGAGCCGCGGCCATCGCCGTTTCTGTTCGTCGTGGATCGATGACGATGATCTCGGGCTTGTGGCGATTTCGAAGCACACGTTCCCACATGATCGGATGGCCAATACAAGGGTTTGCACCGACGAACACGAGACAATCGGACTCTTCGAAATCTTCGTAGGTAAATGGCGGTGCGTCGAAACCGAACGATTCTTTGTAGGCCGTGACCGATGTCGCCATGCATTGGCGAGTGTTGCCATCGCCATGGATCATGCCCATCCCGAATTTCGCCAGCGAGCCAAGAAGTGCCATCTCCTCGCAAGCGATTTGTCCCGTGCTGATGAACGCGGTGGACTCAGGGCCGTGTGCCTGCTGAACGGCCGTCATGCCTTCGACAAATTTCGTCAGAGCGGTATCCCAGGAGACTCGTTGCATTTTCCCGTCGCTGCCGCGAACCAGTGGATGTGTCGCGCGATCGGGCGAGTCAAGCACACGCAAGGCTTCCCAGCCTTTGGGACATGCCATGCCAAGGTTCACTGGGTAGGACGTTTCTGGCGTCAAGCCAATCGCAACGTTGTCGCGCAGGTGAATTCGCAGTCCACAACCGGTGCTGCAATAACCGCAAACGGACGTTGTTGTCGTCTCGGGAAGAAGCGAATCATGCGTCATCCCCAAGCCATGTTCCGCAGGATGCAGCAGCAATTCACGAGTCATCGTGCCTTCACGATTCTGAAGTAGCGTCGGTAGCTGTCTCGCGGTGCGCTGACTGTCCAGCGGTTTGGTCAATGAATGCGGGATACTCATCGCAGCGTCCCCGGCATTCGATCGTAGACAACCGTTGTGAAGTACAAAATTCGCTCCGCAAACTCACCAGCGATCACGAGTGCAGCCGCGATCACCGCCATGCCTGCTGCGATTGCATTCCATCCCAATGCAACCGATGCGAGCAAAAGAAAGTGAATCGCAATGGCTGAAACCACAAACACGTACCGCGCATTGAGCACGGATTTCATCGGTCCCTGCGCCAATCGCTGACTTCGCCGATCAAGATCGCTGATATGTGGCATAGGCTTCCAGCCTGTGATTGCTGAAACACAGGCTAGAAGCCTATGCCACTTAAGTTCCCACGTCACCTTGAATCGTAACGCGACCACAAGCGTTAACCCAACAACCACGATGATCGACAGCGGCACGGCGTCAACAACCAGCATCGGCAACAGGCATGCGATGCCCATGACAATGCTCGACCCAAGAAAACGCGGCATGGTGCGTGTCATTCGCCAAAGCTTTCGCTTCGTGGCGATGTAAATCATCGCGCTGCTGAACAAACCAGCGGCACCAACGATGATCGCTACACCAAGTACGGCTTTGCTGCTCCATGGAGGCAACGCCGCGACGAAGTCGATCACGAACTCAGGGCTGTATTGATCGACTACAGGGAACCACAGCAGGCCTACGGCAAGCGACAACAGGCCAACGTATTTTCCAAGAATGATCGCTTCTCGCGATAACCAACTTGTTCTCAAACCAAGAAAAATTCGCCATGCCCGCAACGGTTGCCCTAGATGCAATGGCGCGAGACTCAATCCCACCATCGCTAAACACAAGGCGACGAGTGCGGACCATCGCGTGATGTCGTCCGATGTGCCCACTCCGATAGCGACTGTGAACGTTGCGAAGATGCGTTCCGCAATTAGCAGCCCGACACTTGCCTGCGTTCCGATCAGCATCGCTGCGAGTGGCCAGTGGCTTTCGGACACATAATCGACTCCTTGGTCCTGCGGCCTCGACGCGTCAAACTCAGCTTGAAATCTGGTTTTGTAAACGGTGGTCGGCGTCGTGATCTGGGATGGTGGAGCATCCGGAGCAAGTCGATCATTACCAGATACTACGGCAACACCCACAGCGACTTCTAGGATCGAGATCGCTGCGTTAGGACAGCCTTGGACACAGGCGGGGGCTTCGCCGGCTGACAACCGTTGATGACACATATCGCACTTGCGAACGATGCCAAGTCGTTTGCTGTACTGCGGCACCTCGTAGGGGCACATCATTGTGCAGTATTTGCAACCGATGCACTGGTCATCAAGATGTCGCACGATTCCTGTCACGGGGTCTTTGTCGTAAGCTTTGACGGGACAACCGAGCAAGCAGCCAGGTTCTTCGCAATGATGACATGCCGTCGTCACGTGCTGAATCCGTCCAAGCGGCCCCGCAGAGACCATCGTTCCCACTCGACGCCAGACTTCGTCATCTTCCAGGCCGTTCATCGTGTGACACGCGACAACGCATGCCTTGCATCCGCTGCACTTGTCTAAGTCGACTTCAAATGCGAATTGAAATCCCGGGCGTGGCGGTGAACTCGGTAGCAGATCGCGATAGTAGTGTGATTGGACATGCCCACCTGCCGAACCATTGGGCGAATGCACGTTGCTAAACCGCTCCACCGCCGTTAATGATTGATGCTCAAGCAACAGCTCGGCGATGAAGCCGTCGTTTTTCGCTAGGATTGGCAGTGAAATTGACATAGGTTTGACGTGGGATAGGCTTCCAGCCTGTCGTGATAAACAAAACACGTAGTGACAGGCTGGAAGCCTATCCCACGGGTTCAGAACAACATGACAATGACGGATGTGAGGACAGCGCCTTCGTAATGCGGGATGGCAATTCCGCTATGGATCTTTGCGCCACCAGCAGCCAATTGGCGTCTGGCAGCAAACACAGCCGGATTCATCGACATGCAAGCTCCTCCGTGGGCAGCGGCTTGCCCAGGAAGCCCTTCATCGGCACGCAACTTAGCTTTCGGCTGGAGTGAATACTCGGGACCAACATCTGGATACGCGCCTTCGAGCAAGGAGAATCCATCTGCATCGGGTATCCAAACTTCAAAGCCTCGCGCGATCGGCGAGCGCTTCGAGCTGATCAATACGATTGACGCTACGTAGTCATCATCAAAGACTGGAATTCCGATAGCAGTCGTGAGCGACTCCGCCGAGGCACCTGCTGCCCTTAAGAACCCTTGATGATTTGGCAAGTCGTTATGAACGACCGCGCGATGTCGATGCCATACCTGACCAGGAAGTCCAGATCCTTTCTCAAATCGCACGAATGAACTGACGTTTTGAAATCGTTCCAGTTTGGGATAATAGCCAAGAGTCAGCTTGACATCGTCGTACGCCCCTGTCGGCTCCCAGACTTCAAATACGCCGATCGCGTCAGCGTTATTGGATGCCGCAAATACAACCACGGAAGTTACCGCGCCACTTTTGTAGACTGGAAAAGCCAGCAATGCGGCAACGTTGACCGCCAGGCGGGTATTATCGGCCACAAGGATTGGTTGGCCTGTCGCCGCAACTTCCCTGGCAAACGCTTCAAAATCGGCGCGTTCGGTTATCGCAATCAAAGCTCCAGATGCGTCGGCATCATAGATCTCGAAACTTTTCAAGAAGGCAAGTGAACTTGGCTTCAAGGAGTGAGCGATTACCGTTTTCTCGTCGGTCAACATGGTAGGATTGGTCACAACGACACCGATGTTTCAGTCACGTCAAGTTTCGCGATCATGGGGCTGGTCTGTTTGACGATCGCAGCGTGAGCATTGACGGATTGCTTTGGCGGGTGCTTCTTGTGATCTTGGTCTTCAAGAAAGCGGATCATTTTCTCTCGATAATCGTAGTATTCCGGATGTTCTAGGACGTCAACTCTTATTCGCGGACGATTGAAAGGCACTTGAAAAATGGCTCCGACTCGAGCCCGCGGTCCATTGGTCATCATGACGACGCGATCGCTCATGAAGAGCGCCTCATCGACGTCATGCGTAATCATCAACGTCGTTACTTTGTCGCGAACGAGAATTTCTAACAGGATTTCCTGCAGCTCCAGTCGCGTTAGTGAATCGAGCATCCCAAACGGCTCGTCCAGCAACAGCATCTTTGGCTTCAGTGCGAACGCTCGTGCGATCCCGACGCGCTGCTGCATGCCTTGGCTCAGATCACACGCCCGCTTGTGCAAACTGGTTCCCAATCCGACAAGGGTCAGGTAATAGGCCACAATGTCATGCCGCTCGCGTTTCGTGGCATGGGGATAGACTTGATTTACGCCCAGCAAAACGTTTTCGAACGCCGTCATCCATGGCATTAAGCAAGGCGACTGAAACACAACACCGCGATCAGGACCGGGACCATCGATTTCGCGCCCCGCAACGGCAACACCGCCGTGCGTGATCGAATTGAGTCCTGCGACCATCGTCAGAACCGTACTTTTGCCACATCCGGAATGGCCAAGCAAACAGACGTACTCGCCCTTTTGCATGTTTAGATCGAATTCCTCAACGATCACCGCCGGCCCATTGGGCGTGTCGTACGTTTTTCCAAGCCGGAACATTTCAACATAACCGCGCATGATGGATGATCAGTATGTTGGTGTTTGAAAAGAAGTAAGTTTCATTGGTCAAGCCGGTGAGTTGAGGATCGCTTTACTCGGTAGTGCAAAGTCTTTTGGTTTGATCGCGGGCAGAACGATGGTTGGCGCTGTGGCCTTCGCGGCTTCGTCGCTGCGTGATTTCTGTCGGACGGCCACGAGATAGTTTGTGACCGCGTTTCGCAGGTTCTTAAATTTCGGCTCGTGATTCAGCGACGTCTTTTCTCTGGGACGCGCAAGCTCAACGCAGAAAGTAGGACCGAGCGATGCACCGGGGCCTGGGTTAAGAGGAACGATGCGATCAGCGACCAAGATTGCTTCGTCGACATCGTTGGTGATCATCACGCATGTCTGTCGCTCTTCTTCCCATATTTTTAAGATCTCTTCTTGCATGACACCGCGCGTTAGCGCATCCAAGGCTGACAGAGGTTCGTCCAGCAACAGTACTTTTGGTTTCATTGCCAAGGTTCGTGCCAAGGAGGTGCGCTGCCTCATCCCTCCTGACAATTCGCTCGGTCGGCGGTGGGCAGCGTGCGACAAGCCAACCATCTCAATGAATTTCTCAATGTGATCGCGCCGTTCTGCCTTGGTCCAGTGACCAAAGACACGATCCACCGACAATGCTATGTTGCCACGAACGGTAAGCCAGGGAAGCAATGAATAGTTTTGGAACACCAAGCCACGCTCAGGGCTGGGACCTGCGATCGGTTTGCCCTCCATCAGAATCTCGCCGCTATCCGGCTGGATCAAGCCGGCGATCAATTGTGTTAGCGTCGTTTTTCCACTACCTGAGAAACCGCAGATGGCAAGGAACTCGCCCTCGCGAATGTTCAGATTGATGTTGGTAAGCACTTGGTGCGACGTGATGCTGCTGCCGTACGATTTGCTGACGCCCTTGAGTTCGATCAATGGCTTCGGCGGCGTCTGCCTAATGGTCCTTTTCCTTTCATACGTCGCAGCCCACCGTGGTGAGTCTGATACTGCAACTTGATTTGATACTTGTGATGTAACCATTTTTTTTTAAACGTGATTAAGTTTGCTGTGTTTTTTGCAATCGTGAGCGGCAGGGCGCTAGCCGCCGGTTTCGCCGTGATTTTCCGGCGGCTATCGCCTTGCCGCTCACTTACTTGGCGCTATCCAATTAACTAGTTGCGTCGTTCCCGAAGCTGACTAAATTCCGCAAGCAGACCATGATGCGATCGAGGATCAAGCCGACGAAACCGATCACGAGGACTGCAACCGCGATTTTTGCGTAAGTACTATTGCTACCGTTTTGAAACATGTCCCAGACAAATTTTCCCAGGCCGGGATTTTGAGCGAGCATATCAGCCGCAATCAAAACCATCCAACCGACGCCGAGGCTGATTCTGAGTCCAGCAAACATCAATGGCAGCGATGCCGGGAAGATGATTTTGCTAAGCGTCTGCCACCAGGAAAGTTTTAAGACCTTGGCGACGTTTAAGTAATCTTTGTTGACCGTTGAAACACCTAAGGCAGTATTGACCAGTGTCGGCCAGAGCGAGCATAGACTGACCGTTGTGGCTGAGATCAAGAACGCACGCGAAAACAACCCATCGCCCTGTTCATCGCCGCTGTACCACCAAATGATGACAATCGATGCGATCGGCAGCCAAGCCAAAGGACTGACTGGCTTGAACAACTGAATGATCGGATTCATCGCGGCGTTGAAGATGGGACTCATGCCGCAGAGGATGCCCAGCGGTACCGCGATGATGGTAGCAATGAAGAAACCGACAAACACGGTGCCAATGCTTCGCAAAACTTGATCGACAAAAGTCGGTGCTGACGAAGGTTGAAAATTCGCGGACTGCAGGGCCTTCTTTTTATAGACCTCGGCGTTAGCGAGCATTCGCTTTTGTTCGTCGCCGCTGGTGCCGACGGCCTGCTTTTCAGCCGCCTTGGCCTGTTGCATAAACCCTTTGGCTTTCGCTCGTTCTTCCGTGATCGCGGTCGCATCGGCAATTTTTTGTGATTGATGGGACGACCACAATTCCTTGGCTGCTGCCCAAGTCGAAGATGGACTTGGCAACTGGGCGCTGTCCGTTTTGATGTTCGCGGCGGCGAGCGACCATAGACTAATAAAGAACAGAGTCGCAATGACCGGGATGACAATGAACTTGAAAATGTTGCGAAACTGCTCCTTGGGGTCTTCGCCCGCAGCAAGCCTGACAAACGGTTCCAAGATCGGCAGTCCCGTCACACGACAGAATCGAAGTGCTGTTCCGCGCCATTTCATAAATACGCCTATTTCAAATGCAAATGCTAAAACCGCAAAAATTCCGACTCCATTTACCCCTGCCTACCCCTCACTCTCAGCCCGTGTCCCCGGCAAAGCCGTGGACTTACTGAGCCGACGGCGCTAGCCGCGGGTATCGCGTCCGTTTGAGCCTTTCGTAAGACCCGAGGCTAGCGCCTACGGCTCACCAATTTTCCTTGAGTCCACGCCATTCAAAGCCGGGGGCGAGGAGTGCTTCATCCACGACCCGGATCAGACGCAGGAACACCGGAGGCCCCACACGTCTGACCCTGATGGCCGCTTCACGACTTGACGCTTGGTGAACTGTCGCGTCGCATCGTCCTGTGAACTCCAACCTTACTTACCTTGCAAAGCCGCGTCCTCTTTGTTGCCAATGTCGAACCCATTGATGTATTCGATCGGTTTGCGACCGTCGTACTGCTTGCCATCGATAAAATCGGACGACGCGGCACGATAGCCGTCATACGAATCTGCAGGAAAATCAGCAGCCGTAAGCTTGCCTTCTTCGATGAGGAGCTTGGCCGCTTTCACGTAAATCGCTGGCTTGTAAATCTCTCGCGCGGTCGTTTCGTACCAGCTCGCTGGTCTTGATTCGGTGATCTGGCCCCAGCGACGCATCTGTGTCAGGAACCAAATGCAATCGCTGTAGTGCGGATAACTAGAAAAACCTTTGAAGAACACATTGAAGTCAGGCACGGCCTGAATGTCCGTTTTCTGATAGATGAACGTTCCCGTCATGCTGTTGTCGATCACGTCAACGTCGGCACCAACGTATTCAGGTCGACTGAGCAATTGTGCGGCTTCGACACGGTTGATTAATTTTCCGCTATCGTCGGTTGCATCCAACCATTCGCCGGCGCGAATCAATGCCTTGACGACTGCAATGTGCGTGTTGGGATTCTTTTCATCCCACTGAGCCGTTACACCGAACACTTTTTCTGGATTGTTCTTCCAAATTTCGTAGTTCGTGATGACGGGCACGCCGATTCCCTTCACGACCGCTTGCTGGTTCCATGGTTCGCCAACACAGTAACCTTCGATGGTGCCTGCTTCCAAGGTCGAGGGCATTTGCGGGGATGGGGTGACGCTCAAGTTAACCTCGGCTCCGGTTACGCCGTTGATGTCCTCCTTGGTGTACATCCCAGGATTGATTCCGGCTGCTGAAAGCCAGTACCGCAGTTCGTAGTTGTGGGTACTGACAGGGAACACCATCCCCATCTTGAATTCCTTGCCGTCCGCCTTGTACTGTTCGACAATCGGCTTTAGCGATGCGGCAGTGATCGGATGACTGGGCGTTGGCGAGTTTAACGCGGGATCATTTTCCTGCATCATTTTCCAGATGCGATTGCTGACCGTGATCGCATTGCCGTTGTAGTCCAAGCTGTAGGCCGTGATGACGTGAGCCTGGGTACCAAAGCCGATGGTGGCACCAATCGGTTGTCCGGCCAACATATGAGCACCATCAAGCTGCCCATCGATCACGCGATCCAGCAAAACTTTCCAGTTGGACTGAGCTTCGATTTCAACGTTCAGTCCCTCGTCGCTGAAGTATCCTTTCTCTTTTGCAATCACCAGCGGTGCGCAGTCAGTGAGCTTGATAAAGCCGAGTTTAAGCGAAGGTTTTTCGATGTCGAGGATTGTGCCAACCGCCAGCGAGTCCTTTGCCATCGGTGCTTCTTTTGTCAACTGTGCATCGGTCTCAGTTGGGGCGACCCGTGCGATTGCACTAGCATCAGTCGCTTCGGATTCGAGATCCGCTAAGGTGACCTCACTCGAACCGCAACCCACCATTACGATTAGCAAACCGGAAAATGCGAGCTTTAGCCCAAATCGAGGGATCCAGTGGTTTTGCAGAAAACGCTTGTCTACATCTTGAGTTTGCACCGCAAGACTCCGGAAATGCCAGGAAAGGGAATGAACAACTTTTTAGCATCAATGCACACTCAATACCGAAACGTCTTGCGATTCACGCAAAAGGAAATAGCGACGTCTAGGCTGGCGGTCTCTTGATGTAAAGGGAATTCAAATCCCGTTATCGCCTGCGTCGATTTGTTAAAAAACCTCGTAATTGACTACTTTGCCTTGATTCACGGCGTCAGTGCTCAATTACTTTGCACAACGCCTTCATCACATTGCCAAGCCCCTCTTTATCCTTCACATCTTTATTACGACCCCTGCCAGCTCGCCTGGCAGGTGAATGGGTTCACAACCAGACGACGAAGGCTTCCCATCCGAATGCAATTCTCCAGCTTCCGACGCTGAAAGCGCCGGAAGCTGGAGAATTGCGATATCTACGCGACGTGCGTCGTTTTCTGGTGATGATCAATGGCTCCTCCCAGGCAAGCTGGGTGGTGGCCGAAGGTCCTTTTGAAGATGTGTAGTACAACGAGTGCCACGCCCCGGTCGCCCATTGGCGAATCTAACGGTGAATTCTCCGGCAGTGACGATTGTGACTCTTAACCTGGTCGAATCGCCGACGCGGATATTTCCGAAGACGACGGGTGATCTTTGCCGATGGTCCCTTTTGCAGCGGTTAGGAACCGGAGCCAAACAGCTTGCGTGTTGTCTTTCGTCCGAGCGCGGCGTTTTAGGCGCCGTGAACGGACTGAAGGTACCCTCAACATTCGCTATGAGCTGAGAACTTAGGACCCCTTACCCCTTTTGTAGACGGAACTACTATGTCAAGACTTTATCGTGGAGGCCTGATCGCGTCACTGGCGATCGGCTTCTTGCAACCCTTGCCTGCGTTTTCGCAGACGGTGCCCAACGCACCCACGCCAGTAGAGGACTCGTCGGTCGCCGCTCCGATTGTCGTCAAAGAAGAGCCCGCTCCACCTGTCGCCGCCGAACCAGCGGTAACGTGTAGCTGTGGTGAAAAGGCTTGCGTTAAATGCGACAAGAAGAAAAAAGATGCACTCGCAGCCAAAGTGAAAGATGCTTACAAAGGCGTCTTTTACGCGAACGACTTTAGTTACATCAATGACCCTTGCTATACGCAACACTACCCCGGCGATGCGCTGAAGCAGATGTCCGTACCCGGTGGTGGCAAGGTGGATGTCGGCGGCGAACTTCGCGTGCGTTATCACAATGAAGAAAACCATCGCGGTTTTGGATTGACTGGTCGCGATGATCAGTTTTGGTTGACTCGGTTGCGTCTGTTTGCGAACTATCGCGTTAACGATTGGTTGCGCATGTACGGCGAGTTCATCTATGCCGACTCCGCTGGTGAAGTATTCAATAATCGAACCATCGAAGAAAATCGTGGCGATGCCCAGAATTTATTTTTCGACGCCAAGCTGCTTGATGACGGCGACAGCAAGGTGACTGCACGTGTTGGACGCCAAGAGTTGCTCTACGGCAGCGAACGCTTAATCTCTCCATTGGATTGGGCCAATACTCGCCGCACGTTTGACGGCTACAAGTTGATGTACAGCGGTGCCAAGTGGGACGTCGATGGATTTTTCGTTCATCCGACAAAACGGTTGCTGACCAACGAAGACAAGTGGGACGGTGCCGACAATGACACTGACTTCTACGGTGTATACAGTCAACTCAAAGGCATGAGCATTGGTACCATCGACTTTTACTACCTTGGTCTTGATTACCAAGCGGTTAATGCCAACGTCCATACACTCGGCAAGCGACTTGCTGGCAGTCGAGGAAGATGGTTGTACGAATACGAAGGCGGTTTTCAGTTCGGCGAAAACTCCAATGGATCGAACCATAACGCTGAGTTTTTCACCGCCGGACTTGGGCGGAAGTTGGAAGTCGGCATGGGCAGTACGACTTGGAAGCCGACAGTTTGGGCTTGGTATGACTACGCATCGGGCGATGATACCTTCGCTAATGTTAGTCGATTCGATGACGGCTTCGATCACTTGTTCCCACTGGGGCATAAGTACCTAGGTTTCATCGACTTGTTTGGACGTCGTAATATCAGTGATTTCAACGCACAGTTGCTCACACCGGTCTTCGGTGACCGCGTGAACTTGCTCGTGTGGTACCACTACTTGATGCTGAACGAATTAACGACGCCTTACAACGTCACCCTGACGCCGTTTAATACGACTACCGCCGCAGCGGACCGTGAACTGGGGCATGAAATCGATGTACTGTTCAACATTGCGATCAATCCACGCAATAGTGCACAGCTCGGCTATTCGTTCTTCGATTCCGGCAAGTACTACACCGAAACCAGTGGTGGCGTAGCGGGTGCTAACGGCATTCCATCGATCGGTGATGCTCAGTTCTTGTACGCTGCGTACCAAGTACGGTTTTAACGCAACCAGCGGAAATGATTGCCGTTTCCCTCTCCCCAGGTGCGGGGCGAGGGAAGCCGAGATTTGACAATCGTATTCGGGTCTTCATCAATATCATTCTCATTAGGTAAGCATTAGCGTATGATGAGCGTTTTAGGCTGATTACCAGTCACGCCGCCAATCGTAATTTGATGAATGCCTTCAATGGACCATACGTTTCGCATTCTTGTCATTGAAGACGATGCCGATACTCGCGCGAACTTGAGCGACATCCTCCAACTCGATGGTCACGAGGTGTATGTTGCGGCGACTTTTAAGGATTCCGTGTCAGTCACCTCTGCCCATCAAATTGGCATGGTGATTGCGGACCGGCGATTGCCCGATGGGATGATCGAAGATTTCTTGCCACAGCTCAAAGCAAACTCACCGAACTCCGAAATCATCGTCGTCACGGGCTTAGGTGACATGCAAAGTACAATCGCTGCGCTGCGTTTGGGCGTAACTGATTATGTCATCAAGCCGATTATCCCGGACGACATTCGCGCCATCGTCAATCGAATTGCGGAAAAGCATTGGTTGCAAGCGGAGTTGGCCGAGGAACATCATTTCGCTGATGAAGTGCTCAAGACCGCCGAAGCCGTCATATTGGTGCTCGACCTGCAAGGAAGCGTGATTCGGTTCAATCCCTATTTTCAGCAGCTCACCGGTTGGTCAATTCATGATCTAACAGGGAAAGACTGGTTTGAAATCTGTATTGCCGAGGATGACCGCGACCGCATTAAAGATGTTTTCATTCGCACCGCGCACGATGCTCACACACGAGGCGTCGTGAATGATGTACGCGGAAAAGACAATTGTAGTTACAAGATTCGATGGTCGAATACGACCTTGAAGCGACCTGATGGAACCGTCTATGCAGTCTTGGCCGTGGGTGTGGACATCACAGATTTAGAGGACGCACAATCACGAGCGCTTCAGGCCGAACGCCTTGCTGCAATTGGCCAAACCATGACCGCACTAGCTCACGAGAGCCGCAATGTACTGCAACGTATTCGCGCGGCCTCCGACGTGCTCTCTTTGGAGATTGTCGGTAACCGAGATGCGGAGGAGAGTCTTGACATGATCCAACGGGCGAGCAGTGACTTGCAGCGTCTACTCGAAGAAGTACGATCGTTCGCTGCACCCATTCAGTTGCATCGCAGCCCGACGGACTTGCCTTCGGTTTGGCAACGTACCTGGGAGGACATCGCTGTCAGTCGCAACGGACGCGACGCAGAACTAATCGAAACCCTGGACACCGTTGGACTGCTTATTGAAGTCGATATTTTGCGAATGGAGCAAGTGTTCCGTAACCTCTTTGAAAACTCGCTTGCGGCATGTCGTGATCCGGTCCACATCTGCGTGGATTGTCGTTGTGAGGAAGAAGTGGTCGAACTTCGATACAGAGATAACGGCCCAGGGCTAAATCAAGAGCAACAGCAAAAGTTGTTTGAGCCGTTTTACACGACAAAGAATTCTGGCACCGGACTTGGCATGCCGATTTGCCAACGCATCATCGAAGCCCACGGGGGTTCGATTCGACTCCAGCCATCCAATGGCGGTGCATGCTTTTTGATTCGCCTACCTCGTCGGGCGCATCTCGGCACTCGTTTGAGTCCAGAAACACTGGCAATGGATTGCCGCCCCAACACCATGACCAATTGATGCAACTTCAAGACACGGCTCTACTTGCCGCCATTCTTAATACGGCAGTGGATGCCATTATCGTGATCGATACATTGGGCATCATTCAAACGGTTAATCCGGCTACGACGAAGTTGTTTGGATACACCGCAGACGAGATGCTGGGCGAAAACATCAAGATGTTGATGCCCGCTCCCTTTCGCGCCGAGCATGACGGATATTTGAAAAATCATCAGGAAACCGGTCGAAAAAAGATTATCGGCATCGGTCGCGAAGTGATAGGCAAACGAAAAGATGATACCACGTTTCCGATGCACTTAGCGGTCAGTGAAGTGCCGTTCGGTGACACAAAATTGTTCGCGGGAATCGTTCGAGACATCACTGATTTAAAGGAAGCTCAACGCCAACTGACGGAAGTCAACTCACAGCTTGAAGATCGTATTCGTGAGCGAACGGCAGAACTACGGGAAATGCAGGCTGATTTAGTCAAGGCGGAGAAGCTCGCCACACTCGGAGAAGTTTCTGGTGGGATCGCACACGAAATCCGCAACCCATTGAACGCTGTCCGCATGTCGGCTTACTACCTTCGCGACGCCAAGAATCCAACCGCCGAAAAAACGATTGAGCATTTGGAGCGCATTGATCGCCAAGTTTCATTAATCGATAACGTTATCTCCGCACTTTCCGATGTCGCTCGTCTGCCGGAACCGCGAGTCGAACTGTGCAGCGTCAACGAGCTCGTGCGCGAGGTTGTCCCGTCTGTCTCGACGCCAGACAATGTGATTGTTGTGAATGAACTATCGTTCAACTTACCACAGGCGCTCATTGATCCCAATCAGGTCGCGATCGTTTTTCGCAATTTGCTGCGAAACGCGCGAGATGCAATGCCTAGTGGCGGTACAATCAGGCTCACCTCAGAGACCAACGAAAATGACATCGTGATCAAAGTCATTGATACCGGCGTTGGAATTGATGCAAGAAACCTCGGAAGTATCACCGAACCGCTGTACACGACCAAGGCACGCGGCATGGGACTCGGACTGGCGATCTCAACAGCGATTCTTAAAAAGAATCAAGGACATTTGGAAGTAGAGAGCGAGCTCGGCGTGGGCACCACATTTGCTGTATTTCTGCCACAGCAACGCAGGTCACCCGACAAATGAACGAGCGATCTCGTCGCGTGTGAGTAGTCGATGACGACGCTGATATTCGCGTGAACATCACGGACATTCTCTATCGTTTAGCAACATGAATTTGAAACAAAGTCTTTCTTCGTTGGCCCGTGCTTCGATCGATGAACGATTGAGGCGAGTTTTTCTTCTGTTACCATTGGCGGCGACGAAAGCGAAAGATGATATTGAATATGTTCATCAGTTGAGGATTGCGACTCGCCAAGCCTTGGCGGCCTTGGACACGTTTGAAAAGCTAATGGAGGAAAAAGACAGGGCTTGGCTGCGCAAGCGGATGAAGATGATCCGCGCAGCTGCGGGTGACGCGCGAGACTTAGATGTCATGTTGACTCGTTTTCGCGATTCGAAGGTACCCGGTCGCAGGAGTCTTGTGCGATTCCTGCACAAGAAGCGGCGAGATGCTCAAAAACCGCTTGTCAAACTCAGTGTTCGCCTGAACCATTATTCCGAATTTGAAGCTCGTGCTGTGAAATGCTTAAACGCAGCCTTGTCAGCTTCCGACCATCAGGTTTCGACGTGGGCAATCGAGCGGATCCAGGAACTCGTCCAGTCATTTGTTCAGTCTCGACCAAGGGACCCTCGCGATGCCGTCGCATTCCATCATTTTCGCGTCCAAGCAAAGAAGCTTCGCTACGCGCTCGAACTTTTCTCAGAACTTGGCTCCACGCGGTTCGTGACTGATCTATGTCCACGGATCCGCAGGGTTCAACAGCAGCTTGGTGAACTGAATGATCACGTCGTTGCCGCGAATCGCTTGGCGCAGCTAAGTTACGACGCGAAGTCAAAACGTTGCGCCGAGTTGTTGAGCAAGCTGAGTGTTAAGGAACATAAAAAAGCGAAAAGCAGCGGTAAACGCTTCTTGCGATGGTGGACTGACGAGCGTTCGGCTCAAGTCAAGACTGCATTCGACGATAGCAGTTTCTGATTGGCTAGCAGAGGGTTGGCAACACTTGCGTCCGTCCCGACCCCTACGCCGTGAAGGATAATTTAGCGGTATGGCGCGAGCCATCCGGTGACGCGGGCCTCAGAGAGACCGGACGGCTCGCGCCGTACCGCTAAAACCATTCATTTTGCTGAAGAAAAAGCCTTCACGGCGGAAGTGGGCGCGCGAACAGTGCTACGTTTTACAACACCGTGCACTGTGGCACAGTTTCACTGCCATGGTGTGCGTTTCACAACGCCTTTCGAATGCGGTGAAAGCCATCTAACCGTTCGTCACCGTCCAATTTCACCGAGTCCCAAACTTTCTCGGACGTTTCTTTTACGGCGTCTTTGAGCGGCTCATCGTGTCGATTGAGTTTCTCCAAACGATCGTCAAGTTGGTGCCATTGTGGCACAGCGATTGCTTTTACATCGTTCTGAAAACGCCGGTTCGATGTGCAAGTCAAGACAGAATCGATCGGCGATGCCCTCAAGAGAAGCTTTGTTCGAGAGAAAATCATGTTTGAGAAAGATGCCCTGCAAGCACGCGGTAAAGCACTTGAAGACGAGTACTTCCATCGAGTAGACGAAGCGATTCTAGTCCAGATGCGAGAGGCAGTGCTTCGTGAGGAAGCGAAAAAGATGCTCATTGGAACGCTTGGATTCGAGGATAACTCGCTAGTCGAACATTTGCTTGATGCGGGGTTTGACGCAGGCTCCATTTCTGCATTGGTTTTGGCTCCCCTCGTTTTTGTAGCGTGGGCGGATGGAGAAGTTTCCTCAGCAGAGCGACAAGCGATCATGAGCGAAGCGCTCCACCGGGGGCTACAGTCAACTGAAAATTCTTTCCACCTTATCGAGCATTGGCTCGAGCAGCGACCACCTCGACAACTTTGGTCAGTTTGGTGTGAGTACGCCGCTTCGCTTCGAAAGTCACTGCCAATCGAACT
This sequence comes from Planctomycetaceae bacterium, assembly GCA_043775635.1. Taxonomy (GTDB): domain Bacteria; phylum Planctomycetota; class Planctomycetia; order Pirellulales; family Pirellulaceae; genus UBA6163. The sequence continues at coordinate 46,860 of JAYVSE010000110.1, read as the reverse complement.
TGAGCATATTTTGAGTGGCTCGCTTGTCAATCGATGTGAAGCGGTAGCACAATCGGCAACTGGGCTGCGCGGTGCGACTCATATTTCAAAGCCAGCACGTGAAATGCTTGACCGTATTCAGGCGGTGCTGACCAACGTCTGAGATCTTATGTAAATCGCTCGAGAGTACGGCGACTATGGGCATCGAGCTTTTGGCCGTCTTGAATCAAATACCGCAGTCCATCGGAATCGGTGATGATGATTCTGCCGTCATGCAGTATGCGGAGGTCGTCTTCGCCCTTCAAAACGAACGTGCGGTTGCCTCGATCGGTTTCTACTTGCCATTCAGCGGGCTCGCCAGGCGTTGCGAAGATCACGCGCTGAATGACGGGTATGAATTCCGTTTTTGACAACGCAGTGAATAGAAGATCGCGTACTTTGGTCGGAAGCAGGTTCGGATTTTCAATGCAGGCAAGCTCGCCATTCTTATCGTTGCAGATGGAGATCCAGTGTTCGGGATGCGTGAGAGGAAACGATCGAATCGGCGTGACACTCACATGGCGAACGCCAGCCAGGTCGACAAATACAAGCCGCCCCCAATCGTCGTAAAATAAGTCGAATTTCGGTGCCATGGTTGATTGGATGCTTGGCATTTAAGGCGGTCCTTGAATAAATTTTGTGCGATGTTTGGCTTAGTTTGAGTCTTTTTCGTCTTTTTTTTCTTCTTCGACTTCGTTGATATCGATGCCGGCGGCGATTTCGGATGCGATCAGGTTGTCTCGCTCAAATTGAGCTGCGTGCAAGCGGGCGTAAGCGCCATTGCGTTTAAGTAGTTCGTCAGGCGGTCCTTCTTCGACAATCCGGCCGCCATCTAAAACGATGATTCGATTCGCGCGGTTAAGGGTGCTGAGCCGGTGTGCAATTGCAATCGTGGTGCGCCCAAGAATCAATCTTTCTAACGCTTGCTGGATTTCGCGTTCGGTCTCGGTATCGACCGAGGAAGTCGCTTCGTCAAGAATCAAAATTGCTGGGTCAATGAGCAGCGCGCGTGCGATGGAGATTCGCTGACGTTCGCCACCGGAAAGCAATTGACCGCGTTCACCGACCAAAGAATCGTAAGCTTCGGGCAACCGCAAGATAAACTCGTGAGCGCCTGCGGCTTTTGCGGACGCAACGATTTCAGCGGGTGTCGCTTCAGGTTTACCGTATGAAATATTCTCTGCAATCGTGCCAAAAAACAAAAATGGTTCTTGCAGCACAACGCCGATATTTTTTCGATAGGGGGAAATCGAGAACGAGCGAATGTCAGTGCCACCCACCGTGATCGAACCCTCAACCACGTCAAAAAAGCGACATACCAAATTCACAAGTGTACTTTTGCCAGCCCCGCTTTGGCCGACGAGGCCGACCATTTCTCCCGATCCAATTTTGAGGTTGATATGATGTAGGACGCGCCGATTGCCATATTGGAAGCAGACGTCTTTAAGAACGATTTCGCCGGTCAATCGACCTGGTTCAATCGGACGAGTGGGTTCAGCAACACTGGGGACGCGATCTAGGATTTCGAATAGTCGTTGCGCCGATGCCGAAGCACGTTGTACCGCACCCGCCATCCAACTGAGCGATTCAAGCTTCGTGTAGAAACGGGTGATGAAAGCGATGAACGCCGTGAGGTCACCGACCAGAAGTCCGCTCTTGTTGATCACCAGATAGACGCCGAATGCCCAAACGACGAGCAAGCCCACCTCGGTGAGCAAAGTCACCGTCGGACCAAAGAACGACCAAATGACATTGACCCGCTGATTGGCGGCGAGGATGTGGTCATTGCTTTTTTGATACCGGTCAACCTCGCGTTTCTCCTGAGCAAACGCTTTCACAACGCGAATACCGGGAATGGTATCGGCCAGCACATTGGTCATCTCACTCCAGGCGCGAGCTTCGAGTCGAAAGCTGCGTCGGAGGCGTGCTCGCACTTGATGTACAAGCCACATAATTAATGGGAATGGCAGCAGCGTCGCTATCGCCAACATTGGGTTGATCGAAATCAAGATCACCGATGCCATGACCATCATCATGATATCAGTGATGAAGTTGACGAGATTCAGGGTCATGAAGTCGCAGATACAACTGGTGTCACTGCTTAGTCGCGACATTAAGTCGCCGGTACGTTTGCCACCGAAATATTCGAGTGAAAGTTTGTGCAGATGCCCGTAGGTGCGATTTCGCAAATCGGCGGAAATACGCTCGCTCACTGACGCTAGGCACAAACTTCGTCCCCAACCCAGCAGCCACGCGAGTATTGCTGACCCGGCCAAGCCACAAAGATAAAACGAGATAAGACCTTCGGGGACTGCCTGGCCATTTTGAAATGGGATCAATACTTTGTTGATGATTGGTCGCGACAAGTACGGCGGGATCATCGAAGCCCCTGTGCTTGCAGTCGCGAGGGCAAGTCCCAGTAAAACCATTCCCAACCGCGGTTTTGCGAATGGCAGCAGCCGGTACAGCGCCGCATGAACTTGCGTCACCGCTTTGGGGGTGCAGGCGTCGCACTTCACCATGTCCACGGGCATCGCCGCACCGCAGCTCGGGCAGATCGACTCTTGCGGCTGTTCCTCGGCAGGTCGCTCACTGGTATCCCATTTTCTGACCAGTCGCCGCGATTGTACGAAAACGTGGGCAGTTAGCCGCCATTGTGCCAATCGCCCCTCGTTCCCAAAGAGCTCCATCGACGCGATGGCTCCGTGCTGGCTGAGCTTTAGCGATTCGCAGTTTGCGCGTTTCCAACTGGAAAAACCGGTTTTGGACGAGAAGCTGATAAGTCGTTGGTCCGTTAGCACGAGTAAAGTGCGACCAAATTGCAAGTTTTCATCCAAATCACATTCCGCAACGGAAAGGACGCACTCGCCGGGCTCAAGTTGCGAACGAACTTCCGCCTGATCTTCCAGGAGAAGGGCATCAAGATTGCCGTTGGCAGTCACCACAGAATTATTTCCTCGTTGCTGAACAAACTAACTTGCTTTCTTAAACCACCGAGCGAAGAATCAACCCGTCGGATCCCAATGCGTCGGATTCCAATGAGTCAGATCCCAATGCGTAAGCATTCTAGGGCGAGACTCGTGGGATGAAACCATGGGATGAAACCATGCTGGCGACACGATTCTGAAAACCACCACGGATGGCGGAGGATTTTCGGAATCTTGCCTTTTGTTGATAATTTGCTCACTTGGATCAGAATCGGCAAAAGTAATTGTTTTTATTCATGGAAATTGGTTGCGCTGCCGAATATAGTGCGTCGTGAAGAAGCCGTGGTCGGCGATCCGACTTGTCATTTACGCTCCTTAAACAAGCCACAGGGCGACGTACTTTGGTCATTAACTCTCCCCAATAAACCCACCGACTGTTGAGTTCCACTTAGGCGATCGGATGTTGCCTACGGTTTGACGCCATGGAACTTTTTAACCGCTGCCGAATCAACACCGCCAACGGGAATTTCGCAAGTCGTGGCTCTATGACGATGCCCGATGCGTATCCGATTCAAGGGACAACCCCACCCACCCGCCGTCCCCGAATCTACCATGCTTTCTCGAAAGCATTATCTTTGTGCAGTTTGGCCTGTCGTACCTTTCGCATCTATCAATATCTGCTGTTTACTCAATGGAGTTTGTTGTGGAGATCCTCAAGATCAACGCATTACGTGGTCCGAATGTTTGGGCAAATTTCCCGGTTCTCGAAGTCTGGGTGAAACTAGGCATTTACAACGATAAAAGCTCAGAAGAATACCCTGGTTTTAACGAGCGGTTGAAGTCCTGGTTGCCCACTCTCATCGAACATCGTTGTAGCGTAGGTGAACGTGGTGGCTTCTTTGTGCGACTGGAGCGAGGTACCTATCTTGCTCACGTCTTAGAGCACGTCGCACTTGAGCTTCAGTCGCTGGCCGGAACCGAAGTCGGTTTTGGCCGTGCACGAGAAACATCGGTCGATGGTACTTATCGAGTTGCCATCCGTTACTACGAAGAGACGTTGTGTCGCACAGCGGTCGAGATGGCGCGGAACCTGATCATGGCGGCCGTTCATGACACGCCTTATGATGTTCAAGGCGCGATCACCACGCTCAAGAACATGGCGCATGAACTGTGCCTCGGGCCAAGTACTCGGTCCATCGTCGATGCTGCCAGGGCGAGAGGAATCCCCTATCGCCGATTGACCGCAGGCAGCATGGTTCAGTTTGGTCACGGTGCTCGTACCCGGCGCATTTGTGCTGCTGAAACCGATCGCACCGGTGCCATTGCTGAGACGATTGCAAAAGATAAAGAGCTGACTAAAAAGTTCTTGCGTGAAATCGCCATTCCTGTTCCTGAGGGTCGCCCAGTATTTGACGCGAACGATGCATGGGAGGCGGCTCAAGAAATCGGGTTGCCTGTCGTCGTGAAGCCGCAAACCGGCAATCAAGGCCGCGGCGTGGCGACTAACTTGAGATCCGAAGCCGAGGTACGTGCCGCTTACGAAGCAGCTTTCGCGCACGAAGACGATGTGATTGTCGAAAAATATGCGCCTGGATGTGATTGGCGATTGCTTGTCGTCGGTGACAAACTCGTCGCTGCGGCTCGGCTGGAACCAGCGCATGTCATCGGGGACGGCACTCTGACGATCCGTGAGCTTGTGGCTGAAGTCAACAAGGATCCTCGCCGCAGTGACGGGCACGCAACTTCGCTGAGCTTTATAAAGCTTGACGATATTGCAATTGAAGTCCTCAAATCGCAAGAATTTAGCCCCGAATCGGTACCAGCCGCTGGCTTGAAAGTTAAGATTCGTCGCAACTCGAACTTAAGTACTGGTGGCACTGCGGAAGACGTCACCGATCTCGTTCATCCAGACGTTGCTGCGCGTACGATCGAAGCCGCAAAGTGCATTGGTCTCGATATCGCGGGTATCGATGTCGTTTGTGAGGACATTTCAAGACCGCTCGAAGAACAGAACGGCGTGATCGTCGAGATCAATGCCGCCCCCGGACTTCGCATGCACTTGCAACCATCGGCTGGAACGCCCCGTGCCGTTGGCGAAGCAATCATCAACATGATGTTCGGAGAAGATCAAACCGGACGCATTCCAATCGTCGCTGTCACGGGTACCAATGGCAAGACAACGACCACGCGTTTGGTTGCGCATATTCTGAGTCGCTGTGGAGCCCGTGTTGGGATGACGTCGACGGATGGAATTTTCTTAAACGGTCGACGCATTGATGGTGGAGATTGCAGTGGCCCCAAGAGCGCACGCTCGGTGCTTGCCAATCCATGCATTGACGCTGCTGTGTTCGAAACCGCGCGAGGCGGGATCGTCCGCGAAGGACTCGGTTTTGATCGCTGCGATGTTGGTATCGTGACAAACATTGGCGCAGGCGATCATCTTGGACTCGCTGACATCCAAACGATTGAACAACTCGCCGCAGTCAAGCGTGTTGTCGTTGAATCCACCTCACGCGACGGATCGGTGGTGCTCAAGGCCGATGATCCGCTCGTTGCGGAAATGGCTGAGCATTGCAGAGGCGGCGTGATCTTCTTTTCAAGAGATCCGAATTCGCTCGTACTCAAGAAACACCTGGAACAGGGCAAGCCGGTCATCTTCGTGCGTGACGGGAAGATCGTTGCCGCAGATCGAGAAGGCGAAAGCATTTTGACTTCGCTTGATCGAGTACCGCTTACCCACCAAGGACGAATCGAATTTCAAGTCGAAAATGTCCTTGCGGCTGCCGCTGCTTGTTGGGCACTTGCTGTCTCCAAGGAAAATATCGCGGCAGGACTGGAGAGTTTTGCCGCTGACCTGCAGCATTCGCCAGGACGTTTCAACCTGCTTGAAATCAATGGTGCCACAGTGATTGTCGATTACGGTCACAACACGTCGTCATTGCAAACTGTGATTGAGACGCTGAAGAACTTTGAATCAAAACGCCGGTTGGCAGTTTATTCTGCGGCGGGTGATCGTCGCGATGAAGATTTCATCGATCAAGGTCGACTTCTGGGTAAACATTTTGATGAAGTGATCTTGTATGAAGACCACTACACTCGTGGACGCAGCGATGGTGAGATCACCAGCTTCTTTCGCCAGGGGATCAGCGAAGGTTCTCGCTGCCGTAAGGTGCAAGATGTAAAGGGTGCGATCAATTCTGTCGAACTCGCCCTTGGTATGCTTGTTCCTGGAGATCTATTGCTTCTCCAAGCGGACGAAGTGGAAGAGACGGTCACCTTCCTTCGGCAATACTTGGCGAAGAATCACAACGCGCGTGAAGTCGGATTGCCAAGTTGTGACCCGGCGGTTGTGCTGCGAAATCCAGGTAACAATGCGAATTAAACTGCTTAACTTAGCAGTCCCGTTAAAATCTTTCCTTCATCGGTTGGCCCGATCAACCGATTGAACAGTCCTTGGTAGTCGAAACCGAATTGATACGGATCAAAACCAAGAAGGTGCAGGATTGTTGCCTGGAGATCGCGAGGTCCTGTTTTTTGCTCAGTAATGTAGTAACCGATTTCGTCGGTTGCTCCATAGGAGGTTCCACCTCGGATACCACCACCGGCCATGAACATCGTATAGGCGTAAGGATGATGGTCTCGTCCAAAATACCCTTTGATCGGTGTCTCACGGACATTGTTCTGAGACATCGGCGTTCGGCCAAACTCACCTCCCCAGACAATCAGTGTCGATTCAAACAGGCCGCGCTGCTTCAAGTCTTTGATCAGCCCTGAAATCGCTCGGTCAATCTGCTGGCATTTGATCGGTAACGTCTCATCGATCGATTCTCCGAGGGAAGATCCATGATGATCCCATCCCCAATCATAAACCTGAACAAATCGGACGCCCGCTTCGACCAACCGCCGAGCGAGCAGGCAATTGTTCGCAAACGTCGGGTCATCGCCTTTGTAGAATACACGGGGGTCGGACTCAGACTCGGCTTGAGAGACAAATCCTGGCTTTGCTCCATAAAGATCAAGGATGTCTTGAGATTCCTTCGAAAGGTCCATCACTTCGGGAACCGACATTTGCATTCGATACGCCAATTCGTACTGCGCGATTCGAGTGAGCGTTTCTGGGTCACCAACCTGTGAGAATTGATGGCTATTGAGATCGCGAATGGCATCCAGTGTTTCGCGCCGAAGCTGACGATCAATTCCTTCGGGAGTACGAAGGTAGAAAACTGGGTCGCTTGTCGTTCGGCACTGGACGCCTTGATAGACAGTTGGGAGAAAACCACTGCCCCAGAGACTTTTTCCAGCATCGGGAGTTTTTCCGCCTGAGAGGAGCACGACGAATCCAGGAAGATTTTCGTTTTCGCTTCCAAGTCCATAACTGACCCAGGAACCCAACGATGGATTGCCCAGTCTGGCTTGTCCGGTATGAACAAGCAGTTGAGCTGGCGAGTGATTGAACTGGTCGGTCTGCATGGAACGAATCACCGCAAGATCGTCAGCACAGCCAGCCAAATTCGGGAGTAGCTCGCTCATCCATTGGCCACTTTCTCCATGCTGCTTGAACTTGAACATGGGAGCAAGCATCTTCGGGACACCCTTGATGAACGCGAATCGCTTCCCCTCTAAATACTCTTTTGGACATTCCTTGCCGTTATATTTTTCCAGTTCGGGTTTGTAATCAAACAATTCAAGCTGCGATGGAGACCCCGCCATATGCAGATAGATCACATGCTTGATTCTAGCTGGTAGCGGCGGTTCCTTTGCCGACATCGGATTAATCGAAGTGTCCGCTGCGCTGGACTTGGTCACGGTTGCCTGGAGCCCTGCCATCGCGATAGCGCCCAGGCCAATTCCGTAGCGGCTAAGAAAATGGCGTCGCGTTTGCGATTGCAACTGTGTCACTGGCATTGCCGAAGGTATTAACGGATTCATGATCAACTCAGCCTCGCGTAAGAAGTTCGTCAAGGTTTAGGATGGCATTGGCAACAACTGTCCAAGCAGCCAGAGATGGATCGCTGATACCTGGCGACCTCTCAAACGCGATCCCCTTCAGTAGTGCGCTAGCTGCGGAAGCATTCGAATCAAAGTCAGACTTGGCCTTTAAAAGCAGAGCTTCGAGTCGTTTTATCTCTTCGCTTTGCGGCGGTCTCCCCAATGCTCTTCGCAGCCCGAAAGCGATTCGGTCAGCGTCGCTCTTCGCCGTAACCATCAGCATTCGTTGCCCAAGCGCCAGGGCCGCTTCGATATAGACGGGGTCATTGAGCGTCACTAAGGCTTGCAGGGGCGTATTGGTTGAAATGCGTCGAATCTGACACACTTCACGCGTTGTCGCATCGAATGTTTCCATGGAGGGATAAGGTGTCGTGCGTTTCCAAAATGTGTAAATCCCTCGTCGATATCGATCTTCACCTAAACTGGTTTCCCATTGGGTACCGTTGTAAGTTGACCTCCAAAGTCCGTCGGGTTGCGGCGGCATAACGGGTTTGCCTCCCATCTTTTTGGAAAGCAGCCCAGCAATGTGCAGGGCTTGATCGCGAACGCTCTCGGCTGTCAAACGAAATCGAGGCCCGCGACTGAGGAGCACATTTCTTGGGTCTTTCTTTAACCGCTCTTCATCCGCTACGAATGTTTGTTGATAGGTATTCGAAAGGACGATGGTCTTGATCAATTCTTTGAGCGACCAACGATGAGTGTCGCGGAACTCGATGGCAAGATAGTCCAACAGCTCCGGATGGCTGGGCAGCGAACCTTGCGATCCGAAGTCTTCTTCGGTTTCAACGAGCCCCTTTCCAAACAGTTGTGCCCAAACGCGGTTGGCCATCACGCGTGGCGTCAATGCATTGTCTGGGCTCGTTAACCAACGAGCGACGGCCAACCGATCGACCTTTGTGCTTGAGATGGTTGACGACACCAACGGCAACCGTGAATCACTCTTGACGAAGCTTTTGAGCAATGCCGGCTGTACTTCGACCGTTTGATCCAAGAAATTTCCACGATTATGAACTCGCGTTGTACGAAAAGCGTTCGCTGAGATCTCTCGCATAATAGGCAGTTTCGGTATCGCCTCTCGAATCGCAGCAAGTTTCTGGTCGATTTCACTGACGGGTTTGAACGCTTCCTTTACCGCCGATTGCTCTGCAACCACCAATGCCGACTCGGGCTTACTCGACAACGACCACCGGAACTTCAGCATGGTCAAGTTTTTTCCGTATTGCTGATCCATCTTGATCGTGAGCACGCCCGGCCGGTCAATCGCTACGACCTGATCGAAAGTAAAAATCGCCCAATGATTCTGGCGTCCTTGAGGACTGATCGCCCAGCCGGTTTCTTGTTTGCCGTCCACCGCTTTGTCGACTGGCCAGCCGGCTTGCTCAAAATCCGCGCGAGATTTTCGGAACTTCAATGCAACCGGTGCTGCGACTTGGCTGTCTAATTCAACCTGCAGTTCAGAAAGGACGAAGTTGGGATCGCTGATGCTTCGGCCCACAGAAAGTGCAGTTGTCGCTGGTTCCAAATTCGACGCGATCGATTCAATTCGTAGGCATTCGTATTGTCCCTGAGGTAGCGACAAACTTACGATGTATTCATCTTTTTCCGGTGACGGTCCGCCTGCGGTAATCGACTTGTCCGTTTCGATCGTGAGTATGGTGCCTTGGGGCGATGTCGCTTGCTGTACTTCAGGATAGGTCCAGTACGCGTCTATTTCCTTCGCGACTTGCTCTTGGACATTTTGCCACCGAGCAGCTTCAACGGTACGAGCATCGTTCAGTTCGCGTAACTGCAACTGCTGAGAGTTGCTGGGAATCGATAACCGAGGTTCATCGTCAGAGCGATCTGCGTCCTCGGTCTGGTTGAAGATGGCAAAGAATTGATAATAATCCTCTATTGAAATCGGCTCATATTTGTGGGTGTGGCATTTCGCGCATCCCATCGTCAATCCCATCCAAACTTGAATCGTTGTATCGATTCGATCCTTAACGGCAGCGACGCGAAACTCTTCATCGTCGGTACCACCTTCGTCATTAGAGAGTGTTGCACGATGAAACGCCGTCGCAATCCGCTCTTGCTCCGTCGCGTTCTCCAGTAGATCGCCCGCCAGTTGCAACGTTGTGAATTGGTCAAAAGGCATGTCGTCATTCAACGCCTTAAGCACCCAGTCCCGGTACGGCCACAGGTCGCGTTTCAAATCTTTTTCGTAACCTTTCGTATCGGCGTAGCGCGCCAGATCCAACCACATTCTGGCCCAATGCTCGCCAAATTCCGGACGCGTTAGCAGGCTGTCGACCAACGAACAGACGGCGCTCTCCGAGTTCGCCTGCATGGATTGAACGAATGCGTCCGACTCCTCGACGGTCGGTGGAAGTCCAATGATATCGAGGTACAGCCTTCGACAAAGGTTGTATGCATTGGCTGCCGGTGCGTGAGACAAGCCGTTTTGCTGTAGCGACTTCATTGCCCAAGCGTCGATACTTCGCTTCATCCACACTCGCAGTTGCGGTTCTTCAAAAGTCGGCAGCGTGGTTGCACACAGAGGAGCAAAGGACCAATGCGCGCCCCAGGAAGCGCCTTCTAAGATCCAACGCTTGATGAGTTGCTTTTGCTCCGTGGAAATCGATTTGTGCGTCGCTGGTGGAGGCATCACGGTCTCGGGATCAACCGATTCAATTCGCTTCCAAAGCTCACTTGCCTCCACGTCCCCCGGAACGATCGCGATCGCAGACGAGGCTAACGATTTGACAATCGCCTCTTCGTCGAGCCGCAAATCAGCTTCTCGATGCGATTCATCGGGACCGTGACAGTGAAAGCACTTGTCAGCCAGAATCGGGCGAATCTGCAAACCAAAGTCAACTGGCGTTTGTGGTTTCGGTCCCTGCGCAATCGCTACTTTGCCGCCGCCAGCCCATTCGGAATATGAAATCAACAAAATCATGACAAATGACGTAAATACGCGTCGATGTTGATAACAAGCCGATGGCAAGTCTGCGAAATGGATAAAACGTTTCACGGAAGACCTCTTGAGGGCTACTCTTGGACAGCCTGGATATTGTAGGTCGCAGGATAGGCTATCAGCCATTTTATACCCCACAAGTTGAAATAGACCCCTGTGAGCTCGCCTCACAGGTGAATAAGTTTTGAAGTTAGGGTGAAAGCCTTTCCGGAACTCCCCAAATCTCCGCTGCACGCAGCCTATGGCTGCGTGCAGCGGAGATTTGGGGAGTGGTGGTGATTGCCGCGTTTTCTAACAATAAAACTTAGGCTCATGCCAGCAAGCTGGCATGGGACCGGAACCATTGAAACTTGTGGGGTATAATAAGGCTTTCAGCCTGTCATTTAGCATCTCGACAGGCTGGAAGACTATCCTACCTTGATTGCGAATTGCGGCTCTACGCGAAAACGACTTTGCCATCGCGCGAGGTGATTTTCATGAGCTCTTGGCCAGACATGCGGAAGGCCGCATTGTGAGGGCAGGCATAAACACAACTGGGTTTTCCATCGATGCTTGCGCAAAGATCACAGGTTGTGGCGCGTTGTTGAATCACGGGCAGCTTTTTACCATCGCGTTCTTCGTAGACATTTCTTAGCTTGCCCTTCGCATCCACTTCTTGTCGTGGAAATCCGTGCATGTTGATGTTGCCGTAAGGGCAATTGTTTGCACAAAGTCCGCACCCGATACAGTAATCTTCGATCTCAATTTCGAGTGTATTGCCACCTCGATGAATCGCATCGACCGGACATCCCACAAGGCAATACGGATCCATGCAGGAACGGCAACTACTCGCGACCAAGAAGCGATCGAATCGGAGGCCTTCTCGTACTAACCGAGTGACACCATCATGTGTATCGGCGCATGCCTTTGTACATTCATCGCAGCGAGTGCATCGTTCAAGGTCGAGAACGAGCAAACTTTGCGCGAGGTACAATCCTTGATCGAGGAATTCGCCAGCGGGGATCGCTTGCAAGCGTGTTTTCGCATCCTTGTCTCGTTTGAGCAACTCATCTGCTTTCGCTGAAAGCGGCTCCACAATTTCAGGAAATCGATTGAGAAGCTGACGGAAGATCGATCCACGAATCCGAATCAGTTCAACATGGTCAAGTGCCGCGCAAGTCGCCGTGCGCAAGCCTGGCCGGCGAAGCCCATCGACGGCATCGGATTGTTGATATTCCGACAGCAGGCCAATTTCACCGAATCCATTCCCAGGACCAATGTAGTTGAGGACTCTTTCGCCCTGGCCATAATTCTGCGTGATTTTGACGAAGCCTAGACGCACGACGTAATAGTCAGTCGCAATGTCGTCTTGGCGAAAAATGGTTTGGCCAGGGTCAACGGAAATAAGCTCAACTTTGTTGGTGAGAAAGCTAACCGCTTTGTTGCGAGTCTCGGGATCAAGCGTATCAAAAATCGGCAGGGATCCGAGTTGTCCAGTCAAGGCACGCTTACGATAGACGTCATCGAGAATTTCCCGGCTGACTGCGTTACGTTGCAACATGTAAAGGACGTTACGTTTGATCTCAAGAACTTCGGCACGTTCAACGGCTTTGACGGTCGCACTTCGAGGATAGCGGTTCATGCAGGTCATTTCACCGAGAATGACGTCATCGGCGTCTCGGTACAGACGATCACCCTCCGAAAGAGCTGCTGCGCCAACGTCCGCAAGCTTTGCTGAGCCCCCAAGCTTTGAAAGCACTGTTGTTAAGCCACCAAAAAAACCGCTGAGGCCACTGGCTTGATGGGTCTCGACTTTGCCGCGTCCACTGCCAAGAAAAATTTCGAACTTACCGCTGAGGATGATGAATGCCGTTGAGCCGTATTCACCTTCGCGGCATAGAGTATCGCCTGGCTTGAGGATTCGGCGAACCACCGCAGCTCCGTTAAACTGCATGAACTTGTAGGGGATTCCCGAGAATAGGGGAAACTTAATGAGTTCATCTGCGGTAACGATGTCGCCGTCTTTTTTCTCCGCCTTCAAATCATCTTGAACTCGCTTGATTTGCGATTCGATGAAAGACGGCTGAAATTCCAGTGCGCCGGTTGGGCAACTGACGGCACACTCGCCACAGGAGACACACGAGCTTTCTTCCATCGGATCATCGAGGTCAAACGCAATCCGAGATTCATAACCTTTCTCAGCACGGCCGATGACGTTATTACCCTTGACCCAATTGCAACCGCGTTGGCAGCGACCGCAGAGGATGCACTGATCGTGATCGACGGTGATCATGTAGCTGCTGTCGTCTTTGCCGCGGTTCCCCTTGCCAGGAGCAAATCGCGAACGGGTCACGCCTAGTTGCTTAGCTACCTTGGCGAGTTCATTACCGGGCGCGTTCCATTGCGAATTGGGCAAGTGGTCGGCGACAAGCAGTTCAACGACTGTCCCCGATGCAGCGCGAACTCGTTGAGCTGCTTCAGGGTCTGCATCGCTATTGACGGTATGCACAATCATTCCATCGGTGATGGTTTGCACACAGGATGGCACAAGTTTTCGGCGTGCGCCGCGCCGCGTCATTTCGACAGCCTCGACAACGCAGACACGGCAGACGCCTACCGGAGGCAAATGTTCTTTGTGGCACAGCGTCGGGATCGGATGCGTGTCTCCCGGGTGCTCGACGAAAGCAATGCTCGCGGCGTCATAAACCGTGGTCGGACGCGGTACCGGAAAACCGTTCACGTCACGGATAACGTTGCCTTGGCTATCGCGAGTGGGTACTGCTTTTTTTACGGTGACTTCGCGTCCGTCAATGGTGAGCGTGACATCGGTATCAAGTTCGGTGGCAGTCGCCTTCTCGACACGAATGAGCTGACCATCGACATTTCGCGCAAAGAGGCCTTCATCCTCAAACGGTTTCGCGTCTTCGGCAAGCTCTGAAAGTGATTCAAAGAAACCAGGTGGGCTAGCTGGACTCATGACGTCTTCTTTGAGGTGAGGTTGCGTTAGTGGGGCGCCGCGGTTGAGACGCGAGATCCGGGAAGTATTTTAAGAAACTTTGCATTGGATTGCTGGCAACTTGGCCAAGTCCGCAGATACTGGTCGTTTGCATCACCGCACTAAGATCAAGAACGGTTTGTTCTATGATGGGTAAATCTCGCGGTGATACGTCACCATCAAGTAGGCGCTCGCCCATTTCCGTGATTTTTTGCGAGCCGATTCGGCACGGCACACACTTGCCGCAAGACTCATTGCGGTAGAAACGGCTGTTAGCGACTGCTTCAGCCAGGACATCAGCGTCCTCGTTGTAGACGACGATACCGGCACCAAGCATGTAACCGACGGCGCGAGAAACAGCAATATCAAGCGGTAAATCGCGAATATTGATATGAGTCGTTCCTGTTGGCAAGCGAGCTGCAACGAATCGTCGGTTGAGATGCTTGACTGGAATCATTGCCGGTAGCAGGCCTCCTGAGGGCCCGCTGAGCGCAACGGCACCAATTCCTCGGCCGTCTCGCATGCCTTGGCAATGTTTATCAATTAATTCACCGAGCGTGATCCCGGTAGGAACTTCGTAAGCGCCAGGTCTTTCCACATCGCCGCTGATGGAGAAGAATCGCTTTCCCGTCATTTGTTTCGCTTCATCTGCACCGGCGAGCGGTCCGTCTTTGATGCCTTGAGCTTGGAACCAAGCACCATTTTCACGAAGCAAAATCGCGGGCACCCAGGCAAAGGTTTCAACGTTACTGAGCAGCGTCGGTTGGTCGTAAAGACCATTGGTCATCAGTTCTGGTGGGCGATTTCGTGGTTCACCGCGTTTGTTTTCCATCGCTTCGATCAATGCGGTTTGTTCACCACAAATATAACCGCCTGGGCTAGGGAAAACGTCGAGCTCAAAGCTGAGTTGCGAGCCAAAAATATTGCGTCCGCAAGCACCAAGTTTGACAGCGCGCGCGATCTCTTCGCGGCATTTTTCAATCTGCTCAGGATATTCATGGCGAATGTAAATCCATCCTTGCGACGCACCTGTGACAAGCGCCGCGACGATCATGCCCTCAATCGTTAGGTGCGGAGCCGCCAGCAGCATATCGCGATCTTTAAATGTTCCGGGCTCGCTCTCATCTGCGTTGCATACAATGTACTTCGTTTTGCCGTTGGCTCGCATGACGTCGCCCCACTTCATGTAAGCACGACCACCGGCCCCGCCCATGCCAAGCAATCCCGCGATTTCGAGAGGCTTGAGAACGTTATTCACATCTAACTTTGGCTTCGCTTCGACGTAATTACGGACCGCTGAGTACGTTCCGACCCCTCCGTATACGTCCATGTCCCAGGTGCCAACCTTTGACTTGGCCAAGTCCCAATCGGTATCCGAATTTGCAGGTTGTTCGGAGATGATGCAATTGACCGCTTCGCGAATTTCGTCGTCGCGGCGGTCCACAAACAACTGTTCGTTGATAATGACGGCGGGGGCTCGATCACAGCGGCCCAAGCATGATACCCCACAAACTTCGACTTCGGCACCATGATTTTTCTTGGCCCACTGCGCCAATCGCTCCATCATCAAAACGCTACCGCGCCGGTGGCAGCTCATATCACGACAGACGTGGACCTCGACCTTTGGTGGCGGGTCCGTGCGAAAGTGTGGAAAGAAAGTCACGACAGCATTGACGCGATGGAGTGGCACACCGACATCTTCCGCCACTGCTCGCATGTCTGCATCGGTCAAGTAACCGCCGCGAGCATGCTGTCTTTCATGAAGCGCAGGAATAATCATGGTTGGATTCCATCTAAAATCATGTTTGTCTTTTCGCGAAATTCGCGAGGATCAAAATCCTGGGGACTGCGAGCACGAACGCTCGCATCGGTTTGGCTAGCGTCAAATCGGAGCAGCGGTGCGATGTTATCCGTTAACGAATTGAGAACAACTTTACCAAATGCCTTGGTCTTTGGATCTGCGGTCATATCACGAGCTGCGGCATCCATTTCTAAGTACATTGCTGCTGCTGAATGCCAATCACGCGGCGTTTTCTGATTGAGATCAGTTCGCATGGAAGTGAAGGTGGCTGCGGCTGATGGAATCTCGGACGCCGCTTCGACGATTGCTTTTTCTCGATAGGACGCAGCTAGGCTCTGGTATTTCTCAAACCAAATGGGCTGACCTCCGGGTTTCGGTTGAAAACGCCAGATTGAGTTTTCATCGGTATCCGTATCGAGAGCAGTGAACCATGAATTCCAAAGTGGCAGCCCATTGGACACGTCCAATCTTGGCTTCCCATCAACCGTTTTTGGCAATCGATAAGCACGCGATGATAACGATTGGTGGCAAGCGAAGCAATCGAAATCGCTGAGCTCTGGCCATGGTACGCTGGCCTCTCCGGCGGCTGCGGGTGCCAAGGATGCGTTCGCGCGTTCGCTCGACAGCGTTGCGGCGGCCGCCAATCCGATTGACCTTCCGACGTTGCGTACTTTGATCGATGATTCGTTAAACTTTCGTTCTACTGCAGCAGATACGTCCCAGTGTTTCGGCATGTTGTTGTTAAACGTCAGCAAGTCAAATCGGAGAGCCGGGTGACCGGCTGCAATCAAGTCATGGTTCATATCACGGACCAATCCGTCAGCGGTCCGCGAACCAACATGGCAGCGAACGCAGCCATCGGCGCGCGATACGATCGACTCCGTGTCAAGCATCTTTGTCTCGGGCGTAAAGCGACTGGGGTCGGTCCAGCTCTGGAGCACATGTTTATCCCGCCACGCACCGGCGGGACCATGGCATGATTCGCAGCTCACTCCTTCACCAACTTGCTGCGGGTCCAGCGGCATCGTCGATGCGGTGTCGTCGGGCGTCGCGGTGAGATGGCAACTGATGCAGCGTTTGCGCAGCACAACATCATAATTAACACCGGGAGCCAAGGCCTTTACGATGTCGCGAGAGTCGTTGTCATACAACAGGGCACCGGAAGTCGAATGTGGGTCTTCGCTACGAGACTTCGTGTAGCTGTGATTCCATGCTGGCCCACGACTGATGGCTCCACCATGGCATGTGCCCGAAGCGCAGGAAATGCTGCCAATCCAATCAGCAGCCTCGACTGCTGCTGGCATGCAAAGGCATGCGATCGCAACAAGGCAATAGGATGTGATCGCAAGCTTCATGGCGCTGGCGTCTCCGCGGAAACCACCGGCGAATCCGAACTTAAAAGCACGGGACGTTCCCAATGATATCGATGGCATTCGATGCAGGCATTCGATGCCCAGTTACTTTGGCCGCCGAACAAACCGATGGTCGTTTCACTGGTCAGCGATTCTGGAATGGAAGATTCCGCAGCGCGGTGGCAACCTGAGCAAGTCTCAATGCCATCGATCATGACGACATCAGAATCATCAAGCTTCTTGGCATCCGGAGAACTGGCGGAGACATCTACGGAACGCTTTGCATAAGCGTCTGCATGGCAAAACTTGCAGTCCACTTTGCGGTGCGCCGCGTGGTCATAGATTCCTTTGGCAAGCCACCGCTCAGGAATCAACGGTGACACGCTACCAGCTCGCAACTTCACGATGCTCTCGTCGGTGAAATCTTCGCCGTCATGGCACTGTGCGCATCGCTTTTTGGTGGCTGCCAGACCGGCGCGAATCAGTGCCTCGTTGATGGCCTTGGCATCTTCGCCCGCACTCGCGGCGGGTGATGAATTCACGATCGGCTCACCAACCACCGGTATCGCGCGCACGGCATCGCGTGGCATTCGGATGGTCCCAAGTAATTGACCGCCAGCAATCTTCGAAGCCAGCAACAGCTCCACTTCTTTCCACGGCGCCGCATGTGGTAACGGAAGTATATCATCGGTACGCCCGACGAAGCTCATGGAATGGCATGCGGCACAGTGCTGTTCAAAAGCGATTGGTTGGATATGCCGACCAACTTCGTCATCACCCACTTGCTTCTGCCCCGGTTGGCCTGCAAATTGGTGGCAAGCAATGCAAGTCAGCGTAACGGGTGCATTGTCCGCCTTATCTAATTGACCATCTAACTCGCGATAATGCTTTTGAAAATTCGCTTCAAGCATGGCGATAGTGAAGCCGCCTTTAACGTCCTCGTCAACTTGGCCAGGCAGCATATGTTGAGCGTGATCAAATTTGATTCGCCCCGGATCGTCTTTGGTCAGCGACGCAAACTCGCCATGACCTTCGCGAGTAAACTCCGATATTTTTTTGGCTAGGATTTTTATGGACGATTCGGCTACGCACGTCGCGGCTAAGTCGGCATGGCACTGCGTGCATTTATTGCTGGCGATATTCACCATATCATTAGCCCGACCTTGATGGTCGGTATGGCACCCGCTGCAATGTTTATCAGTAGCAGCAAACTCGGGTTTCATTGCATCGCGAAAGTGATGCTTGACGCGGTGGCATTGCTGACAAGCCTCTTCAAGTCTATCCAGGCTCCCCGACGACGCGAACCGAAGAGCATCGCCGGCGATCGGAGTAAAATCGAGGTGACATTTCTGGCAATCGTTCTCAAAAGACGCATGAGCTGCGGCGACTGGACCAGTGCTCAGATGGGACGCAGTTCCCGTTGCGTATACGAAAAAGCAATAACATGTCGCCACAAGGCCAGCGGACAGGGCGAGCAAACCTCGCGACCGGGTCAGCCAAGTTTTCTGGCGAAAGTGGTCGAGGTTAATCCGCTGTGATCGCGACTTTCCGGTAGCCCGCACGTCCATGGGTGTTTACTGCTTCACTTAATAATAGGGCTCTATTCTTACCAAAACAAAATGACACTCAACCACTTCACCAATATTTAAGCGCGGTAAAGATATGCATTGCAAGTAGGACGGTAACCGCAACGGATACGGCAATGTGAATCGGTAGCCAAACGTGCAGCCAGCGGTGACAGGTCTGCTGCATATCGAATTGTCGA
The DNA here is from genome assembly GCA_043775635.1 of Planctomycetaceae bacterium. Classification (GTDB taxonomy): domain Bacteria; phylum Planctomycetota; class Planctomycetia; order Pirellulales; family Pirellulaceae; genus UBA6163. The sequence continues at coordinate 28,078 of JAYVSE010000110.1, read as the reverse complement.
CGCTGGATACAGAATGACTCGAGCATTGCGACGACAGGTTCGCTATCCGGGCCGCAGGCACCGCGAAGAGCTTGAAAATACTGCACATGCCCGGTGCGGCCAGTCACTGGCGTATTGGCATATTTCCCTTCTACCAGGTAGGGACTAATCTCATCAAACGCCGTCCAAAGCGGCTCAGCATCAGGTGTCGCATCGCGAAACTTGGTGGTTGCAATGGAGCGACCGCTGGTTTTGCCCGCACCACGAATCGCACCGATGATGATCGGTTCACCCACGGTCGAAATTAACTCGGGCAATTCATCATAGTGGCTTTTGGGGTCGCTGGAGATTCGTCGCCCGCACGACGCAAGCAGCGCTTTTCGAGCATCATCAACTGTCAATTTTGCCACGTAGTCGATTTGGTTGTAAATCGTTTCCGCAGGGAGATTCCAAAGCATCCAACGAGGCAAGATGTTCTGTACCGCTAGCCCGTACAGACCACTGACAATGGTGAACACAAACAAGACCATCAAAGTCGTTGGTAGCCATCCGCCAAGATGCAAACCGCAATGTGCAATTGCAAGTGGCAGGCTCGCAATACCGAACCAAATGTGCGCCGCCATCCAATACTTTGCAGGAACCAGCCGCAACTTACGGAATATTTTGCGGGGCCAAAGTAACATCTCAAACGCGATCACTAGTCCCGCAGCAATCCCGCAAGCCAATCCTGATGCGCTGCCGCCGCCGACAAGCATCCCGGTCGTTATCGATTCCCAAACCCACCATGCCACGCCTGCGACCGTCAGCACGAGCGCTGGCACCGCAAAGGTAAGATGCAATCGCGAATTTCCACGGTCCAGAAGCACAGCACTGACCATCCGTAGTGAGAGAGTTTACGGGCGAAAAACCTGACGCGACCGGGATGCTCGCGTTAGGCAACTTTGGCTTCCGCTAAGATAGTGCTTCCGGGTCAGAATGGGTAGCTAGGGGAGACGCTAACCGTTGCCGACCGAGCGGTATTTTGCCGAACCACGATTTTTAACGAGATGTCAATGCCTACTGATTGCCGACCAATGTCCGCACTTCGGCTGGCGTAAATTTTCTTTCCAGCCTAGCTCCTAGCTGGGCGACGACCCGGGCGGCGGCGTGAGACGCCAAATGCCCGGCCTGTTTCCATGACATACCAGATGTAATGCCGTACAGCATCGCACCGGCGTACATATCCCCGGCGCCCGTCGTGTCAATTGCCTTCGTCGCCACGCCTTCGATCGGAATCGTTTCACCACCGTGCATGACTATCGAACCATTGGGCCCCAAAGTGAGCGCGACGTTTTCTGCGTGTTTATGGATGGCAGCGGCACATGCGACTGGATCCTCGTGCCCGGTGAGGCTCTTTGCTTCTTCTTCATTGCAAAAGAACAAGTCAACGGGCCCCGTGATCAAACTCCAGATCTCATCACGAAGCATGTTGATCAAAAATGGATCGGAGGCACTGAACGCGACTTTCACGCCCTGCCGCTTGGCCGATTCCATCGCCTTGTACGCCGCTTGCTTGGTCGATGCTCCCGTTAACAAATAACCTTCGACATAGACATATTTCGCGCGACCGATCATCGCTTCATCGATATCGGAGTCGCAAAGGGTTGTCGAGACCGCAAGGTTGGTCAACATGGTTCGTTGTGCATCCGGCGTGATTAAAACCGCGCACGTCCCGGTCTGGCCTTGTGTTGCTTGGCTGACGCGAAAATCGACGCCGAGCGTTCTCATATCCTCAAGGAAGAAATTGCCGATCGCATCATTGGCTGTTTTGCCCACGAATGCCGTCTTACCGCCAAGTTCTGCAACGCCGACGATCGTATTGGCTGCCGAACCGCCTGCGCAGCGATGGAGCGATTGGCCGTGCAGGCGGCTGAGCACTGCGGCTTGTTGGTCGTCATCGACCAAGGTCATGATCCCTTTGTCGAGAACTAAGGATTCCAAAAAGGCGTCATCCACTCGAGCCTGAATATCAACCAAGGCATTGCCAACACCAAACACGTCATAAGCCATCGGAATCATCACTTTATAAATGTTAAGGAACGGAAAATCCATCATTGGCGTAGTGGTTCTTGTTAAGGATCGTTCGATCAATTAGTGGGATAGGCTTCCAGCCTGTCGCATTGACAATGACAGGCTGGAAGCCTATCCCACTTCAAAAACACCCGCCGTAGGATCTTTAACAAGATGCACTACAAAAGATACACTAATACTTGACTGGTCGTTCCTAAAAGGCTCCGCCCAAATCACCGGAATCGCTGGATTCGACTGCCATCAGCCGTCCGCGAGTCCCAGGGCGCAGCTTCTGACTGGGATTCTTTACTGTAGCAAGAATCCGCACTTGCTCGGTCACTGGATGGATTTCCGACGATACGAATTCAATTTGGCCTTCGCACAATTGGTCATCATCGAAGTGAAAAACGACCCGATCTCCGGCTGCCGTTTGGCGGGCCATTTCCGCGTCAACTAGGCACTCGACTTTAAGCGATTCGAGATCGATCAGCCGCACGATCGGTTCGCCAGCATCCATGCGCTGGCCGACCTGGACAAAAACTTCTGCCACCTGCGCTGCGTGTGGTGCGATCACAACGTGCTTTCTCAGTCGGACCGCAGCCGCATCAACAGCCGCTTGTTTTTCACCTGCCAATGCCATGGCCACCCGTTGTTCATGCTTGGCCTGTTCAATTCCTAGGCGCGATTGATCGACAACAAGCCGAAGTCGATCGAGTTCCGTTTCGCTAACCGTACCTGCGAACTTTCGATTGGCCGCGACACTTTGCTCGTACTCGCGAATTCGGACATCCAATGTTCGACTGGCAAAGCGAGCGTCGACGTCATTGCCAGCTTGAATCTCGGCGCCATCAAAAGCACTTTGAGTTGCGACCAATTCGGCTCGCGCCAACTCGTCATCGAGTCGCACCAAGCTACCCCCGAGGCCAATCGATTGACCTTCCTTGACATCAACGTGAGCAATTTCGCCCGGCATGCTCGCTGCAATGATTACGTTGATAATCAATGAGGCTTGCGCTTGCGCGCTTATCAATCGCCCTTGGTTCGCAATCGGAGTGTCCGAGCTATCCGTGGTGCTAGATGCTGGACTTTGACTTAGTTCTTTTGGCACCTCGTTTGTCTGCCCAAATAAATTTCCGCAGGGAGCAGAAATGGTGGTCACGATTAAACCAATCAGCAGGCAAAACGCGAGACGCGATTCCAAGGAACGGACGGGACGAAATGAGCAAACGATCATGGAAACCCTTGCGATGAGTGGTGAGCGGGCGTGGCAAATAGCATAATTTGCAGTGCCGGTTCCTAACGCGATTTTGCGATTGTAAGATGCATTAGGTGACCCTCTCGTGCGATCAGTCCATCTGTAACGATTTCGCCGAAATTAAGTGGGATAGGATTCCAGCCTGTCGCATTGAAAATGACATTTTCGAAACCGACCGATTTTTCCAGCGAAAACGCGTTGTCCGATGAATCCAACTAGCCTGATTATCGCGACCACGACGTTCTCAGAAAAGAGCCACGCGACGGAAATGGCTCGGCTTGTGATTCGGGAAAAAGCCGCTGCGTGTGCCCAAGTTGATGGCCCCATCGAAAGCCATTACTGCTGGGACAACCAGATTTGCCAAGAAAGTGAGTGGAGGTTGACTATGAAGACGACGATTTCCGCGATCACCCGTTTGCAGGAACTGGTTCTGGCGGCTCATCCGTACGACCAACCTCAATGGCTCGTCACAAGCGTGGTTGGGACCACTGCGGGATACGAATCTTGGGTTGAACAAGCCGTGAATCAGGCTGGGACACGATAACGTGACGTATTTTCATGTGCATCTGGTCGAGGCTAATGGCGGAACCCTGGGAACAGATTTTGACGAGGTTTCGCGACAACTTGGCTTGTTCGAACGGCTGCATCTTGAGCTTGATGGTGCATTCGTTTGGGTCGGCGATGGCTGGCAACTCGATGGCATGCTTTATGATCGCGATAATCACCTTCGATATGTCGACTTAAAGGGGATCTGTCCGCTTTCGGTTTGGCATCGGCTTACCAGAACCTGTATCGAACCGACGCTAGCTTCCGGATTAGTTTTGCGGCTGCCAGTCGGTGGTTTGTATGATTTGCAAACATTTGAACGAATGACTTGGTCGTAACCGGATTTTTCCACCCCATAGGTTTTTGTGATCGTATCACGATTCACGCAAATTCACGCTTACAAGTGAACTTTCTTTGAATTCGCTGCGTCAAATGCGGCGATTGGCACAACCATTGCATTAAGAAACTGTTGCAATGTCAAACAGACAGTCAGTGTTAACTGCGGGACCCATTGAAAACCGCTTTTGTTGGCGGTTTGGTCCAGAAAATTTGGTGTAATTCAGGAGGAATCCAAAAATGTTAACGGTTACAGAATACGAAGAAGAAGTGTCGTCTTGTGAGAATTCGGCTCACAATGAGATTCCGATGACAGATGCAGAAGTGTCGCAACGCGTGCTGCACATCCGCAGCGGATGGTCAGTTCAAGAGCGTATTGATCGACGCCAAGAAGCGGAACGACGATTTGCGGAACTGATCGAAGCCCTTGCTGGAGCCAACACTGCAGCGTGATTGCCCGACAATCGTGTCGGCAAATTCCTGTGGAAGCGCAGCGTTGATTTGCGCTTCCGATCGAATTTGACGCATGCTCATCGTTCGTATTAGGTTTCATTCGCGGGTCGTCAACCCCGTAACACTTCTCCGGCCTTGCCGACTAAATTAAAATAAAAATCGCTTGGAAGTCCATCGTTCGTTAAGATGCCTGCTCCAATCGTCTCGAAATGTTTTAACTTCACCTGCCTTTAGGCCCGACAGGTCATACATCACTGCGAACGCGCGACCTGATTCATTTGCACCCTCGCGAGCACAAATCGACGGTAACGTTTCCCGGTGCGAATGGCTTTTGTTGATGCTTCGCCCAGTGTGTCCAACCAAGATTGGCACCATCGCCCTCGCAGTTGAACCAACGTTGGTAGCCAACCATGACTTTGCCGCTCAACGTGCTTCGGTCGACAGCGTTCCTCACTGGTCGAGCACGATCATTGGGCGAGCATTTTTTCTAACAAACGCTTTTGGTCGTCTGGGATATTTGGATCCTGCAAAACATGGTTCAGTTGCTCACGCATTAAGTTTTCAGCAGGATTTCCAGATTTTTGTTGCCCGTTTGGTGGTATCACTGCCTGACTTGTGCTTTCCGTCCGCAACTCTTTCAATTTGCTTTCCAAGTACTTTCGATAAACGGCATAAGCTTCAGGATGCGAAGACTTTAGTTCTTTCGCGTTAGCTGCTGTTGCGTTTATTTCCGGTTTCTTTCCTTTTTTCGAAGCCGCAATGCGCACCGTGATTCCGTCCTTGTCATTTTGTCGGATCAAAATATCGCGATTTTTTTCCTGAACGGTGACACGGATTTCCTCACCCTCGTCGGTCACGGATCGTTGAGTCGATATGCTCGTCCCAGTCGTGGTGGTCGCTGACACGGAGGTCACCGAAGAGCTCGTTGAACTGGGATTTCCTGTATTCCCAATGGAGATGGATGAGCTGCTACTTTGGCTGCTACCGAACGAAGCACCACTTCCCGACTGCGCCAAAGACCACGGTGAAATCGCTAAGCTTAATGCCAAAGCCGTAGCAAACTTGCCTAAACAGCGTCGCGACAAACTCTTTTGATACCTATGCATCGCTTCAAACCTTTCAATGGGTAGACTTCGGGTGTGATCTTGTAACTTGCTCATTTAAAGACTCTTGTTCTGGGTGACGTATTAATTCGTGCTTTGCGCACCTGGCCAGCGATAGTCGGTTGATTGCGGAAACCGTTGATGAGTATGGTATTGTCAGACGTGATGGTCATCACGGAGTACCCGTTATTATTGGCCCCTGAACCCTCGACCATCGCTACCATTGTACAGTAGTGAATCCCACCGATGTCTGATAAATCGTTGTTGTGGCTATGGCCTTGAAAAACGGCCAGTACCTTGCCTGATGACTCCAGCACGACTCTCACATCGGCGTTGTTTTTAACGCTGTGGTTGTCGCTGACGTCAAGTCGCTGATGGACAAACACAATCACGGGTTTGTCGTTCAATTTTAAGTCGGCTCGCAGCCAATCCAGCTCAATCTGCGGAATCGATGTATCGTTCCAAACAAAATTGTGCCGACCATAGGGTTCGCCGTCCGCTCGGAAGCAAGCATCCAGCACAATGAAGTGGTAACCATTTCGATCGAATGAGTAATAGGCATTCTCTTGACCGATCGCACTAAGAAACTCAGCTTTGGCCAATGTATCCACGCAGTGATTACCTAGTACGTAGTGCCGATCTTCCGAGATCGCTGCGTACTGTCGATTGACCGCGGTCGCTATTCATGGTCCGGCGTTAACACGCGATACACTGGCAACCAACACGGCAGCCGCAGCGATGACTATCATCAGCATAAAGCAACCGAATCCCAAGCCAATAAGGAGCTTGACTCGTGCTTTCTGAAATCGTTGCGCCAGGCTTCCTTGAGGAACCGGCTGTTGAACAAGCTGAGGATTTTCACTAGCCAACCGCTTCCATTGCATGAACCGGATAAAATACCACGGTCCAATTAGCACGCCACCCAGACCTGAACAGAATGCGCACAATAAGATTGCGAGCCAATATTGGCTCGCATCTTTGATTATGGCTTCCGCCTTCTGGAGGTCGCGTGGCGACAGATTTGCGTCGCTGTTGGGTGCATTTAACGCCGTGGTGGAAGTAGGGGGCGAGTAAGGATTGCTCAACGTATTCTTCCACAAATGGTGCGACGCGGCACGACTTCGCCCCTTATTCCTAGTGCCTTGTGAAACTTAAGAGTACGGGTTGAGTTGTATTTGTACGACGGACTTCCAGTCCGTCTTTGCAATCTTTTATCGACGGACTGGAAGTCCATCGTACCCTAAAAACAAGCGTTGACAAAGCACTAGTGATCCAGACCACTAGCCAGCGCGATAGATATTCTCGGCGACAATGAACGCTTCAACGGCATGTGGAACTCGGTAGCGAATGCTTCGTCCTTCGCGAGTCTTGGCCCGAATTTCGCCGCTCGAGACTTCAATCATTGGGATCTGCAATGCCGAACTTCGGATCTCATCGGCGCGATCCTTGCCTGCAAGCCGCTCAATCAGCGCCCAATCCGCGTCTTGGTCGCCGCCACGCCGCAGCACGACTGGCGTGATCATCGAAAGTAGCTCCACGGGGGTTTTCCATTGATCGAGGGAATTGAAGGCGTCGGTTCCCACAAGCAAAAAGAGTTCGTCTTCGGGACGCTCTTTTTTAAGGCTGCGCACCGTGTCAATGGTGTAGCTCGTTCCACCGCGTTCGATTTCGCGGGTATCGACTCGCATTGACGGATGGCCGCTGATTGCCAAGCGTAACATCGCGACACGTTGCTCATTGCTGGCCACAGGGCCGTTCGGCTTTAACGGCGATTTCGCCGCTGGCACGAACAAAACCTCGTCAAGTTGCATCTCCTCGCGGCTAAGTTCTGCCATCCAGAGATGCCCGAAGTGGATAGGGTCAAAAGATCCGCCAAAAATCGCTATTCGCATGAACGGCTCGCCAGGCAGTAATTCTAGTTTCGATTTAACAAGTTTTGCACAACACAATCGACACTTTCTAAGGCTTCGTGACCAGACGTGTCCACGCTGGGGACGAGGATTGTTAAATCGTCGCCAGCACGCCAGAAAGGAAATTCAACTATGCTCATGAATTCTGAGTCACTCGCGTTCATTTCAACCCCATTCTCTATCGCGCACGCTGCTGCTGAAATGCCTGTTGACCCCACTCTCCGCCCTGACCCCGACTCCGATCCGGGTGCTAGGCCACAGCCGGGATCAGGCCAGCGTCCAGAACCGGGGAGACGTGAGCAGGAGCAGCCGGAACTCTTCGAGACCGAACCACCGCCATGGGAGCTTGTCGACGCTGAGGAGATTATGAGCGCTTCGATCGTTTTCGCCGAAGCTCCCCATGGTCCGTTTGATTACAAGATTCCTGGGCCGCTGCGAGCCCACGTTCAAGCCGGAATGCGTGTCCACGTGCCACTTGGCAAACGGAAACAGCCGCTGACGGGATGGTGTATTGAAACCAAACTGCAAACGATTCGCGGGCATGCTCTTCGGGACGTGATCGACGCTGTTGACAGTGAACCGCTGTGCGATGCGCAACTGGTGAAGCTCGTTCTATGGATTAGCCACTACTACCAAACACCGGCTGGCGTCGTATTTGATACCTTGGTTCCCTCGGGCGTCCGTGCTGCGGCTGGTACTCGCGAACAAAAACTATTTACTCCGTCGCCGCAATCATTGGATGATCGTATCGTCGACGCGCTGCCACCCAAACAGCAAAGCGCGCTGCGGTTTTTGATTGCCGCCGCAAAGTCGTTAACGCTCGCCCAGTGGACCATCGAAGCGGAGTGTAAGGAAGGTCCGATTCGTCAATTGCAGCACAAAGGGCTCGTCCAAGTCCAGACGCGCCGTGTGATGTCGCATGAGACACATATCGCGAGACGAATCACTAGCGACGAATCTGCTTTGATTCAAGAACTAACCGATGAACAATCCGTTGCATTGAGTGCAGTTATCGCAGCGATTGATTCGGGTGCGGCGAAGACGCTATTGATTCACGGCGTAACCGGCAGTGGAAAGACCGAAGTCTATATTCGCGCCATCCAGCACGTGGTTCGATTTGGGCGAAGCGCAATCGTGCTTGTTCCGGAGATCAGCCTTACGCCACAGACCCGCGCTCGGTTTGAATGTCGCTTTGATGGGGTCGCCGTTCTGCACAGTCAGATGTCTCCGTCAGAACGACATTTTCAATGGCAGCGGATTCGATCTGGTGAGGTCCAAGTTGTGGTCGGACCTCGCAGCGCTGTTTTCGCACCGTTGCCACGATTGGGCTTGATCGTCATCGACGAGGAACACGACGCCTCCTTCAAGCAGGATACACAACCCCGCTATCACGCGCGGCGTGTCGCGCATCGGCGCGCGAATTTGGCAGGCATTCCACTGCTGCTTGGCTCCGCGACACCGAGCATGGAATCGTGGCATGCAACTCAAACCGGCCATGCCGAACTCATTCGTATGGAGCATCGCGTCGCTAATCGGCCGATGCCGGCAGTGCAACTAGTTGATCTACGGCAGCGTGATGAACGAGGGCGTGGAGCGATCAGTCGCCCTTTGGCATCGGCCATCACGCAGACACTGCGCGATGATGGTCAGGTGATTCTACTTCTGAATCGTCGTGGCTTCGCAACCACGATTCAGTGTCCTGCATGCGGCCATGTGGTCGCCTGCCCGGAATGCGACATGCCGTTGACCCATCATCGCGATGGTAGCAAGGCCCTTTGTCACTACTGTGATTACACCATCGCGACGCCCCCCTGGTGTCCAGCGTGCCGTTTTGATGGGATTCGGTACGGTGGCGTTGGCACGCAGCGGCTCGAAGTCGAGGTCAAAGCTCGCTTCCCCGAATCCATCATTGCGCGCATGGACAGCGATACGATGCGTCGTCCAGGCAGTCATCAGAAAGTTTTGTCAGCGTTCCGCAGTGGCGAGATCCGCATCTTGCTTGGAACTCAAATGATTGCCAAGGGTCTTGATTTTCCCAATGTTTTGCTGGTCGGTGTGATCAATGCGGATAGCGCCCTTCACTTTCCTGACTTTCGCGCCGCTGAGCGCACGTTTCAGCTTGTCACGCAGGTCGCCGGTCGCACCGGACGTGGCGATCGTGGAGGGCAAGTCATCGTGCAAACGTTTTCGCCAGATCACCCCGCGATCATCGCTGCGTCACAACATGACTTCATCGGCTTTGCAACCGGTGAGATGATCCAGCGCCGCAAGTTCGACTATCCACCGCTGGGCAGTGTTGCTCGCATCATCATTCGCGGTCCCGTTGAAGAGACTACCGAGGCGTTTGCGAACAAGATGATGGATAGTCTGGAATCGGCTCGCGCGAAGTTGGGCGTTGAAGTTCGGTTGCTTGGCCCCGCTCCACCACCGATCGCTAAGCTTCGCGGCAAGTTTCGCTTTCATATTTTGCTTCAATCCACCAGCAACGCGGCGCTGGGAGAAACGATCCGCCGAGGCACTGCGACGCTCACCACACCGGTCAAGGATGACATTCAATTTGTCATCGACATTGATCCGATGGATATGCTGTAGCTTTGCGTAGGATAGGCTTCCAGCCTGTCACTATCCTGGACCGACAGGCTGAAAGCCTATCCTACGTTGCGGCGAAGCCGCCTTAAGCCAGGGGGCGCTGACGATCGGCATGTTCGAATACGGTTTTAAGTGAGACACGAAAGCCAGGCAAGACATCGCCGCCGAGTAAATCACCATCGCAGCCGATCGGCTGTATTGAATCGATGCCTTCGTAAAGCATCGCAGTTCGGGTGAGCGGGTCAACGTACCAAACCACGCGAACGCCAGCTTCAAAATATTTAATTTTTTTCGCGCCGATCTCCGTTTTGGTGTTTCCTTCCGACAACACTTCGACAGCAAGGTCTGGTATTAGCAGTGGAATGGGACAACGCTGCAATTTCGTTTCCGGAAACCGAGACCAACTTATAAAACTAACATCGGGGATCCCAACGATTCCCGGCATTAACTTCAAAGTTCCGTCAGCACCAAGGACTTGTCCAAGGTCATGGGTAGCCAAAAAGTTTCCGATAAGTCTGGCAATATAAGCTGCAATCAAGGATTCGCACCATCCCATCGTCTTCTCGACTAGGACGCCGTTATTGAGCTCATACAGCCGCCCTTCGGAGCTCTCGATGCGCTCAACGTCGGCTTCGGTCGCGGTGCTTGGCTGAGGAAAAGCTCGAATTCTTTCGGCTGGAACGCCCGGGTGATTTTGCAAGTCGGCCAAGCTCCAATACGCTGGAAAAATGCATTCTGCCGGCAAATGAGTTGTGACATTAGTCGTTAGCATTGGTGATTACCTCATCGTTGGCGTATTGTCGTTGCACCCATCGCGTGTCGCAAGGTAGCTACGACGTATTTGGAAATTCTAACCTAGTTCGACTGAACCAAGTCGACCCTATTGGCCTTGTGCCATTGGTGAAGAAGTTTAGCAGGCTAGAAAAATGCGAGCAGGAATGTACCCCGTCCCCCCACATCGCCGCCTTCGGCGGCGATGTGGGGGGACGGGGTACGTTTGACCGACGACGCCGTTTAGCTTGCTAAACTTTTTCACCAACCAGACGAGCTGGCTGGGTTCTCCCTCTACTTTGGGACTGGACGTAGCAGGCACACTCCGAGTGCCGTGGGCATACACTGGGGAATCGATGGCGGACGGCACTTGGAAAGTGCCTGCTACGTTGCAAGTAGATGGCATTGAGCGGCTCCGCACCGGAGTTTTCACATTTTTGACTTTTCTTGAGCAGATCTATTTGACGCGGGCCGATGCTGTAGTTCAAACTATACTTTCCTTTTCCAATCCTCCAGCGGAAGCGATTTCGATGTCTGGCATCTCAGCCGGTTCGCCCGCCAGTCAGAAGTACATCAACTCTGGCGGTGGTGACAACCCAAAGATAAAGACGACCCGCCGTCAAGATCTGGAGCGGCTCGTGCGGGAGCACGCGCTCGATATCGATTTGTATCTTGAACTTGCGGCGATTCATCGCGCTGAAGATCACCCGCTTGAGGCTCGCCGTCTGTTGCAGCAAGCGCTTCAGCTTGCTAAAGACGACCCGCGAGTTTTGTGGGAGTTCGAGGAAGCAACACTGGCGAGGTCTCTGCAGCAGTTTCGTGAAGTCAGCGACTTAGCGTCGCGTCTCAATACGGCTGAAGTGGATCGTGAAGTGAAGCGATCACAAACCGACTGGGCCAATCGACGGCTGGAGGTTTGTCGCGCGAGAATGGCTCGCGATCCATCGAAACAACATCTTCGACTGGTGATCGCCGAAGCGTTATATGATTTAGGAATGTATAAAGAAGCGATCGAAGAAATTCAGCCTTGCTTGGAGGTTGATGCGTTTGCGTGTGCAGCACAACTGATTCGAGGTAAGTGCCTACTCGATAGTGGAGACGACCTACAAGCGTTGTCTGCGTTTCGCGCCGTTGCAATGCGTCGCGCGATGGTTGCTACGCCAAAGATTCGCTCCACTGCGATGCGCCATGCACTGGATATTGCGAATCGTTACCACTTGACGCTTTCAGCGGAGCGATATCGCCATGCGTTGGAAGCCGCAGACAGTGAACTTGTCAAGTAGAACGTTGAAATTTTCAGGAGTCAGAACGAATGAACCAAGCCGTTGTCGATCCCGAACAGCTCCGGCAATTTGCCACGCACCTTAAGATATTTGCCGAAGAGCTTCGATCTCGAAGTACAACGCTTGCGACTCAAATGAATCGTTTAGAGCAAACGTGGCGAGACGAGCAGCAGCGAAAGTTCAGCGAAGACTTCGTGGTTCAGCTTCGTGGCTTGTCACGTATCATCCAATCGACCGAACAACATGTACCTTACTTGCTGCGCAAGGCCGAGCAGATCGACGCCTACCTCGGACGCTAACCGACGAATCACAACGCATGGAAACCAGCGACGTTCGATCCATTGACGCGATTCGCGCCTTACGTGGCGCCGTGTTAGAACTCGGTCATAACTGGGACTTGGCGTTGCAGCAAATTCGCTTCGCAATGCATCGCGTTGAGGAACATTTCACGACGGTCCTACCTGCGTACTGGAAAAGCAAAACGCGAGCTGCCGAACAAACCCTTGCGGAGGCGATTAACAACCACTCGCGTCAGCAAGGGATTTCAGCCGATGGCAACGCGCCGGCACTCAGTGAAGCAAGGCACCGGGTGCAAGTTGCTAAGAATCGACTTTCAGTATGCGAAGACAAACGTCGTAAAGCCGCAAAGCTTGCGATTCAGATTGAGCTGGCTTGCCAAGAATTAGCAGGCCCCATTGCCGAAGTCGTCGACCATTCAGGCAACACGTTGCCCAATGCAGCGGACTTCCTTGCAAAACTGATCGGTTTCCTGGATCAATACACGGAATCGACTGGTCCAACCAATACCGAGCCATCGCTTGGACCTAACGCCGCTTCGACTGGCCATGAAACCAAGCCAACCATCTCCGACAATGCTTCTCAACGGATGCCATTATGAACCCATCAGCCATAAATCTTGGGCCGGTGATCGACGGACAAAACCGCTTGCGACAGGATTTCAAGGTTTTCGCTCAACGCTGGGCCGCCACAAAGGAGACTTGGCATGACGGCAGGCGAGAGCAATTTGAGCGAGAGCGACTCCAGCCAATAGGCCCGTCCCTGGCAAGATTGTCATCGGCATTAGACCAGTGGCGAGATTTTGTCATGAAGTCAGAGCGAAAACTTGCCGATTCGATAGCGGATTGAGTTGGTTTTGATTTACAATAGTAGTCGCAAGTTTGCCGTTTGATCCCTTTTCTATAGGTTCTTCAGGAACCTTCACTCACCTTGCTTAAACCCCCTTGCCGCCATGAGTGACTCACCCCTTGATGTGGTCGGCATTTTCGACCCACAACGACAACAGCGATTGCTTGCCGGCGTCGCCAGACGTGTCGATCGTACGCATGACGAAATGGCGGTCTTACAAAACCGACTTGCCGACGAAGAAGTCGTTGAAGTTGAGCGGCTCGACTTGCGACGTCATGAGACGATGGATCACTGCCGCGAGCAGCGTCGCGAGATGCTCCATCGCTGGGACGAAGCCGAAGAAGCTTTGACCGTCGAATATGAAACGATGACGATCAAGGTCAATCAGGAGCTGACAAGGCTCGCCGCCTTGTATCGACGTAAGCTCGCCGACGAAAAAAAGGCGATTGAGCGAAAAGTTAATGCTCGCCGTGGTGCCGTTGTCCAGCAATATGAAAACCGGCGAAATGCGCCCGGTCAACAAATGCGAAAGGAGAACTCCCTTGTCGACGAAGCGCTCAAGCCATTGAACGAAGACTTAGAGGTTGTTCGTGCGCTAACGATTCGCCGACTGAACCAGCTAGCGGAATTGCCGCCTCCCGAAGGTTCTGAAGAGAGCTACGCGCAACCGGATCCGGCGACGGTTCGCGATGCCGTTGACACCATTGCAAGACTGCAACGGCGGATGCGAGAGACAGCCGAGGAAATGCAAACCGGAGCGGCATCAAAGATCGTTGATTCGTTTTATTTACCCGGAGGGGTTGCCGTATTTATTTTGATGTGGGTTGCCATCGTCTTGATCATCCAACCTAATCAACAATTACTTTGGATGGGCGCTAGCGTTCCCATTGCGGGTGCGATTGGATTTACGATCTATGGAATCTTGCTGATGCCATTGCGCGCGATGACTCGGCAATTGCATCCGAGAGCGGAACGGATCAAGATTGCCGCCGAGCAGTGCGCTGCGGCTGGACGAAAGATCGCCAGTAAGTTTGCGCATGAAACCAGTACTGAATTGATCGAGCGACGGGACCAGCATATGGTTGCTGCCGAACGTTGGCAGGCGGAGCAGAGTGCCGAAGTGGAAAAGACGCTGGCCGTAGAGCAAAGCGTCGAAAAGAAAAAATTGGAAGCAGCTCTACAAGAAACCGCAACAAAATTTACCCGTGAGTTCAACAAAGTTGGTGCACGGATGCGAGGCGATGCCGATTCGCTCGCCCAATCAATCACACAAACGATTTCGCTGACCGATTCCGAGAGTCAATCCAAGCGTGAGCAACTCGCTGCCAAACGCGCCGAGGAACTAAAACGCACGGAACGAAGACTTCGTGAGGGTATCGAACGCGGGCTTCAGCGAATGGACCTTGCGTGCGAACGTGTGGAGGACCGCTTTCCTGCCTGGTCGTCCATTGCGTCATCGCCAGTGACCAACGCTCAACACTTGCCCTGTATTCCGGTTGGGCGGTTATTGGTCACCGATCGTTTGCGTCTCACGCTCTCGGGAACGAAGGCCAACAACAGCGCACCAGGTGCAGCTTCGTCAAGCCTTATTGGTGCGTCGATGCCGGAAGCGATGCCGGTCGTACTGCATCGTCGAATTCAAACGGGTTTGATTATCAATGCAGTGTCCACGCAAATCGATCAGGGAATCGATCTTGCTCAGGCAGTGCTGTGGAAACTGCTGTGTGGCGTAGCGCCAGGCCGAGCAAAGCTAACTCTGATTGATCCCATTGGGCGAGGGCAAAATTTTGCCAGCTTTATGTCGATGACGGATTATCAACCGGACTTGGTTGGGCATCGCGTGTGGTCTGGCGAACGACAAATCGAAGAACGCTTGGCGGAGCTTGCGCATCACGCGGAAGACATTCTGCAAGTCAACCTGAGAGATCGATTTCAACGGATCGAGGAATATAACGAGATCGCTGGATCGATGTTTGAACCGTATCGCGCCATTGCCGCCATCGGCTTTCCAGACAGTCTGACTCGCGAGGGATACAAACATTTACGTGCCATCATCGAGAGTTCGACTCGATGCGGCGTCTTTACGATTTTGATTTGCGACCAATCTCGCCCATGGCCGAGTGATATGCCGATGCCTACCGACAGTCGAATGCTTCGCTTGACCATCAATGACGAAGGTCAGTGGCAGCATGAAAGCCCCGAACTTAGTGACATCACGTTCCTTCCGATTGCGTCGCCACCCAATGCCTTACGCGCTGGCATGATTCAGCGGATCGGCACCGCTGCGGTTGAAGCGTCGAAAGTTGAAATCCCCTTCGATTCAATCGCCTCGACATCGATCTCCTCTTCGTTATCAATATCCATCGCTTCGTTACCAGAGACGCCGTCATTGCCACCGGTAGACCAAAGCGACAACCTATTAACCATTCCGATTGGAGTCCAAGGCGCTCGGCGAATACAATCGTTGCGTCTTGGGGAAGGAGTGAAGCAACATGTTCTTATCGCTGGCAAAACAGGCAGCGGCAAGAGTTCGCTATTGCATACCATCATTACCGCCGGTGCGGCGAGATACAGGCCTGATCAGTTGCATTTCTACTTGCTGGACTTCAAGAAAGGCGTTGAATTCAAGATTTACGCTGATGCCGGACTACCGCATGCGAGAGTGATCGGCATTGAAAGCGAGCGAGAATTCGGACGCAGTGTTCTGCAGCGACTCGACTCAGACCTGCAATCACGAGGTGAAAAGTTCCGCGATGCGGGTGTTCAAGAGCTGTCGGAGTATCGCGCGCGGACCGGTCAAGAGATGCCTCGCATCCTGTTGGTTGTCGATGAATTTCAAGAGTTGTTTTCGCGCGACGATCGGCTCGCTTCTGATTGTACTGTGCTGCTCGATCGACTCGTTCGGCAAGGGCGTTCGTTTGGGATGCATGTCATTCTCAGCAGCCAATCTCTGGCAGGGGCTCAGTCTTTGCCTCGCGCCACGTTGGGACAAATGGCTGTACGAGTTGCACTTCAATGCAGCGAATCAGATGCGGTATTGATCCTCTCAGATGACAATACAGCGGCTCGCTTTATTAGTCGCCCCGGGGAAGCAATCTACAATGACGCCGGTGGATTACTGGAGGGAAACCAACCTTTCCAAGTCGCGTATCTAACAAGCGAACGGCAAACGACATGGCTTGAAAGTATTGTTGCGCGAGATCGCGAAGCAACGCGTTTGTTACCTCCACGCGTTGTCTTCGAAGGCAATCGCCCCTGTAAGTGGAATGCCGACTTGGCACGTGCAAGTTTCCAGTCTCGCAAGCCAGGAACGCTGTCTGCACTGCTCGGTGAATCCGTAGAAATTGGTCCGCCAACAACGTTAATCCTGTCGCGTGAGCCAGGCCGTAACGTCTTAGTGGTTGCGCCAAGCGAGATGACGGGTGGTCTACTAGCCTCCTGCATCAGTGGCCTCCCAATGCAATCGTCGATTCCGCCAGGATCCAATGGGGCGGAGGCAGAATCGGCATCAATCCTTTATTTTGATGGCGGACGTACGGATGAACTGATGCTGTCGCAGTGGATTTTGGAATGCGGTCTGTCAAGTGAAGTCATCAAGGCTCGCGATAGTGAACCGCGAATGTCGAAAATAGCTGAATTAGTTCAACAAAGAGTCGATAGTGGCGAGTCCAACCAGCCAGCGATTATTCTTGTGGTCGATCCTTTGGAGCGATTTCGCGATTTCCGACAGGATGAGTCGTTTGGGTTTTCGCTTGATGCTAGCGCGAAAGTAAACGGTGCCGAAGCGTTGCAGAAGGTGCTTCGGGATGGCCCGGCCGTAGGCGTTTTCACCGTGCTCGTTGTTGGCTCGGCAGAGACATTAGCTCGTTGGTTGCCAAGAGCATCACGCCATGACTTGCAGCAACGAATTTTAGGGAGAATCAATCCATCGGATTCGTCCGCATTGATCGATTGCCCCGACGCGTCAAACCTTTCCGCAGCCACAATGCTGATCTATGACGATGCGGACGGGAGTTTACGTAAATTCCGCGTTTGTGATCTGCCTGATCCTCAAGCGATTCGCGAATGGCTAGGAGCTGCGGCGGCACATCAGTAATGCGGCGGTTTTTCTTCTTCGAGTGTCGGTGACAGCTCAGTAGTGCTAGGTCGTTTACGTTGTTCAGCAAACTGCTTGGTTAGACGGTCAACGGCTCGCCCCAAACGTAGCAGCTCGTTGGACTGCTCGGTCACGGTTTCATTGAGTTGTTCCGTGATCCGCTGTTGATGGACCAGTTCAAATTCGAGCTTGTCTATTCTTTGCTTTAATTCGGCCACAGAGATACTTTAAGCAATTCTTTTTTTGGTGCATGGGTAACTAAGCCGCAACGCGTCAGCGTGCGGGCTGAATGGCTGAGCGCGGACGCTCCACGACCGAATGCCGAACGCCACCGTATCTATATCTAATACGCAGCGTTCAATCATCAATCGAACGCGACCATCCCGTCGTCCTGCAGGCTTACGCCAAGCGGCTTAGCTAAGTCGTCGCTTTGGGTTCGGAGAATCGATAACCGATTCCACGAACGGTCTCGATCAATTCTGACTGAGCGCCCATTTTTTTTCGTAACGATCGAATATGAACGTCGATGGTTCGCTCCAGCACCATCGTATCTTCACCAAGAGCTGCGTCGACCAACTCGCTACGATCGAAAGCACGCCCAGGTTGTCGAATCAGTGTATCAAGCAACCGAAACTCGCTTTTCGTAATCTTCAGCGACTTGCCGCTGATTTCAACACGATACCGGCGACGATCGACGGTTACACCACCTGCGGAAACTGAGTCGACGGCTTCAACCGATGGCTCGCGGCGACGTAACAGCGCCTTTAGGCGTTGCAGCAATACCGCGTAGCTTTCCACTGGCTTTACGACATAGTCGTCCGCACCGACCGCAAAACCAATCACTTGATCCGATTCTTCGCCCAAAGCGCTGAGCATCAGAATGAGCGTTTCGCGAGTCTCCGGGTACGCACGGAGCTGTTTGCACACATCAATACCATTGAGTACTGGCAGGTCAACGTCCAGGAATACGACGTCCGGCAACCGTAGTTTTGCCTGTGTCAGCGCATCTCCACCGTCGGCAGCACGAAAGACTTCGTATCCCGCGCGGGTGAGTTGATATTCCAGTGTCTCGGCCAGTGGCCGATAATCCTCCACGATGAGGACTTTAGTCTTTGCCATCAAAGGCTCTTACGTTTGCGGATCAATGCTTGCACCAGCAAGCGTCGATGAATTTCTTGAATACCGCAATGTTCGCTCAAAGCGAACCAAAATGCACCCCCGAATACCGCTCTACCTGCGTTAAAGATCAGTGAATTTTAGATGAAGCTGCCCCCTTTGGGAGCCTCTTTTTTCACGAACGGATGGTTTTTCCCGCAAATAGGCGAACAACGACTTCATTTCCGCCTGTCCAGCCAAATCATTCCGTGGAACCTGAAAAGCTTCGAGAACAGCGTAAAACATTGCGAATACCACACGTCGATGAAAAGTACACAGGCGACGAAGTATGGGAAGAAATCTTTCGTCGGGGTTCGGAGGAAATTGGTTGGTTTTGGATCGCATTTTTCTAGCCAACTAATCTTCTTCACCAATGGCACAATGCCAAATAGCGTGGACTTAACGAAAATGCAAAGCATTTTGTTAGCGGTGCGGCGCAAGCCGTCCGGTGTTTCCTGGGGTTTTTCAAACCGGCACCGGACGGCTCGCCGCTTGTTGATTTAGTAACCCACTGCGTAAGCGAGGGATCACTGCGATGCCTCGCTTACTCATTCGGGTTATGATTTGCACGCTAAAATTCAAAACACAACAAAATCAACATGCTACTAGCGGTGCTCGACGGTGTTAATTGTGTCTCTCTCAAGTTGAATTGCCTGTCACGTTTGGGCTTGGCGACGATGTAACTTTACGTCACATGGCCTGACGGAAAAGTTCAATCCGTTGAGCCGCCAGTCGCAGCGATCAATGGATGCTACGGTAGGGTCATGACTTCGACTTTACGAATGCTAACGATACTGCCTGGGTCATGATGCTGAAACGCAAAATGCCCTTCTTTGAAAGTCAACGCAAAGTCCAGGTACTCGTATAGCTCATTGTCATCAATGGTGACTTTGATCCGCGTCATTTCACGACCACGCCACACGTCGTCACGAACTTCGATTTCATACTTGAACCAAGTATCGGGCTTGACGTGTTGCTCATACACGTGACACATCCCGTAAATGGAGCCGGTACGAATCGGATCGGAATGCGTACTATCAATCTGAGCTTCGTAGCCATCGGAAAACCCTGGCTTTGCTGTCGTGCGAAAATACATCCCCGAGTTTCCGCCATCATTGATCTTGATTTCGGAACGAAAGCGAAAGTTCTTGTAAGGACCTGTCGTCGTGACGAGCATCGACGCTGGACCTGAACCGCTGATCGATCCGTCGATCACTTCCCAATTGCTCTTTTCATTACCAACTTTCTCCCATCCGTCCAACGTCTTGCCGTCAAGTAGCGAAACCCATTGGGTGTCTTGAGCGAACACACAGGGTGCGATCGAGATCGCGACCAATGCCGTGAAAGTGAAAAGTAGACGTGACATATTCGGAGGCCTGGTGGGTTGTAGGGTAAGTCTGTCGTTTGCGGATGTGGTATCGAATACCACAAGAAAAACGGATCTTCAAAGGGATACTTAATTATACCGCCAAGAATTGCAATCACAATTGAGGGGTATAAAAAGTTGTCCTCCAGTGGTACAATGTAGCCTCCTACCTTATGCCCATCCCCTGGGCCGCATGTAATCAAACCGGACATTCATGCTGAATAACAGCCCGCGCTTGCTCCCAAGGCATCATCGTGATTCACGTGCTCGCGATTATGCGTCGTGCGTGGTGGTACTGTCTTTCTGGGTTTGCTTGGCGAATCAAGTGATTGCGGACGATGCTCCTGACTTTGCCAGCCTGGGACGTCCGTTCATTGAAAAGTATTGCGCCAAATGCCACAGTGGGAACGAGCCAAAAGCTGAGTTGTCGTTCGACACCTATCACGATGCGACTTCGCTCGCACGTTCCCGCAAAGTATGGGACAACGTATTGCGAATGGTTGGCTCCGGCGAGATGCCTCCCGAAGACGAGCCACGGCCGCGCGCGAGTGAAGTCGAGCAGTTCACGCAGGTCATTCGCAATGTATTCGATCACGCGACTCGAAACGCGAAGCCTAATCCGGGACGAGTGACCATGCGGCGGCTGAACCGCAACGAGTATCGCAATACGATTCGCGATCTGATTGGGGTCGATTTTGATCCGACCGAAGATTTCCCTTCCGATGATATCGGACACGGATTTGATAATATCGGAGACGTACTAAGCCTGTCCCCAGTGTTAATGGAACGTTACTTGGCGGCTGCAGAAAATGTGATGTACTTGGCCTTGGAAGGCCCTCTCGACACTCGCCCGGCGAGCCAACGAAAGTTATTAGCATGCGCTGCCGACAAATCGATCAGTGAGCAGACTCAAGAAGTTCTCGCAAAGTTTCTACGGCGTGCATATCGCAGACCAGCGACAGCCGAGGAGATTCAGCGACTGGCAAAACTCGTCGATTTATACGTCACGGATGGTAATAAGTGGGAAGCCGGTATCCAACTGGCGATGCAAGCCGCTTTGTGTTCGCCGAAGTTTCTATTCCGGGTGGAGTTGGATGATCGATTGCTCGAGGGTGAAACACAACCGCTTGATGAATTTCAACTCGCTTCGCGGTTGTCGTATTTCCTCTGGAGCACAATGCCAGACGATGAGTTGCTCGATCTGGCGCAGCGAAAGGAACTTTCATCCAAGCTTGAATCGCAGGTGCAACGGATGTTATCTGATCCGAAATCCGTGGCGTTGGTCGAGAACTTTGCGCTGCAGTGGTTGCAACTGAAACGATTGGAATGGGTTGCCCCCGACGGAACACTCTTCGCATCGTTCAATGATAAGTTACGGACATCGATGCTTAGGGAGACAGCGATGTTCTTTGAATCGGTGATGCGAGAAGATCGCAGCATCTTGAATCTCTTGGACGCAGATTACACATTCTTGAACGAGCCACTAGCACGACACTATGGCATTGTCGACACCAAAGGAAACTGGATGGGACAACCTGCCTCCATCTCGGGAGGCGTACCGATTCAAGGTGATGAATTTCGTCGTGTGTCGTTGCAGTCTAGCTCACGAGGAGGATTGCTTACCCAAGCAAGTGTGCTGACCGTAACATCTAATCCAACGCGGACTTCACCAGTAAAACGAGGACGCTGGGTGTTGGAGCAGATCCTCGGCGCTCCACCGCCACCTCCACCCGCGAATGTACCTGAGTTACCGGAAGACAAGACGGTCGCAACCGGCTCGTTGCGAGTACGAATGGAGGCCCACCGAAAGAATCCTAGCTGTGCGAATTGCCACGCCAAGATGGACCCGATCGGTTTCGCACTGGAAAACTATGATGCCGTCGGGGCGTTCCGTACCAAAGACGGTGAGTTTCCCATTGATCCATCTGGCGAGTTGACAGACGGCACCAAGATCGCTGGCCCGGAAGAACTGAAACGAACCATTCGCGAGCGACCTCGCGCCTTCGCCCGATGCCTGATCGAGAAAATGATGACCTATGGTTTGGGCCGAGGGCTGGAATATTACGACCAGCCGAGCGTGGAGAAAATCGCCAACCAAGTCGCCGAACACGACTACAAGTTTTCCGTATTGATTGCCGAAATCGTCAAAAGCGATCCATTTCGTCTGCGTCGTGGAAACCAAACACCGTAGAATTGACTTCCACACTACAAAGGCATTCTCATGAACTACTCGGATAATCTATCCCGCCGAACCATCTTACGAGGTGTCGGAGTTGTCATGTCGCTTCCTTGGCTGGAGTCGATGCGACCGATGACGGCGTGGGCCGATAACAGCGAGGCAACTCCTGACTCGCCTAATCGGATGGCATTTCTATACGTGCCCAACGGTGTCAACATGGAGGACTGGACGCCCAAGATCGAAGGAAGCGACTTCGAGCTACCACCCATTTTAAAGTCGCTGGCACCGGTACGCGACCAGCTTCTTGTGCTGACTGGGTTGACCGCCGACAAGGCACGTCCCCATGGCGATGGCGGTGGAGATCATGCGCGGGCACTGAGTGCCTTTCTGACCGGTGCTCAACCACGTAAGACCGACGGCACAGATATTCATGTTGGAATTTCTGTCGATCAGATCGCGGCTGCTCGCATTGGCGACCGAACACGAATGCCGTCGCTTGAAATCGGTTGCGAACATGGTGCGATGGCAGGGAACTGTGACTCCGGGTATAGCTGCGTCTATTCATCAACGATGTCATGGAGGTCAGCGGCCCAACCATTGCCCAAAGAAATCAATCCCAAACTGGTGTTTGATCGTCTATTCGCATCCACGCCCGATGCCCAACAGGCCAAACGAAATGCGCAGCGCAAGAGCATCCTTGATTTCGTGAGCGAAGACTCCAGAGACCTGACTGGGCATTTGTCAGGCAATGATGTTCGCAAGTTGGACGAGTACTTCTCAGCCGTGCGAGACATCGAGTTGAGGATTGATAAGTCGGAGAAACTCCCACCGATTGCGCGTCCGGACTTCGTTGCGCCCGATTCGATTCCGGCTGCCTACGATGAACATATCCGACTGATGTGTGACCTGATGGTGTTGGCGTTCCAGTCAGACGTGACGCGCGTGATCACATTTGTCCTCGCCAATGAAGGAAGCAATAAACCATACCCATTCATTGAAGTTCCCGAAGGCCATCACGACTTATCACATCATGGTAATGACCAAGCCAAGAAGGCTAAGATTCGACAGATTAATGAATTCCATATTAAGCAATTGGCCTATTTGCTTCAAAGACTGAAAGCGACGCCCGAGGGAAACGGTACGCTACTAGACCATGTCATGGTTGCCTACGGCAGCGGCAACTCAGACGGCAATGCCCATAATCACGATGACTTACCGATACTTTTGGCAGGAAGCGGTTGCGGCACTGTCAAATCTGGGCGGCACATTCGTTACCCAAAAGAAACGCCGCTGAACAACCTCTGGCTCTCGATGCTCAGCCGGATGAAGACGGAAGTCAATCCGTTTGGCGATGGCACTGGTGAGCTAGCCGACCTAAGCTGGACAGCGCCAACTAAGTGAACGCTCGATCAATGAGTGGGATAGGCTGCCAGCCTTTTTATACCCCACAAGTTTCAATAGTTCCGGCCCCATGCCAGCTTGCTGGCATGAGCCTAAGTTTTATTGTTAGAAAACACGGCAACCACGACCACTCCCCAAATCTCCGCTTCACGCCGCCATAGGCGGCGTGAAGCGGAGATTTGGGGAGTTCCGGAAGGGCTTCCGCACTAACTTCAAAACTTATTCACCTGTGAGGCGAGCTCACAGGGGTCTATTTCAAATTGTGGGGTACAAAATGGCTGGAAGCCTATCCCACTTCAAAAACCGGACAGTTATTGATCGAACGGTCCTAAGAGAACTAAGGTTCACAAGAACCGCAATTTTTGCTGTGGCGACCAAGTCGCGAACTTTGAACAATGCAAGTCTGTCTAATAGGCTATCCTTGACGTTGCTCCCCAGATTTGTCGATAACTGACCGCATGCTCGCCCCCGCCACTGAACGACAACAGCCGACGCTTAATTTGTCCGCTCAATCCAAACCAAATTCAGATTTCGACAGCGACCGTCGGGATGCCGACAAACAGCAAGCGAGATCCAATCTCCGCGCTAGCATGGCTGATGGTGCCACCTTCGGAGTGATGGTTGGTGTTGGAGAAACCTACTTTGCTGCGTTTGCGCTCGCGATTGGCTTGGGCGAGGTGTCAGCGGGATTGGTCTCAAGCGTTCCGCTGTTAGCTGGCGGGGTCTTGCAACTCATCTCGTTACGCGCCGTGAAGTGGATTGGGTCAGAGAAGAAATGGATTGTACTCTGCTCCGCGATGCAGGGACTAGCGTTCGTTCCGCTTGTGATTGCCGCGTTGACCGGGTCCATGTCGCTTAGCGTTTTGCTTGTGATCGCATCGATTTACTGGGCGGGAGGATTAGCAGGCGGGCCGGCCTGGAACACGTGGATCGAAACAATCGTTCCAGGAAAAATCCGGCCGCGTTACTTCGCAAGGCGAACTCGTATATCGCAAATGATGACCCTGACGGGATTGGTTGGCGGCGGAGCATTACTTCAATGGGCTGAAGCAAGCGATCGGGCATTGGCAGGATTCGCTGGTTTGTTTGTGATCGCGGGTGTATTTCGAATGTGGTCCGTCTATTGGCTCGCGCGACATCAAACGCCAGATGGCTTGGGGCGCTTGGGGCGGTTGTCCAGGCCCAGTCGTGCAAAGGCCAATCGAACGCCATCGAGGGTGGACGGGTTGAATGTTTCAGGCATTCGATTGCTGGCCTATTTGGTGATGGTCCAAGGGATGGTGCAAATATCGGGTCCGTATTTCGCATCTTACATGCTCGAAGAACTGCATTATTCCTACGCAGGCTTTGTCGCGTTGCTTTCGGTTGGTTTCTTAGCAAAAGTCGCGGCCCTTTCCTGGTGGGTGAATGTCGCGCATCGTGGTGGTGCGAAAATGCTGTTATGGATCGGCGGTATCGGGATCATCCCGCTTTCATCACTCTGGATCGTGTCCCAGAATTTTTATTGGTTGCTTTCGGTTCAGGTGCTGAGCGGGACGATGTGGGCCGCTTACGAACTTGGATTCTTCCTGCTGTTCTTTGAAGCGTTACCGGTGGAGCGCCGAACAAAAATGCTGACGTATTACAATCTGGCTAATACTTCAGCATGGTGTGCCGGGGCACTGATTGGTGCTTGGCTGCTGAAGTCCAATGGTGTGGGTGAAACCGGCTACTATATTTTGTTTGGCGTCTCGTCGCTGGGACGGTTGGCCGCGTTGGGACTGCTGTTCGAGGCCAATTTACGAGCGGTGCCAGCGCTTCGTTTTGGCATGCGAATCCTCGGAGTCGGCCCGGCTTCGGCGACGGTCGATTCACCGATGTTGCCAACGCTTGACAAGACCGAACGAACGGATGCGCCCAATGATCTGGCCCCCCTTCCTGTGCCGATAACGGCAGCAGCTTAGGTCGTTCGATCAATAAGTGTCCGATTTTTTGAAGTGGGATAGGCTTCCAGCCTGTCATTTTCAATACGACAGGCTGGAAGCCTATCCCACTTATTTATCGAACGATTCTAAACGAGCGCCGGAATCTCTGTGTAAAGCTCTAGCAATTGGCTTTGAACTTTTACGGCCCTTAACAAAATCCAGATTTGTTCGGGTGAGAAGCGGATCGGACCGTCAGCGCAAAGACTTTCCAGCTCGGCTGTCATGGCAGCATGTTGATCCGCAGCAGCATCGAGGCGAAAATTAGCGGCACGCCACGCTGTTTTTAAGGCTTCGTCGCTTTGCAGCGTCAGCGGATTTTTGGCGGCTGTGAGTATCAGCAGGCACATCCTCGCGATTTCGTGAGGCGTCGTATCTGGATACAGCAACGCGAGCCGATTGGCCAGTTCTTGACAATTCATTGGGTTCGTTTGCGGCACCATGCAGGGCAAGGGCCGTTCATTGATGAGACGAGTTGCTGAAAAGGTTGTCTGACTGCTCTCGCTTGCAACCACAGGTGAAGAGACAACGCCGACAGCGGAAACCTACGTCACTCCACAAAAGGTGCAAGTAAGTTTTTGAAAAAATTATTGCGTAAGGAGCGGGAAATCAGTGTCCGGTACCTTTTGCGAGGAACTCGCCCTTCGGGTGCTTTGCACAAAAGGTACCGGACACTTATTTCCCGCTCGATCCTAAGCAATCGCTAAATCTGGCCCTTGATCGTGCGTTGGGCCACTTCCCAGGCTGACTGGAGATGAACTAAATAGGCTTCAAGATCGAGCAAATCCGCCTTGGATTCAGGCATGATTTCCAGCAGCCAGCCACCGGCATAAACCTCGACATTGATAATCGAGGGGTCGTTCAGTGCTGCACGGTTAATATCGATTAAGATCCCCGCTGTGGGGGAAAAAAGGTCGCTTTCGGCTTTTTTACTTTCGATCGCCCCGACTTGTTGGCGTCGCGTCAATGTCATGGATGGTTCGACGATGAAGTCAAGAAAATATACGTCCTGCAGGAGCCGGACGGCATAAGAGGTCAAGCCAAAGCGATAAGAACCCGCCGCGGTGGGGATCGCCCACATGTGGTTGGTCGTGTAAAAACGCCCACTCGGAAACGTCGCTTCAAATTGTCCCATCCAGAACGACTGGTGCGGCAACGCGGCGCTCACGTGTAACGTACTCCCTGATGCTCCGCTTCAAAAAATGCGGGCAGCAACGCATCCGCTCGTAACAAACCTTCACGTGTTAACGTGATGCTGTCACCTGCAATCACGACCCAGCCAGCGGTTACGTATTGAGCCCACTCGTCGGCCCATTGCTGATGAATATCAACACCAAACTTGTCGCGAAAGTAGGCGATATCGAGATAGCCACGTTTCATCAGCAGGATCATTTCGCGAACAAGCAATTGATGGCGAGTTGCGACGTACCCACGTCCCAGGGGCAACGAATCGTTATCGATTGCGGCGTAGTATTTATCGAGGTCAGCAAAGTTTTGGTAGTGAACACCGCTGACGTGGCCAAAACTTGCCACACCGGTTGCGAGCAAGTCGGAGCCCATCCAGAGGTTGTCGCGATAGGAAAAATTTACTTTGGACGCGTCTTTGACCATCGTGTAAGCACTGCTGACGCTATACCCAGAAGCTGCTAGTTCCGTAAAGGCATAGTCAACCCAGGCTCGTTTCGTTGGCCAATCGGCGACGGGGGTTTCGGTTTTATTGCCGAGAATGTCAGCGCTGTAAACCGTATTGAACGGCAGCTCCATTTGATAAATCGTAACGCTGTCAGGACTAAGCTCGATCGTCCGACGGATATTTTCGCGCCAGTTGTCCCAGGTCTCGCCCACCATGCCAGAAATTAAATCGATGTTGACGTTGGGAAACTGTGCAGCGCTGATCCATTCCCAGGCGGTGAAAACTTGCTTCGACAAGTGAGCGCGACCGTTCTCCTCAAGCAATTTGTCGCTGAAATTCTCGATCCCGAGGCTGAGCCGTGTTACACCGACATCGTGTCGCAACGTTTTGACCTTGGTTTCGCTCAAAGTGCCAGGCTCGCATTCAAAGGTAACCTCCTCGGCACCATCCCAACTGATATGTTCGCGCAGCCGCTCCGCTAAAGATGTCAGTTGCTTTGGTGATAGGAAACTCGGGGTTCCACCACCAAAATAAACGAAACGAAACGGTCGTTTGCCCATCACTGCGAGTTGACTGACCAGCGAAATCTCATTGCAGAGCACGTCCACATATCGTTGCACGTCGGCAGCGTTCACGTCGGTGAAGACTTTGAAATAACAAAACTTGCATCGCTTCCGGCAAAACGGAATGTGCAAATACAAACCCAACGGCGTTGCTCCATGAGGCGGTGAATCAAGCGACTTACGCACGTCAACGAGCGCATCAACATTCCACCGACTGTAGGGTGGATAGTTAGAAATGAAATAGCTTCCGACTTCGGTTTTTTTCTCGACTCGGTCGGTTTGGACAGTGCTCATTGAGTTCAGT